>CANKAJ010000002.1 GCA_947479645.1 Betaproteobacteria bacterium | reverse complement strand
ACTTTGGCCTGCAAGCGTCACCGGGAGCATACGTGCTGTGGGTGGGAATAGCGTGGGTCGTGCCAAGTCGAGGAGCGAGAACGGAGGCAAGTGCGTTGAAACAAATCAAATTTCCCAAAACCCTCAGAGAATTACGATGAACCAGGCGGGGCTGACTTCTGAGATCTGGAAGCGGCTCGGGCTTTAAATACCTTCAACTGTCACCCGGAAGATCGTCGTAGTTAACAGGCTTCCCCAAGGACTGTCATTTTGTTCAAGGGTCTGGGTTCATAAAACCGGTACCGGGCCGCAGGGCTAACGATCCTTTGCCCTCGTGCTGGAAATCATTACCCGTTGCCTTTATTCTCATAGAACCGCGTTGCGGTTTCAACGAAATCCCCTTTGCAGAAATCGCATCCCTGCCACAATCCTGACGCCGATCGACTGCAGTCGCAGGCGACCAGTTCAAGATCCTTTCCGGATGCAAAAATCGCCTGCTCAGCCAGGAGATTCACTATCACGCTTGCCAGGCAGTTCATTGCGAATCAACCCTGTACTCTTGTAGCGATTTTGCATCGCCCCCATATCCGCCGACCAGCCGCAACACACCCCCAACCGGCCTCTCGGCACCGGACTCGGATAGCGGCATGGTGAGCTTTGTTCGGTAATCGCTTGGCACCTTGCGTTTTGGTATCGGCACATAGGAGCAAAGCCGAGTCTCGTCGCCTAGCTTGAATTTCAACATTGATCCCGCCAGGGAATGCGCCTGGGCTGCCAGATTCCAGGAGCGGTCCGCAGATTTTGTTACGCAGGCTGCGGAACGCCTCGCCAGTCCGGCAAGCCATGACATTTCCACGCTGGCCTGCTGGATTGCCACTCTGTGGTTCTGCGCAACCGAGCTGATCTGCGCGACGATATCAATCACCCGCCTTGCCGAACTATCCGATTCCTTCATATTTTTGCCAGCTCGATTTGCCAGCCTGCTGCCGGTGGCCACCTTTGCCGCCGATTCGCCGATGAGCCCCCTGATTTCCTTGGCCGCCACTGCGCTGTAGCGCGCCAGGTTTCTGACCTCTTCGGCTACCAACGCAATTCCCCGGCCGTGCTCCCCCGCGTGCACTGCCTCAAGAGTCGCGTTCATCGCAAGCGCATCAAGCTGCTGTGCGATGCCGTCGACCACTCGATTAATATTGCTGATTTTCCGCGATTTCGATTCCACTGCATTCAGCGCGTCAACGACTTCACTCACAATCGCGCAACCTTTTGCCGCGACATTGACAGCATCGGTCGCCAGTTGGCGGGCCTGTCTCACCCTTTGCGCATTCAGATTTAGCTCCGCGCTCAGTGCCTTCATGCCAGCAGCAACCTTGCTCGCACTGCCGGACTGAGCATCAGTACACTCGGACAATTGCGCACAGTCTGCGGCAATTTCACCTGCGGCGGCATTGAATCGCTCGCTTGCTATGGACATCCGCCGCACCAGCTCAACATGCAAGCCCACCAGCGCATTCACCTGCTGCGCGATCTCTGCGTGCGCGCCCGTAAAGACATCCACAGACAAAAGCTGCTGAATTTCCCCCTCGCGGTGCCTGCGCACCATGTCACAAAGCGCAACTTGTAAATTCACCGCTTGTTGCTCGAACTCAACTGCGTTTGACGCTGACGTGTTCATCGTTTCAGCTCCTTGAAAAATACGCGTTGATATTCGGAATTTCCAGTCCCGCGTTGGGTCTAGAACTCCTCCCACGCTCCGTCGCCTCCTCCGCCGGCGGTGGCCAACTTTGTCGGTTTGCGGACTGCCGCAGAGGCAGGTGCAGTTGCGACTTTCTTCGCCGGGCCCCTGCCCGAGGTCACCTTCATCGGCAGCCGTGTTACCTGCACACTATGCGCCACCTGTGCATCCTGCCCGCCTGCCAGCTTGAATACCCCCACGGCACCAGCAAGGTTCTGCGCCTGTTCCTCAAGACTCTCGGCCGCAGCGGCGGCTTCTTCGACCAGCGCTGCGTTCTGCTGCGTCACTTCATCCATTTGCGTAATTGCCTGGTTGACCTGTTCGATCCCGGCGCTTTGTTCCTGAGAGGCTGCCGTAATCTCGGACATGATGTCTGTTACTCGCTTTACCGATGTCACGATTTCGGCCATTGTTTTGCCGGCCTCATCGACCAGCAAGGTCCCTGCGCCAACCTTCTCCACCGAATCCCCAATCAAGGCCTTGATCTCTTTGGCTGCTCCGGCGCTCCTTTGCGCAAGGTTTCTCACTTCGCTGGCCACCACGGCGAAGCCACGGCCCTGTTCTCCGGCGCGCGCCGCCTCCACTGCCGCATTCAGCGCGAGGATATTGGTCTGGAACGCTATCCCGTCGATCACGCTGATGATGTCTACGATCTTCTTCGAACTCTCGCTGATTGAATTCATGGTACTGACAACCTGGGTTACCACCGAGCCGCCCTTGACCGCCACACCCGAGGCGCCAATGGCCAGTTGGTTGGCTTGCTTGGCGTTTTCGGAGTTTTGCTTCACCGTCGAGGTCAATTCCTCCATGCTCGAGGCCGTCTGCTCCAAACTGGAGGCCTGCTCTTCGGTTCGACTGGAAAGGTCCGTGTTCCCCGCGGCGATCTCCTTTGCCGCGGTATTGATCGACTCGGTCGCATCTCTGAGCTTGCCGACGATCTCGGTGAGCTTGTCCACCGTCTCGTTACAGTCGTCCTTCAGGCGCCCGAATGTCCCTTTGTATTCGGCATCAATTTTTGAGGTCAGATCCCCCTTGGCCAGGCCAGCCAGTACTCGGCCCACATCGTCGAGACTGACCGCGCTAGTCTCCATGAGCAGGTTCATGTTCCCAGCCAATTCCTTGAATACTCCCTGTTTTCCCGCGACCTCAATGCGGCCGGTAAAGTCCCCTTGAACCGCAGTGCCCACCAGCCCGGCCACTTCGTCCAGCCCTACCGAGGTCGTCTCAAGCAGTTGATTAATGTTTCCCCCAAGCGCCTTGAAGAAACCGTCCTTGCCAGCCATCTCCACGCGCTGGGTGAAGTCTCCTGCAACCGCTCGGCTCACCAGGCCTCCCACTTCAGCCTCGACGGCGACTTCCTGAGTACGATCCTTCCACTCCACCACCGTCCCGACACGCTTGCCCTTTTCATCCACGATCGGACTCGCAATAAGACCAAAGTTCAGCGGGCCCACCTTGATTTCGGTCCTGTAGGTGCTGCGCAAATCGGCCAGCAGCCCGCGTTGGTGTGACGGGTTCTTGTGGAACTGGTCGATATTCGCTCCGATCAGCTTTCTGGAATCAAACTGCGGCAGCACCTTGCGCAACTCGGCCTCATTGCCCCCAAGCATCTGGCTCACCGACTCATTCATATAGATGATCTGATTGGTCGCATCGGCGATCATCACGTTGGTCGAGCACTTGTCGAGCGCGTTCTTGATACGCAGATTTTCGGCCGACTCCCTCAGCTCCTTATCCCGCGCCGCCAATTCCGCAGTTGCATCCTGCCACTCCACCACCGTGCCGATACGCTCTCCCTTGGCATCGGTGACCGGGTTGGCCGTCAGGTTGAAGGTCAAGGGGCCCACATTGATCTGCACCTTGTGGGTGCTTCGCAGGCCCGACAGCAATCCGCGCTGATGCGCCGGATTCTTGTGAAACACGTCGAAGTTTGTTCCAAGCAGACTCTTCGAGTCGAAACGCGGCAACACTTTTTTCAGCTCCACCTCGTTGCCCGTCAGCATCGCTGTCACGGTCTCGTTCATGTAAATGATGTTGCCATCCATGTCGGCCATCATCACGTTCGACTCCACCTTGTCCAGTGCATTCTTGACGCGTGCTGCGATCAAGTTCTCGGCTGCAATACGACTCGCTTCACTCATGTCCGCATTGAGCCTGGACTGCATCTCCTTGAGTGCCTCAAGCACCTTGCCTGTCTCGTCACGGGCATGCACCGTGATCTCTTCGCGGTAGTTGCCGCGACCAATTTCCGCGAAGTGCCCAATGGCAGCGTTAAGCGGTCGCACTATTGCGCGCATCAGCAAGAACCCGATGAGCGCCACCAGCGCCCCCCCAAGCACCAGACTCGTGAGCGTGACGGTACGCGCGGTAACATAGCGGCTCTGCGCCTGCTCGTACTCGCTCTTGGCCGAGTCCAATTGCAGCTTCATCAGCGCCTCGATTGCCTGGCCCACGGGCAAATACAACGGCTGAAGCTCATTGGCCACGATGCGGTTGGCCTCCTTGAGGTCATTCGCGCGAAGCGCCTTGACCGCCAGCAGGAGTCCTTCCTGCACGAACCGCCTGCGGTCCTCCGCAAATTTTTTGGCTATCTCCGTCTCCTCCTTCGCGTGGGGGATTGCCATGTACGCCTCCCATTGCTTTCCGATCGAGGCAATGTTCGCCTCGACATCAGCGGTGTTCTTGCTGATCTCATCCGCCGTCGGGTTCGCCAAGGATAGGGCTATATTCAGCCGATTTCGCGCCAGCATGCGCTGAATGTCGGCCACCTGCCCCATAGGCACCGCGCGCTCCTCATAGACGCTTTTGAGCCCTTCGCTGGCTTTGTGCAAACCATCCAGCCCCATCAATCCGATCCCCGTCAGGAGGACCAACATTAAAGCGATTACAGAAATCAGCCGCGACTTGATGCTCAGATTGTTAAACATAGCCCCTCCTTTTGATTGATTAGCGCCACTCGTTTGTCCCGCTGCCTTCTTCATCGTTTCTGCCATCACGCCGTAGACTGCCGTCCAAGCTGCGCGCACTTCAGGCGTAAAGCCCGCCCCAAGGCCTTTTTCAAGCGTCGCCAGCAGGGCCTTACCGACCGTCGCATAGTCTTTGTCGCTAACGCCGTAGCCGCCGTGCCGTCGACCCAGGTTCGCCAGCACCGGCATCAGTTTCGGCACATCGTCCAGCATGCCCACTGCGGCGCCAATCATCTGCATGAGCTTCTTTCCCTGGGCTTGCATGTCGCCCTTGAAAAGCCCGCGCAAGGCAGGATCTAGCCTGAATAGATGCTCGTAGAACATCTGCGCCGCCTGAGCGGAGATGGGTTCCAGTTTCGAAAAACTTTCCTGTACCAGCCGAATTTGCCTTGGTTCCATTACTGCGCGCCCCTGTAAGATTGGCTTGCTGCACTCACTCGAATGCTCGAGTCGTCGATGTATTTGAGTTGTCGGCAATACCCTGGACGAGCCGGTATTTGCAAAATGCTTGCGCCAAAGGCCGGCAGCGTGGCAGGCAGATCATTGCCCGGAAGAAAACCACTTGTTGGGACGGAAGGAGCGTGGCGAGGAAAGGCCCGGCAGAACACACGGATGCCTGGCTGATATTGCGGTTTTTGGGCAGGTGCTGCGGGAGCCGCTGCGCTTACCGTTATGCAGGTGCCATCAGACTGAAACATCCCATTCCCCCAAAAAGATCTGCGGGCAATTCCGCATTTCTCTTAAAAAAACAACGGGGTCTGGGTTGTTTTGCAGTTATGCTTCGGATTGAACTCACGCTCCGAAGTACGGGTCTGATCAATCTTCGTCCCGCGGGATTTTGGCGGGTAAGGAACAGACAATTAGCATAACGGCAAGGTACGGAAATACTTTAGTCGCCGCCTGAAAGTACTTTTTGCAAAAGTAACAAAAACAGTCGACTCAGGGCTTTCGAGGAGAAGAACTGTGTTTGCCTCTGGCTTCAACGATATTGCCGAACTCAGCAGTGCCAGAAAGCAGCGCCGATGCCAGATCCTCGAGCTTGCGCCTCTGCCGACGCGCGGCCCTGCGCAAAGCCTCGAAAGCCTGTTCCCTGTCCAAACCAGTGCGCTCCATCAGCACTCCGATCGCGGTGCTTATCTCACGGCTCTGGCTCACCGCCGTGCTGAGCTGGGCGGCACTTTTCTTCAGGGTGGACAGCTCCTTCGAACGGACCAGGGCGGCTTTGATCGAGGGGATGATGTTGGGCACGTCCAGCGGCTTGATCAGATAGCCCAGGGCGCCCTGCGCGACGGCGAGCTCAACAATCGCAGTATCTGAATAGGCAGAAAGAAAAATACAGGGTATGCCGGCATGTGCCCGCAGTTGCTCCGCCAGTTCGATGCCGGACATCCCCGGCATTCTGACGTCCACGATCGCCAGGTCTATCTCATGCTCGTGCGCGATTTTTATTGCCTTCTCTCCCGAATCGGCATCGATCGTCCGGTAGCCTGCGCTGCGCAATCCCACAGTCAGGCCATACAAAATCAGCCGATCGTCATCTACTACCAAAATCTGCGGCGCCATGTTTGGCTCTTCAGGCTTCATCCAACTCCTTTAGTGGCATAACAAGACCGACTCGTTCAGACCAGGTGCATAAGCGACTGGAGCACTACGCACGGTGGCTGTGTCCGGCGCTTGACGTATTCGCTAAAGGTTGATCACGCAGAATGATCGGTTCACACAACTCAAATGAAATGACCACTCGATCACCCTCCTCTGCAAAGTGCAGTTTTGCCCCGCTATCCGGCAATAACGCTTTCACCAGGCTCAATCCGACTCCCAAGCCGATTCCATTACCAAAATCGAACCCCGATGTTGGCAACCTGCCGGCACTACTGATGATCACACTCACCAGGTTCCTGTCAGAGTCCAAGCGAAGCCTGATAGTTACCTCTTCATTCCTCGCCCCCTCAGTTTTATGCTTTATGGCGTTGAGCAGCAATTCGTTCAATATTAACGCCACCGGGACGGCCGCATCCTTGGAAAGAAAGACTGGCGCCATGAACTCTTCGACCGCAACGACGATACATGTCGCGGGGGCTAGCAGCATGGCAGCCCGAGTTATTTCCTTGACCAGCGCCAATATCTCGACATGACCCGGAGTACGCTCTCCTTGCATGCCATGGACGGCCGCAATCGCACCAACCTGGGCAATGATGCTGTTACCCAGTTCTGCCAATTCCGGATGGGCAATCAGATGCGCTCGCACCAGCCCTATCACACCTTGCAAATTATTCTTGATGCTGTGGTGGACTTCCCGCACGAGAGTATCACGCTGCGCTTCGGCGACTGCGAGCTTCCATTTGACATCACGCAGCATGGCCGTGTGCACCACTTTTCCTTCGACCTTGGCGCTGGATATGGTCGCGTCGACAGGAAACTCGGCGCCGTCGCTCTTACGCACGACAATCTCCATCGGTTCTCCAATCCTTCGGCTGGTGGAAGCATCGGCGCCGAAAGCGGTCAAATGGCTGTGATGCGCATGTCGAAATCGCTCGGGAATAAACCGATCAAGATGCTGCCCGATGACATCGGCAGCCTTGCAGCCGAACATTGCCTCCGCTGCATAGTTGAAAACCAGAATGCGCTGTTCAGCATCCAAAGTGATGACCGCGTCCATGGCCAAGCCAATGACGCTCGACAAAACCTTCTCGCTATCTACCAACCTGGCCTCGACCAAATTGCGCTGACGAATTAAATTGTATTCACGAAGTGCGTGCTCGATGGTCAAACCCAAACGGAACAATTTATTCTTTTGTACATAATCCTGCGCCCCGCTCTTGATGAGCTTGACAGCCTGGTTTAGATCCATTTCCCCCGAAACAATGATAAACGGCACATCCGGGCGAAGTTCTTTCGCAACCGTCAACGCATCCACAGCGTTGAAACTCGGCAAAGAGTGATCGGAAAGAATTAAATCCCAATCCTGATTCTGATTCTGGAGTGCGGCTTGCATTGCCGCCGACGTCGCAACTACCAAAGGATCTACGAGATAGCCTTGTGTACGTAATGAATGTAATAGCAGTGTTACGTCTTCTTGCGAATCCTCTACTATCAAGATTCGAAGCGGTCGGCTTGTAGACTTCTCCGAAATAGGGAGTTTGTCATCACTGTTCATACGATCGATCCCTGGTTTCCTCAATCAATTTTTCTATTGCGTCGTTGTAGAAATCCTCTGCCGCGTCGGCTTTTACTATTACAAGGGGGAGGGGTGGGGGTGGCGGTAAACTGCAATTCTGAAAAACTGAGTTCCTGAGGGGCCGTGCAGGTTTTCAGGAATCCAGTTTTGCAGATTTTCCCACCCCCTGCTGCCTCCCCTGGAGGAGTCTTGGTGGGGGCATATCTCAGAGCGACCCGATCCGGCCGCTGCGCTTTTTGATGCTCGAATGGCTGCTTCGACCAGCCGCGGACACCGATTCACGCAAACGCACCATCGGCCATGAATCGGTTCAGCCAGTCTTCGTTTTCCTTCGCTGTGCTTGCGCTGACGATCGATCTAACGCTTCGCACAGTTCCTTGACCGTGCAGGGTTTGAAAACAAGTTCACTCACTCCGGCCGCAGGCGCCTGGGCGCGCAGCTCCTCTGTTATATTTCCCGAAGCCAATACGATGGGCAGATCGGCGCGGATCTCGCGCAGCGCACGCGCCACCTCCAGCCCGGACATTCCCGGCATGTTGTAGTCTGTCACCACGAGATCGAACCGCCCCGGTTCGGCGCGCGCCGCCGCAAGGGCGTCGTTCTGGTCGGTGTAGCCGCTAACGCAATAGCCCTTGCGCTCCAGCAGTTGTTTCATCATGTCCACGATGGACTCATCGTCATCGATGTACAGTACATGCACGCCATCTCCTGCCTGCAATGCCGACGCAGTTGCAGCGGGCGCGGGCACCAACTCCTGGCCCGGAGCGGGGATCAAAGAAGCGGGCGAAGCGGCCTCCGGAAAATAGATGCGAAAGACGGTTCCCTCGCCGGGTTGACTTTGCACCTGGATAACCCCGTGGTGCCCACGCACGATACCGTGCACCACCGATAAACCGAGTCCGGTGCCTTCACCCACGGATTTGGTCGTAAAAAATGGCTCGAACAGGTGTTCCCGGGTCGCGGCGTCCATGCCCGATCCGTTGTCTCGCACGCTAAGGCAGGCATAGCGACCCGGCTGCAATTGTCCGAGCGGGTCGTACGCAGATCCTGAGTCGCTCGTTCCGTCCTGTCCCCACTCGCAGGCTTCGAGCCGAATTTCTATCGTCCCCGGCTGCGCCTGACCCCTGATCGCATACCAGGCGTTGTTGCACAGATTGAGCACCACCTGCTCGATCTGGCTTGCATCGACCAGCACCGCCGGCGCATCCACCGCACATTTGACGTTGATGCTCACCCCCGCGGGCAAGGTTGCGCCCATCAGCCGCACCGACTCCTCCAATACCGGCGTCAGCGACATCACCTTGCGCTCCGTGGTCTGTCGCCGGCCAAAAGCAAGTATTTGCTGCACCAGAGCCTTCGTTCTGAGGCTCGCCTTGCCGATCTCATCCAGGCGCTGCAGCGCCACGTGCCCAGGCCCCACGTCCTGCCTCGCCATTTCCATATTGCCGATGATCACCGCCAACGCGTTGTTGAAGTCGTGTGCCACGCCACCAGCCAGGACTCCCAGCGCCTCCATCTTTTGCGATTCTCGCAATTGCGCCTCCAGCTTGGCGCGCTCAGCCTCTACACGTTTGCGCTCGCTCAAGTCGCGCATGATGGCGGTGCAAAACCAGCCCTCAGGGTTTTCCCACGATGCAACCGAGAGATCGAACGGGAACTCGCTGCCGTCATTTCGACGTCCATCGAGTTCAACTGACTTGCCCTGTACTTGCGCCACTCCGTCCGCAGCCATCCACGCAAGACCGTCCCAATGACCTTGGCGAAAGCGCTCGGGCATGATGATCGCCAAAGGTTGGCCGACCATTTCGGCATCCGTATAGCCAAAGAGTCGCTCCGCAGCCCGGTTCCAATCAACGACATTGCCGGCGCTATTGACGGTGACCACGGCATCGTTGGCTGATTGCACGATTGCCCGGTAACGCGCGTCGCTCCCGCGCTGGGCGGCTTCGGCTTCTTTGAGCTCGGTGATGTCGGTCAGGGCAATGCGAACCGCCGCATCGCCAACGCCGACTTTCTGCCGCTCGCAGTTCAGCAGTGCCTGAAACACTGTGCCATCACCACGCTGCAAGGTCAGTTCCACGCTGCCTTTGCCCTGTCCGTCGCCTTGCCGCACGCTGCGTGAATGCTGAGTCCATCTATCCTGATCTTCAGCAATAACCAAAGAGATGAAACCTCTTCGCAGCAGTTTGTTGCGCTCGCGCCCCAGCAGCGTGGCACAGGTGAGGTTGGTCTCCTCAATCATGCCGTCGCTGGAAAGGGTCAGATAGCCGACCGGGGCGAACTCATACAGATCGACATAGCGGTCGCGCGATTGCGTCAGCGCAATCTCCACCTGGCGCAAAGCCTCGTTCTGCATCTCCAACTCAACCTGGTGCACTTGCAGTTCGTGCAGCAGCTCTTCGGCCCAGGACGCGAGGTGTTCGGCCCGTGGCGCATTATCGATCTGCCTCTCGGCTGCGGCCCGAAGGCGCAGATCGTCCTGTTTCTTGTCGTCCGCCGTACTCATTTTTTTTCCACAGGCTCAATGGCCACCATCGCCAGCAGGATCATTTCGGTATTACCCAGCGTGGTCACAATACGGCGGGCGTTGAGCACCATGCGGCGCAGGCCGAGACCGGGGAAGTCGTGTTCCACCACGTAACCATCCAGCACTTGCTGCTGGGGCAGAAGGTCTTCGAGCAGTTGGCGCAAGGCCGGGATATTCCACTGGCCGTTGCCCAGATCGTAAATCTTGCGCCCCACCGTATCTTCTGGCTTGACCTGGAAATGTTGGTAGAACGCTTGGCTGGCGGAGACAACCTGCAACGCACTATCGAGCACGATCAGCGGCTCGCTGACCGTGTTGACGATGCCCTCGGCCAGGAGGGCTCGTGCCGTCTCCTCCGCGTCACGCTTGATGCTGGCGAGCTTGAACTTGGTCACGTTGGTGAAAGTCAGCACCACCCCCGCGATGTCGTTGTCCAGCGTCCGATAGGGCTGCATGCGCACCAGATACCATAAGCCGTCGTTCGTGGGCACCTCGCGCTCTTGCGGAATCAGCGTATCGAGCACACTCTGGAGAGCGTCCAGCAGGTCTTCGCCCTCGATGTTCGAGGTGATGTCGCCCAAGGGGCGACCGACATCGGTGGCGATCAGCCGGTAGGCCTTCACCGCCTCGGGCGTGTAGCGCCGGATGATCAGTTGATGGTCGAGGAACAGCATGCCGGTATTAGTGCTGTCGAGTAGATTCTTCAAGTCGTTCTGCATGCCGCTCAATTGCTCGACTTTGGCGTTCAGCTCGCTATTTATCGTGATGGTTTCTTCATTCAGGGATTGAAGCTCTTCTTTGGAGGTCTCCAGTTCCTCATAGGAGGATTGGAGCTCTTCGTTGGTGGATTGCAATTCCTCATTGGTGGACTTTAGTTCCTCGTTGGTCGCCCGCTGTTCTTCGAAGGTGGCTTGCAGGTTCTCCTTGGCATAGGCGAGTTCGCGCTCTAATTCCTCGATGCGCTTCACTGCGGCCGTCGGGGCGCTGCCCTTGCCACTACCTTGTTTGGCGGTGAGTTTGTGCGCGGGCTTGCCGGGCCCGGCGACGTCCTTGAAGCTCACCAGCAGCAAAGGCTCGCCACTCTCGCCCCTTGGCAAGGCGCGCACGCTGAAGCTCACCGCGGCGAAGCCACCATCGGTCTTCACCGATACTTCCCGGTCTAGCGTCGGCACAGCCTGAGCCGACGCGTTGAGGATCGCGGCACGCAGGCCCAGTTGCAGGCCCTCGCGTGCCATCTCGATGACATTGTTGCTGGCCGGACCGTGTGCCAGGCGCAGGTAGCGGCCGGTATCGCCATGCACGAACAGGATGTTGCCTCTGGCGTCTGTAGTCACCGAGGCCGGTGCGTAGGTCTGCAGCAGTACGCGATGGCTCAGCTCGCCAACATTGCCTTCGCTGCCAGCCTTCGGTCTGCCAACCACCGTCGCACCCGCGGCTCGTTCTGCTGGTCCGGCAGCCTGAACGCGCTGATTGACAGTTCCGGGGTGCGTGGCTGCATCAGCATGCTTGGCCCGGTAGAACTTCCACCTGAGGTCAATCGCTGAAAACAGCTCCGGGTGGTTGGTGATGCTCTCCGAGACGGACAGAAACAGGACCCCGTCGGGCTTGAGGGCGTAGTGAAAGATGGGAATCAGCCGGTTCTGCAACTCCACCTCCAGATAGATCATCAGGTTGCGACAACTGAGCAGGTCGAGCTTGGTGAAGGGGGGATCCTTCACCACGTTCTGTAAGGCGAACACCACCTTGTCGCGAAGGTCCTTCTTGATCTTGTAGCCGGCCTCATCCTTTACGAAGAAGCGGCGCAGGCGCTCAGGGGTCACGTTCTGGGCGATATTGGGCGGGTAGCGTCCCGCGCGCGCCACGCCAATTGCCTCATCGTCGAGGTCGGTGGCGTAGATCTGGATGGCTAATTCCTGATCGTGTCTGGCCTTGCGCTCGTCCAGCAACTCCAACAGCACAATGGCAATCGAATAGGCTTCCTCGCCGCTGGAGCAGCCGGCCACCCAGACGCGGAATACGTAGCCCTCGGGCTTGCCCGCCAGCAGCGCCGGCAGAATCGTTTGCTTCAGCGCGACGAAGGCTTCGGGGTCGCGGAAGAAACTGGTGACTTTGATCAGCAGTTCCTTGAACAGCAAATCTATCTCGGCGGGATTTTCCTTCAGGTAGCGCGCATAGACCGCCACATCCTCGATGTGGTGCTGCGCCATGCGCCGCTCGATGCGCCGGCCAATGGTGCTTTTCTTGTAGAGAGAAAAATCGTGCCCGGTGCTTTTGCGTAGCTGCAGCAGGATCTGTTTCATACCGCTCAGGGCTTTATCCGTTGCAATGGCTGGCACTTTTTGTCTGAACGCTGATTGACTGGCAACTTCTTGCAGCATCGCCGGCATTTTCTCGACCGCAAGGATATGAGTGGCAGAGCCGGCGGCGATGGCGCTTTGCGGCATGCCGTCATACTTGGCGGTGGAGGGTTCCTGCACCATGCACACGCCACCGACGCCGAGGATGGCGCGTAGCCCCAGCGTGCCATCGGTGGCGGTGCCGGAGAGGATGACGCCGATGGCTTTTTCGCGCTGATCCTCGGCGAGCGCGCACAGGAAGGCATCGATCGGCATGCGCTTCCCGCGCTCCAGTTCCGGCATGGAGAGCTGCAATACCTGATTGAAAATGGCCATCTCGCGGTTGGGCGGGATGATGTAGACGTGGTCGGGCTCTACCCGGGTCTGGTCAGAGACTTGCGCCACCGGCATGGCGGTAACGCGTTGCAGGATTTCTGTCAGCAGGCTTTCATGGCCCGGGTCCAGGTGCGGCACCAGCACGAAGGCCATGCCGGTGTCCGCCGGGCAGGCGCGGAAGAACTGCTCAAAGGCTTCAAGCCCTCCAGCAGAAGCACCTATTCCGACAATGTGGAAGGTGGCGGCAGCCGCTTGCTGAACTTCATCCATGGCGCCCCCCCCCCCCGGGGGAGGCCACCCGCTGGCTATGCTCTGCTACCGGCTTGACTAATGCCTTACCTTGGGCGCCTGCCAAGGGCCTTCTGGTTGCCATGGAAACCTCTTTGAATGAACTTGATACGCCTACGCTCCCACGATACGCCTATTCAAAGAGGGTAGTTTCATTTTTCACGGCGGCGGGTGATCAGCACTTTACGGCAATCCTTTGCCATTAACCTGGTCAGTTCAGGTCAGTCCCTACTGATCATTTCCAGGGCCTTGGGCCACGCCAATATCCAGCAGGGACCAACTGCTGGGTTGGGTGGTGGGTGGGATGACTTCAGCAACCAGGATTCACGAAAAGATTTCCAGCTTGCAAGCGGCGGTCTATCATACGCGGCGCGGCCGGGAATACGGCGAAAAGTACCAAGTCGAGACCAAACAACGGGGCCAAAGATGTTGAAACAAATCGAGTTTCACGAGAATCCAAGAGAGTTACGATGAACCAGGCGGGATTGACCTCCGAGAGCTGGCAGCGGCTCGGACTTTAGCCGGACCGACACCACAATGCCCGCCCCCCGGATATCAGGCAAAGACGAATTTGCCGACTATGTCGTGGAATTGCTGGCGCCGCTGGGTGCCGTGGCAGCGCGGCGCATGTTCGGCGGCCATGGAATTTACTCCGACGGGCTGATGTTCGCGCTGATCGCCGATCAGGTGCTGTATTTCAAATGCGATGAAGCAACGCAGCCGCAATTCGAGTCGGCTGGCGGCAGACCTTTCGTGTATACCTCGCGCAACCGGCGCGTGACGCTGGGCTATTGGAGTGCGCCCGAGGACACCATGGAATCATCGGCACTGGCACTGCCCTGGGCACGACTGGCGCTGGATGCGGCCTTGCGCAAGGCGGCCATCCGCCCTCATGGGCGCAGGACCTTGCCCGTCATCGCTGCCTCTTCGCGCCGCGCGCGCGCCGGCCGGCTGACCAACAGGAAGTAAGTGGCCACGGCAATCCCGGATATCGCCATTCCACCGATGGCCCCGGCCCAGAAACCTTTCGCACCGAGTGGCGCGGCCATTCCCAGCCATTCCACCGGAAATGGGGTAAGCCCGAGCATATAGCCGCCCGAGAGCCCGACGCCCCAGAGTCCGATCAGATAGATGAACATGGGTACCACCGTGCGTTTGTAGCCACGCAGCAGATTGACCGCAACGGCCTGTATCGAATCAAAAAAATGATATCCGGCTACAAACACCAGCAGGCTTGCGGCGACGCCTTGCACACCCGCGGCCGACGAATAAAGCGTGGCGATGACATCAGCGCCGAAGAAGATGCCGCAGGCCAGCAGCGCTGATAATCCCAACCCCATGGCCATTCCCGCGACACCGGTCTGTCGCGCGCGCACATAGTCGCGCGCACCCAGCGCCTGGCCGACCAGCACGCCAGCCGCGTTGCCCAGCGCGAGCGGCAGCATGAAGCACATGGCCGCGACATTGGCGGCGATCTGGTGTGCTGCCGAGGTTGCAGCACCCAGTCGCGCGACAAACAAGGCCATGAAGGTAAACGCCGTGATGTCCACCATGAAGGTGACGCCAATCGGAACGCCGAGCGCAATGAGCTGCCAGAGATCGGCAATGCGGGGAGCGGACCAGCCAAAGACGCGATAACGGCGCAAGTCCGATTCCACGGCACACCACAACCACGCCAGCGTGCAAACGAGCCAGGAAATGAGCACTGTCGCCAGCGCGCAGCCGACCGCCCCCATCGGCGGCAATCCGAAATATCCATACATGAATACCAGATTGAGCGGGACCTTGAGTGCCAGTCCAAGCAGGTTGAGGATCATCACCACGCGTGGCCGGGACACTGCCGTGGCAAAACTGTAGAACATGCGAAACAGCATGGCGGCGGGCACACCCCATGCGAGCACCCCCAGATAGGCGCGCACCCGCAGCTCCACTTCGGGTTCGGGTCTGCTCAATGCGAGAAAAGGATCGGGAAAACGAAAAACCAGCGCTGCGATCGAAGCCAGCGCCAGCGACAACCACGCCGCCTGCCTGACCTGTTCGCCTATCTCGTCATGACGCCCGGCACCGTACAGCCTGGACACCACCGGCATGAGTGCCAGCTGAATGCCCATCAGCGGGCCAAACACACTGAAGAAGATCGCGCCGGAAATGCCGACGGCAGCCAGATCATTGGTGCCGTAGCGTCCCGCCATGACGGTATCGATGAGACCATTGGCCATCACCGCGAGCTGGGCGATGAGCACCGGCCAGCCCAGGCGAACGAGATCGGCAGCGATGCGGCGGATGGGAAGCACGGGGCCCTGTACGAAGAAAAGCGGTGAAGAAATGCGCCCGGGATTGTATCCGGCCAACGGACGCCCGACCCGGCCTCACATTTAAAGCGGCTTAAAGATCGTACTGCGCCGCTTCTCCCGCCATGGCCTTGTCGATCGTGCTCTTGGTCAGTTGCGGGGTAAATAATTCAATGAAGGCATAGGCATAACCGCGCAGGATGGCGCCACGGCGTATGGCAACCCGCGTGGTGCTGGACCGAAACAGGTGACCCGCTTCGATGGCGCGCAGATGCCGGTCACGCTGCGGCTCGAAGGCCATCGACGCCACAATGCCGACCCCCAGACCCAGTTCCACGTAGGTCTTGATCACATCGGCATCAATGGCGGTCAGCACCAGATCCAGCGGAATGCCGCGCGAAGTAAAGGCTTCATCAATATGGGACCGGCCGGTAAACGCCGTGTCATAGGTGATGATGGGATATTTCGCCAGTTCCTCCAGAGACAACCGCTCCTGCTTCAAGAGCGGATGTTTCGCCGGCACAACCACGGTGTGGTGCCAGGTGTAGCCCGGCATTGCCAGCAATTGCGGATAGTGGTCCAGTGCTTCGGTTGCGATGGCGATGTCGGCGCTGCCCCCGAGCACCATGTCGGCCAGTTGCGGCGGGCTCCCCTGCGCCAGTACCAGCTTGACCTTGGGATAGCGCTTTTTGAACTCGGGTACAATTCGCGGCAGTGCGTAGCGGGCCTGGGTGTGCGTGGTTGCGACAGTGAAAGTTCCAACCTGCTCGTCCTTGTACTCGCGGCCCACTTGCTTGAGGTTCTCGGTCTCCATCAGCACGCGTTCGACAATCTTCACCACGGCCCGGCCCGGCTCGGTCAGTGCCACCAGACGCTTGCCTTTGCGAACAAATATTTCCACGCCCAGTTCGTCTTCGAGCTCGCGAATCTGCTTGGAAACGCCCGGCTGGGAAGTAAACAGGCGATTGGCTGCCTCGGTCAGGTTCAGGTTCTGCCGGACAGTCTCACGCACATAACGAAGTTGCTGTAGGTTCATATAACTAATAGTTCCAAGCTTATGCTTTTTAATTCTTTTTTATAATAACGCCAGTTTATTACGATCCCCCTCCTTGTGTGAAGCACTTATTGTGCATCGCACCACCGGTGCCTAATTAAATATGTATACCTACGACGAAATCGATCAACGTGTTGTCGAACAGCGCGTCGCCCAATTCCGCGATCAGACCCGGCGTTTCCTGGCCGGCACGCTGATTGAGGAAGAGTTCCGCCCGCTGCGGCTCAGAAATGGCCTGTACGTGCAGCGCTTTGCGCCCATGCTGCGCGTGGCCATTCCTTACGGCATGCTGTCCTCCCGGCAGTTACGCACGCTCGCCCATATCGCGCGCAAATATGACCGTGATTACGGGCATTTCAGTACGCGCCAGAACATCCAGTACAACTGGCCCAAGCTGGAAGAGGTGCCGGATATCCTGGCTGAACTGGCCACCGTCCAGATGCATGCCATCCAGACTTCCGGCAATTGCATCCGCAACATCACCGCGGACCACTTTGGCGGTATTGCCAAGGATGAGATCGTCGACTCCTTTGTCTGGTGCGAAATCCTGCGCCAATGGTCGACCTTCCATCCGGAATTCAACTGGCTGCCGCGCAAATTCAAGATTGCCATCAATGGCGCCAGCGCAGACCGCACCGCCACGCACGTGCACGACATCGGCCTGCATGCCGTTCGCGACGCCGGGGGTGAAATCGGCTTTCGAGTCGTCGTGGGTGGCGGCCTGGGGCGCACGCCCGTCGTCGGCCCGGTCATCCGCGAATTTCTGCCCTGGCAGCACCTGCTGACCTATCTTGAGGCCGTGCTGCGCGTGTACAACCGCTATGGCCGGCGCGACAACCTGTACAAGGCCAGAATCAAGATACTGGTCAGGGAAACCGGCAAGGACAAGTTCACGGAGGAAGTCGAAGCCGAGTGGGCGCACCTGAAGGATGGCCCGAACACGCTGCTTGCCGAAGAAGTGGCGCGTATCGCGGGCCGCTTTACCAAACCGGCCTACCAGACACTGCCGGAGCACGATGCATCGTTCGCCGGGCAACTGGCCACGGACACGGCATTTCGCAACTGGTACCAGCGCAACGTTTTCGCCCACAAGGTGCCGGGTTACGCCGCAGTCACGCTCTCCCTTAAAAAGACCGGGGTACCCCCGGGGGATGCCACGTCGGCGCAAATGGAGGCAGTGGCTGACCTGGCCGATCAGTACTCTTTCGGCGAATTGCGCGTTTCCCACGAACAGAACCTGATTCTCGCGGATGTGCGGGTATCGGACCTGCATGCAGTATGGCAAAAAGCCCAGGGACTGGGCTTTGCCACACCCAACATCGGATTGCTGACCAACATCATCTGCTGTCCGGGTGGTGATTTCTGTTCACTGGCCAATGCCAAATCCATTCCGGTAGCGCAAGCCATCCAGGAGCGCTTCGACAATCTGGACTATCTGCACGACATCGGCGAAGTCGACCTCAACATCTCCGGCTGCATGAACGCCTGCGGTCACCACCACGTCGGACATATCGGCGTGCTTGGCGTCGACAAGAACGGCGAGGAGTGGTACCAGATTGAAGTCGGCGGCAACCAGGGCGAAACGCGCGCCGGCGCCGCCAATGTCCGTGGTGCATCCATTGGCAAAGTCATCGGCCCCTCGTTTGCACGCGCCCAGGTGCCCGATGTGATCGAGCGCCTGATTACCTGTTACATCGACAAACGCGACAGCGAAGTCGAGCGCTTCATCGATGTAGTCCATCGCATCGGAATCGAACCTTTCAAAGAGTATGTCTATGGCAAAGCTGATCCGCAATCTCCGCGTCGAAACCGACAACTGGCTTCTGCTTAAGGCAGGTGCCGACGGCACGCCGCCCGCTGTTCCGGCGGAGGGCGATGTCATCGTTCCGCTATCACTATGGCAGTTGCGCAAGGATGCGTTGGCCGCGCGCTCGGGCAAAACTGCCGTGTGGCTGGAAAGCAAGGATAGCGCCGAGGACGTTGCTGCCGACCTCCATCGCCTGCCGCTGGTCGCCATCCATTTTCCGTCCATCGCTGACGGCCGTGGCTACTCGATTGCGCGCCTGCTGCGGGAACGCCATGGCTACAAGGGTGAAGTGCGCGCCATTGGCGCCGTCTTTAAAGATGTGCTGCTCGGCATGCAGCGTTGCGGCTTTGACACCTACGCGCTGCGCGACGGCGAGGATGCCGACGAGGCGCTGCGTGCCTTCGACGATCTGGCTGACACCTACCAGGCCAATGTGGTCGAGCCCTTGCCGCTATTCCGGCGCAGAGCCATCATTTAAGTACCCGACCATGCAAACGCAACTCAAGCCCGTTGCCACTGGATCTGCGGCTGCGCTGCCCGCACGGCTGGAACAGAAGGCCGCTGCACTGCAGGCAGTGCTCGCGCGCATCGCCACGGAATATTCGCCGGCCACTCTCGCCTCCAGCCTGTCCATCGAAGACATGCTGCTCACCGATGCAATCCTGCGTGGCGGGCACAATATCGAAATCTTCACACTGGACACGGGGCGCATGCATGGCGACACGCTGGCCCTGATCGATGCCATTCAGCGCCAGTACGCTTATGCCGTAAAGGTCTATCGACCCGACAATCAGGCGGTTGTTCAGTATGTCACCGCGCATGGCCGTGACGCCTTCTATGAAAGCGTGGACCTGCGCAAGCGCTGCTGCGAAATACGCAAGGTCGAGCCGCTCAAACGCGCCCTCGCCGGCAAACAGGCCTGGTTGACCGGCATGCGCCGCGAACAGTCGACCACCCGCACCGAACTCGATGTGCAGAGCCACGACGCCGTCTATGGTCTGGAGAAATTCAATCCGCTGGCCGACTGGGACGAGGATGACGTGTGGACTTATCTGCGCGCCTTAGATGTGCCCTACAACGCCCTTTATGAGCAGGGTTACCGTTCCATTGGCTGCGCCCCCTGCTCCCGCCCTGTCGTTGCCGGCGAGGATGTGCGCGCCGGGCGCTGGTGGTGGGAGCAACCGGATTCCAGGGAATGCGGCCTGCATGTCGGGCCCGACGGCAAACTGGTTCGATCGAAAGCAGACACATGAACGCCACCGCACTTGCCCACCCTCCCGAACTGACCACGCTTGCGCAAAGAAGCCACCTTGACTGGCTGGAGTCGGAGGCCATTCACATCCTGCGCGAAGTCGCCGGCGAATGCGCCAATCCGGTACTGTTTTTCTCCGGAGGCAAGGATTCCATCGTGCTGCTGCGACTGGCCGAGAAAGCCTTTCGTCCGGCGCGCTTTCCGTTCCCGCTGATGCATATCGACACCGGACACAATTTTGATGAAGTCATTGCCTTTCGCGACCTGCGCGCCGAAGAACTGGGTGAACGGCTGATCGTGCGCTCGGTCGAAGACTCAATGAAGCGCGGCACGGTACGCCTGCATCGCGAGGACGACAGCCGCAATGCCGCCCAGTCGGTGACGCTGCTGGAAGCGATTGAAGAATTCGGCTTTGACGCCGCCATCGGAGGCGCCCGTCGCGATGAAGAAAAGGCGCGCGCCAAGGAACGCATGTTTTCCTTCCGTGACGAATTTGGCCAGTGGGACCCGAAGAACCAGCGGCCCGAATTATGGAACCTGTACAACACGCGCGTTCACAAGGGTGAGCACATGCGTGTATTTCCGATCAGCAACTGGACGGAATTGGACATCTGGCAGTACATCGCCCGCGAAAACATTGCCGTACCCTCCATCTATTACACGCACAGACGTGCGGTGATACGGCGCAACGGCCTCTTGGTACCAGTAACACGGGTGACACCGCCGCGCGAGGGCGAGACAGTCGAGGAAGTTGCGGTACGGTTTCGCACCGTCGGCGACATCACCTGCACCTGCCCGGTGGAATCCAATGCGTCCACACCGGTTGAAATCATTGCAGAAACAGCCGTTACCACCATCACCGAGCGCGGCGCCACGCGCATGGACGACCAGACTTCGGATGCCTCCATGGAACGGCGCAAGAAGGAAGGATATTTCTGATGGGCATGTTCGGGGAACTTCCACACGCGGGCGCAGACACTGCTGACCTTGGCGTGCTGCGTTTCATCACCGCCGGCAGCGTGGACGATGGCAAGAGCACGCTGATCGGGCGCCTGCTGCACGACACCAAGGCCATCTTCGAGGACCAGCTCGCCGCCGTGACGCGTGCTTCCACGAAGCGCGGTCAGGACTCGGTCGATCTTTCCCTGTTGACCGATGGACTGGAAGCCGAGCGCGAGCAAGGCATCACCATCGATGTGGCATACCGCTATTTCGCAACACCGCGTCGCAAGTTCATCATTGCCGACACGCCAGGTCACGAGCAGTACACGCGCAACATGGTCACCGGTGCCTCCACCGCCGATGCCGCCATCATTCTGATTGACGCCCGCAAGGGTGTGCTCACGCAGACGCGCCGCCACACCTATATTGCCCATCTGCTCGGGGTAAAACATGTGATCGTCGCCATCAACAAGATGGATCTCGTCGAACACAGCCAGACCGTGTTTGATGACATCCGGGCGAGCTTTCTCGGCTTTGCAATGGATCTGGATATACCTGACTTGCGCTTCATCCCGATGTCCGCCCTGCGCGGCGACATGGTGGTCGATCGCGGCGAAGGTCTTTCCTGGTACAGCGGCGAGACACTGCTGCAATTGCTGGAAAGCATCAATGTCGCCTATACGGCGGATGCACTGGCTGCGCGCTTTCCGGTCCAATTGGTGGTGCGCCCCGGGGCCGGCAGCGATTTCCGCGGTTACGCAGGTCGCCTCGAATCCGGCGTGCTGAGCGTGGGCGATAGCGTCGTTGCGCTGCCCTCCGGCCGCAACACGACCATCAAGGAAATTGTTTTCCTCGACAAGAAAATGCCGGTGGCTGTCGCGGGCGACTCGGTAACGCTGGTGCTCGCCGATGAAATCGACATCTCGCGCGGCGACATCATTGCCGCATCGGCACACGAGCCGCGCGTGGCCAAAAAGATCGGCGCGCGCATCTGCTGGCTGTCCACCGATCCACCCAATGCCGCGGGCCGCTTTGTATTGAAACACACCACGCGCAGCGTCAAGGCAAAACTGGCCAGCGTAAATGACCGCATGGACATCAATACGTTTGTGCGCCAGCCACTGCCTGCAAGTCTGGCAATGAATGATATCGCCCATGTGACGCTCAGCCTGGCGCAACCGATATTCGCCGATACCTATGCCATGAATCGCATTACCGGGTCCTTCATCCTCATCGATGAGGCGACCAACCAGACCGTGGCGGCCGGGATGATAGAGCAGACATGACCGGCAAGGTCTATCTCGTCGGCGCCGGTCCCGGCGCCGCGGACTTGCTGACGATACGCGCCGCGCGCGTCATCGAATCGGCCGGCATCCTGTTTCATGACGCGCTGGTGAATCCGGAAGTGGTTGCATTGGCGAAGAAGGCGGAGAAGGTTCCCGTCGGCAAGCGTCACGGCCGTTATTCGACGGCACAGAACTTCATCAACAAGCGTTTGATCGATGCCGCGCAGCGGCATGCGGTCGTGGTGCGCCTGAAGGGCGGTGATCCGCTGCTGTTTGGGCGAGCCCAGGAAGAACTCGATGCGCTTGCAGCGGCCGGCATTGAAGTCGAAATCGTCTCAGGCATTACTGCCGCACTCGCAGCCGGCGCTGCGCTGGGAGTCTCGCTGACGCGGCGAGGCATTGCACGCAACATCACTTTTGTCACGCCACGGGTTGGCAGGAATGAAACTGCCAGCGACTGGGCCGCTGCGGTGCTGGCTGCCGATACCGCCGTCATCTACATGGGTTCCGGCGAAGCACAGGCCATCGCCGACACCCTGATTCGTCGTGGCATGCCTGCAGACCGGCCGCTTGCCATGGTCGAGAATGCGTCCCTCGCGGGGGAAGCGCAACACATCGCCCGCCTCGATCAACTGGGTTCCCTCACGGCGCGTCTTGGTGGCGGGCCGGCCATCATCGTGCTCGGAGAAGTCCTGCGGGAGCGACTGGCAATCAGTGCAACAGACCACACGGCACAGCACAACTTGCGCAACCATCTTCGCCACGCCTGACAGGTCTGCCGGCAAGGCCGGCAAGACCGCCGAAATATTATTATCACTTTTCGTATCTAAATAAACATTAGAAGATAATAACAGTCATTTTATTATCAAAATCGGCTCCCTGATAATCGTTCGCCGAAATGGATGCCACCGGTCCAGGCTATCGCCGTTGTTGAGTCGTGTTTCGATTGGGCCTACTGCGCCGGCATGCTGGCAATGATCCGAGTGCAGCACCTTCCATGCAGCGCACAGGCCGGAATACGGCACCTGGATTAAAATGCGTGCACCGGACAGCCCATCCCGCTCAGAGGGACCATAACCGGGCATCCGGCGGCCATTCCGCCTTGAACAATTGACGCGGCTCCCTGCCGCCATCCGAAGGAGCAACATGAGAACACGCATCACTGAATTGCTTGGAATCAAGTATCCGATCGTCCAGGGCGGCATGATGTGGGTGGGCCTTGCCGAAATGGCATCCGCCGTCTCCAATGCCGGCGGACTGGGTCTGATCACCGCGCTCACTCAGCCGTCACCGGAAGCCCTCGCCAAAGAGATCGAACGCTGTCGCGAAATGACCGACAAGCCCTTTGGCGTCAACCTCACCTTCACCGTGCGCCCCAAACCCCTTCCCTATCACGAGTACGCCGCGGTCATCGCCGAAAGCGGCGTCAAGATCGTCGAGACCGCCGGCAACAATCCCGAACCCTTCATGGCTGGATTCAAGAAGGCCGGCATCATCGTCATCCACAAATGCACCTCGGTACGCCATGGACTGAAGGCAGAGCGACTGGGCTGCGATGTCATCAGCATGGACGGTTTCGAATGCGCCGGCCATCCCGGTGAGGACGACACTCCCAACTTCGTGCTGCTCCCCTGCGCGGCCGCGCAGATCAAAGTACCGCTACTGGCCTCGGGCGGGGTAGGCAATGCCCGCAGCCTGGTGGCAGCGTTGGCGCTGGGTGCCGACGGCGTGAACATGGGCACGCGCTTCATGGCCACGAAGGAGGCTCCCATCCACGAAAATGTGAAGCAGGCCATCGTCGCTGGCGACGAACGCAGTTCCACCCACATCCTGCGCAAAATGCGCAATACCAGCCGCATCTACAAGAACAGCGTCGCCCTGAAAATCCGTGAAATCGAGGCCCGGCCCGATTCCACCTTTCAGGAAATCGCCGACCTGGTGGCCGGCGTGAAGAACAATGTCGTGTACCAGACCGGAGACCTCGAAGCCGGCACCTGGACCGCGGGTATGGTCATGGGCCTGATCCATGACATCCCCACCTGCAAGGAATTGCTCGACCGCATGGTGAGCGAGGCGCAGGAGATTGTGAACAGCCAGCTCGCAAAGTCGTTTGCCGCCTGAAAAAGACGAATTTCCGCGCGCCAATTGGCGCACGGAAATTTCTTTCTTCATTCTCCTTGCCACTCAAGGTTGCAAATCATGGATAGGAGTTAATTGATGCCACTGCCTGCATCCGGCCCCAGAGAGCCAATGCATTTCAGAAAAATTGACATGCAGGGATATCGCCGTCCGGATGGGCTGTACGAAATCGAGGGAAGACTTACCGATACAAAATCGGATCCTTTTACGGTCGATGTCGAAGGACATACCATTGCGCCCGGGAACTATTTGCATGACATGTGGGTGCGACTGGTGGTGGACGAAGATCTGCTGGTGCATGAGGCGAGCGCCTGCACTGACGCAAGTCCCTATGGCGAATGCCCACAGGCTGCCCCCGGTATCGCCCGGTTAAAGGGCGCTCGCATCGAATCGGGATGGAGAGCGGCCATTCAGCAGCGCCTGGGTGGCGCGCAGGGCTGCACTCACATGAGGGAACTGCTATTTACCATGGGCAGCGCTGCCTACCAGACGCTTGCGCCAATCAGAAGGCACAAGAACATGGCCCTTGATCGCAAAGGGCACCCGATCAAGCTGGACAGCTGCCTCGCCTATCGGAGCGAAGGGGAGTTGGCGCGGCATAAATGGCCCGCCTTTTATACCGGGCCAGCGTCTTCCGATTCATCAAGCGGCCATCGCTAAAGAATGGCTGGCGGATATCGGCATGACAACACCACAACCCAATAATCCACTGCACGGTCTTACGCTGGAAAAAATGCTGGAGGAACTGGCTGCAGAAATAGGCTGGGAGGAAATGGGGCGCCAGATCATCATCCGCTGCTTCACCCATGATCCCAGCATCAAATCCAGCCTGAAATTTCTGCGCCGCACACCGTGGGCCAGAAGCAAAGTGGAAGCCTTGTATCTGCAGCACCACACAGCAAGACGGGAAGCACGCGGCATCGACTGATACGGCACCGCCAACAATCAGGCTTCAGGCCAGCGCGTGTATCCGCTCGGCAATAGTGCGCAGTATGGACATGCCGAATTCAGGCTTGGACTTCACCAGATCAAGAAAGTCGGTGCGCTTGACCATGATCAGGCTGCAATCCGTTTCTGCCGTCGCGTTCGCCGCGCGCGACGAATTATCAACCATCGCCATTTCCCCGAATACGCCACCGGGTCCAACGCGTTCGACGATCTTGGACTGCATCGAGATGGCGACATGCCCTTCCTGAACGATATACATGAAGATGCCAATATCGCCGGTGTGCATGATGGCCTTGCCTGCCGGAATCACCATTGGCGCCAATTCGTCGGCGATGCTCGCCAGCTGCTTCTTGTTGAAGACATCATGTTTTTCGGTTACTTCGCCCGTCACTGATACAGCACCTGCGCCCTTGCGAGCCATATTCTGGCGCAACCGGTTGACCATCACACCCATCATCATCAACGCGAATTCGGGCGTCTTTTGCAACGCGGCCTGAAAACTTTTTTCATCCAGCGCCAGCGCCTTGCAGGCGACCTTGGCCACAGCCGTGGCCAAACGAGGCGCTTTGGCGAGCAATGCCATCTCGCCAAAGATTTCGCCGGGTCGGATCAATCCGACAAATGCGCCTTTTGCCATCAGGCCAATTTCGCCTTCCAGCAACAGATACATGCGTTCACCTTTGGAAAAGAATCCGCCGGATTTTTCGTTTTCGACAAAAAAAGTCTTGCCTCCACCAACCTCCTCAAGCTTGGCTGCACCACGAAAAAAAGCCAGCGCAACTTGCGGGTTGTACAAAGGGCTGCGCGCAGCCGGTGGCGCAGGAGGAACTGGCGCCTTGGGAATGGGTTTGGGGGCAGTACTTGAGAAGTCTAGTTCTTCGTCCATGTTGATATCCCGGTTACAGTCACGGCCGCTCCAGCCAACGACCGGCATGAGAATAGCTTCGTAGTTTATTCCGAATCGACACCAGTTTCAGCGTGTCATGGAGCACAACCGAGTTACGCGGCCCAATCGGGGCTACTCAAGCCTGATGTTGCCTGCCTTGACCACCGCGGCCCAGCGCGCTGTTTCACTGCGGATGGTTTGAGCGAAGTCTTCAGGCGTTCCGGCGATAATCTCCACACCCTGACTGCCCAGCTTGGCCCGGCCATCCGCCGAGGAGAGAAACTTGACGGTTTCCGCATTCAAGCGCGAAATTATTACGCGCGGCGTTTTGATTGGCGCAAGCAATCCGGTGCCGGCCTGAACCTGGAAATCCGGTATGCCCGCTTCTTCCACGGTCGGCACATCCGGAAACACACTCAGCCGCCTGGGTGAGCTCACGGCCAGGACTTTCAGTTTGCCCGACCTGACGAATGGCAAAGTGGTTGGCGCACTGATGATCATCATGTCCACCCTGCCGGCCACCACATCGGTCAATGCCGGTCCACCACCCTTGAACGGCACATGCAGCAACTGTGTTTTGGTGATCATGGCCAATAGCTCGCCGGCCAGATGATTGATGCTGCTGTTGCCGGCCGAGGCAAAACTCACTTTGCCCGGATTGGCCCGCATATAGGCAATCAGTTCCTTGACTGACGATGGCGGCACCCCCGCATTCAAGACGATCACACTGGAATTCATGGAAATCTGCACGATGGGCGCCAGATCCCGCTGAACATCAAAGGGCATGTTGTAGAGCGCCGGGTTGATGGTCACCTGACTGGTCGTTGCAAACAACAGCGTGTAGCCATCAGGGGCCGCCTTGACCACTTCATCGGCACCAATGTTGCCGTTCGCTCCGGGCCGGTTGTCCAGTATCACCTGATGACCGAACGCCTCTGACAAATACTGCGTGATCGGCCGCGCAATATTGTCATTGGGACCGCCTGCGGCATAGCCATTGACCACACGGATGGGCTTGGAAGGGTAAGCCTGCGCGAAAACAATCTGGGACAGCACCATCAACGCAAGCAGACAAACGGCATCAAATTTCAATAAATTTTTCATCAGAATCCGCTCTTCATAAATGGTTGCGCTGGAAACGGTATTTTGAGAACCCGTTCAGTTTATTCCAAATTAACAGTGGCGCGCATCGTTACAACGATGCCGAAATTTACAGGACCTTTTTCGTTGCCCTATTCGATCCTGATGTTTCCGGCTTTGACCACCGCTGCCCACCGTGTAGTTTCACTGCGGATGGTCTGGGCAAACTCTTCAGGCGTGCCGGCAACAATCTCCACGCCCTGGCTGCTCAATCTGGCGCGCCCATCCGCCGAGATGAGAAACCTGACCGTCTCCGCATTCAACCGCGCAATGATTGCGCGCGGCGTTTTTGCCGGCGCCAGCAGCCCGGTACCGGCCTGGGCCTGGTAATCCGGTATTCCAGCTTCATCCACAGTAGGAACATCCGGCAGCACACTCAGACGCCTGGGCGAGCTCACCGCCAGCACCTTGAGCTTGCCTGCCTTGACGAACGGCAGGATCGTGGGAACACCGATCGTCATCATGTCCACACGACCCGCTACCAGCTCCGACAAAGCCGGACCGGCACCCTTGAAAGGCACATGCAGCAGCTGGGTCTTGGTGATCATGGCCAGCAATTCCCCAGCCAGATGATTGATGCTGCCGTTGCCGGCGGACGCATAGCTCAGCTTGCCCGGATTGGCACGCAGGTAGGCAATCAACTCCTTTATCGTGGACGGAGGAACACCCGCGTTCAGCACGATGGCATTGGCATTCATGGCAATCTGCACGATGGGTGCCAGATCACGCTGGGGATCAAAGGGCATGCTGTAGAGTGCCGGATTGATGGTCAGCTGGCTGGTGGTTGCAAACAGCAGCGTATAGCCATCGGGCGCCGACCGCACCACTTCATCCGCGCCGATATTCCCGTTAGCGCCCGGACGATTGTCGACGATCACCGGATGCCCGAATGTCTCCGACAGATATTGCGTTATCGGCCGCGCGATATTGTCATTGCCGCCGCCGGCGGCATAACCGTTGATTACCCGGATTGGTTTGGCCGGATAGATCTGTGAAAAAGCCTCCGACTGAGCGATCAGCATCGAAAACGCGCAGCCCATTGCAATCATTATTTTCGTGCTCATCTGGCCTTCCTCCTCGGTAATGGTTACCAACTTGGCTGCTCTTCATTCACTGCCCCGGTTCAGGTCAACTGCAGGATGTTCTTGGCCAGAATGTTGCGCTGAATTTCACTGCTGCCCCCGCCAATGGTCGTCAATCGCGAACCGTAATACAGCGCCGCCAGACTGGCCTCCGCACCCTTGACCGCCACCGGTCCGGCCGTCGTACCGTAAGCTTCGGCACGGTCGAGCGCAAATTCAGTGATCCGCTGCAGCACTTCCATGCCCCAGATCTTCAGCGATGACACCTCCGGCCCCAGTCCCCTGCCAGTGACGACACGATCGGTGTAGCGCACATGCAGTGTGAAATGGTCGAGGAAATTCATGCGCAAACGCGTGAACTCGTCGACAAACCCGACATCCTTGAACAAGCCGATCTTGCTGGCAAACACGGCCAGGCGATTGAGCGCCATCATGGGCCGATGCGGACTGCCCACGCCCAGTCGCTCGAACTCCAGCACGGCCTTGGCGACGCTCCAACCTTCATTCAGATTGCCCACAAGATTGCCGCGCGGCGTGCGCACATTATCGAAGAACACTTCGCAGAATTCCTCGTTGCCGGCGATGTCGCGTATGGGCTTGACCGTAATGCCAGGCGTCTTCAGATCCACGATAATAAAGCTGATGCCGCGTTGCTTCTTCGCCGATTTGTCGGTGCGGCATAACACGTAGATATGCGTGGAATCGGTGGCGAGCGAGGTCCAGATCTTCTGACCATTGATGACGAAGCCATCCCCGGTCTCTTCGGCATAAGTCGTCACGCTGGCCAGGTCAGAGCCGGCATTCGGTTCCGAATAGCCCTGACACCAGATGTGCTCGCAGGAGAGTATTTTCGGCAGGTACTCGCGCTTCTGCGCTTCACTGCCGTATTTGAACAACACCGGACCCAACTGACGTATGCCCTGATCGGGCGGACGGCCCACGCCCCAACGCTCGAACTCGTCCATGAAAATGAATTGCTTGGCCGGCGACAAGCCCATGCCACCCCAGTCTTTTGGCCATCCCGGGGCGATCCAGCCGCCTCGCTGCACAAGCTTGAGATTGAATTCGCGCACCTCGTTCCAGCGCACACGCCGCGGCAGGTAACGCAGTTCTTCCGGATAGTGTATTTCGACGAAGTCACGCACCAGCATGCGGAAGTCTTGATCAGACACGACGTTCCAGTCGGTATCAGGAGGCAGTTCGCGCAGGTGTGGCGGCAAGGGCTTCATTTGCCTGGCCGGCCGTTCCGTGATTTCCACCGGGGCAAGTTCGGAGAAGCGCCGCCGGTGATAATGCATGCCGCCCAGCCACGCAGACACGACCAACGCCCGCTTGGCATACAGACCAACATCGCAACCATCGGTGAACCCCATGGCACCATGCAACTGTATGCCCTCGCGCGTAATCAGCGAAGCCGCTTCACCACAGCGATATTTCGCACGACTGGCAATCGCCGCGAGTTCGTTCGCCGCTACAGACTGCGCGCCCGTGGCCACCGCGACCGCCTGTTCCAGCACGGCGGCAGCCAATTCGAGCTGCACGTAGCAATCGACGGCGCGGTGTTGCAGCGCCTGAAAACTGCCGATCACCTGACCGAACTGCTTGCGGGTTCTGAGGTAATCCACCGTCACCTTGAACGCAGCGCGGGCGGTACCGAGCAGTTCTGCGCTGGCAACGATGGTGGCGCATTCCAGGGCATGGCTCAGTACCCTTGCTGCAACCGCGGCCGAGGCCAGCCGGTTCTCCAAGGAAACCTGAGCCTTGTCCAGCACGAGGGTCGCGCCAAAGGTTCCGTCGAGCAGCAACTCGCACGAGATCTGTACACCCTTGCCGTGCTTTGGCACCCAATACAGCGCTATTCCATCTGCTTCCCTGGCCGACACCACAAAGCCGTCAGCGTCACCCGCCCCCATGACAAATCGCTTGGTTCCCGAAAGACTTACACCATTACCGGCGTGTTCAGCCGTCGTTGTCACCGACAGCGGATCCAGGTTTTCTCCGCGCTCCTGCCAGGCCAACGCGGGCAGGCAATCACCGGCTGCAATCCGGGGCAATAGTTTGCTTTGCAACGCAGCGTTGTCGGACCCAACAATTGCACCGACAGCAAGTACCGCGGCGGCGGCAAACGGCTCCGGAAACAATCCCCACGCCAGTTCTTCCGCCACGGCCGTAGCACCGGTCAGGCCAATGCCAAGACCGCCATATTGCTCGGGCACCAGCATGCCCAGCCAGCCCAACTCACCCATCTGTTTCCAGGTCGTTCTGTCATACCCAGGCAGGTTGCCTCGTTGCGCACGAATGCGATTCAGGCCTGGCTGGCGCGAAACAAAAGTTGTCACACTATCGCGCAATGCGGACAGATCGGCCTCATCAGGCGCGCCGGAGTCTCGATTCATGGACATATTGCTCATTGAATAGCTCTTTCAATTCAAACTGTCATGGAAATAGGCACGCCAGGAAAGCGGCGCAAAAAACGCAATGATCAAGCCGTCTGATCAAGCTGCCTGGTCAAGTCGTCTGATCAGCGCCGGCAACAGTTCTTTCCAGTCTGCCACCACACCGGTCTTGGCCCCCTTGAAAATCTCCGCCCCCTCGTCGCTGTTGATCGCAACAATATCCGTGTCAGGACCTATGCCTGCCATATGCTGGGGAGTACCCGACAGGGCCACCGCCACATAGAGTTCCGGCGTGACGTATTTGCCTGACTGACCGACCTGATGGGAAACCGGCGCCCAACCGGCGTCCACCGCCGGCAGGCTGCCGCCCAGCGCCGCGCCCAGCGCATCGGCCAGTTGCTGCAACTGCAGAAATCCATCCGGGCCCTCCATACCCCGCCCTCCAGACACGATGATCCTGGCACCTTCCAGACGTTTGCGTTGCTGCTGCGAGGGGTTGCGGCTGATGTGCCCGATTGCCGGCAACGTATCGTCCAGGTTGAAATGAGTTACTGCTTCATCACTCAACCTTGCAGAATCATCGGTCGCATCGGCGCCGGCAGCTTTGATGCTGCGTATCACCGCGAAGCACGGCCCGGCATCGGTAGCAAGCGCGACATCCATGCGCCCGCCGAAGACTGACTTGTGGACCCGCAGGCCGCCGGCACGGCCCTCTATGTTCGAACATCGCCCCAGCGCCGTGCCGTCCATGCGTGCGGCAAGGCGCGCTGCCAGTTCTTCGCCAACAGCGTCTGCATGGAACAAGCACAGCGAAACGTGGCCGCCGGACTGTGCCGGGGTCATTGCCTGCGGCAGAACATCCTCAAGCAGGGCCAGCAGTTGATCGGTGTGCGCGGGAACCATCAATGCAGGATGAGAAATCAGCGCAACCCGCCCGGCGCCTGCCTGCACCGCGTCCTTCGCATACATCTCACCCGGGGCGACGCCGATGATCAGCGCATCGACGGTAGCACCGATGGACACCGCCATTGCCGTCGCAGCCGCAACAAAGCCACGGGCCTCAAGCCGATCCAGTTCGTCGGCAAGCACGACGACATGGATTGCAGGCATCCCTTTGCTTTCCATGCTCATGCCTTCACCCGGCTCAGCAGAAAAGCACTCAGTTCCTCAGCCTGGGCCTCAATCGACCCGGCAAGCATGCGGCATCCGTCCTGCTGCCTCGACACCGTGCGCACGGAGCTTGACAGCAGCCGCACCCGGGCTTCCGATCCGGGCCCGGTATTCTCAACGACAAAAGCTGCCTTCTTTGCCGCAGCGATGTTCTTCATCAGTGGAAAGCGCAGGCGGTTGCGTTTGTCGTTGGTGATGCTGGCCAACGCCGCTGGGCGCACACGGATACGCTCCTCGATGTCACCGCGCTCGCGGAAAAAAATCCATTCTCCGGCGTCACACCTCACTTCCTGCACCAGTCCGACAAATGGCAGTCGCAGTACTTCGGCAAGATAGGGCGGGAGCAGGCCGTCGTCGAAATCGCCGAATTCGCGGCCAATCAAGACGAGGTCTATCGTTTCAGTTTGCCTGGCAAGGACATCACCGAACCGCCGGGCAAGGCTGCGCGCATCCCACAACTCCGGTTCCACAACAGTCAAGCCGGCAACGTGATCCAGCCTGAACGACGCAATCGCGCGCAGCAGCGATTCCTGCACCGGTGCGCCAACAACAAACACGCTGATACGCGTTTGGGCGTCGGCATCCCGAATCTTCAGCGCGCATTCCAGTGCCGACTCGTCGAATGGACTGAGCTTTTTGGGTGGTGCCGCGGCAGCGGCACCCGCCGCCTGCGGGTCCAATTGCAAGGTTGGCGGCGGCCACTTTGAATCGGCAATGCCGGAAATAAACAGGATGATATTCATGCTTGACCCCACGGCCGGCCCCGGAGCGCTCGCGCCCTTGCCAGACTACGCCGAACTGCCAGCCGACTGTGACTGGCGCTGCAACGAGTTCGCTGCCGTACGCGCTGCAATGCGCCCGAAAATTGCCGCCTTGCCCAGCGACGATCCGGTCATGTAGGCGCCGCCATGAAAACCGCCGACGATTTCACCGGCGGCCAGCAATCCCTCAATGCTGTCTCCGAAAACATCAAGTACATGCATGTCGGCATCGATGTACAACCCGCAGTAGGTGCCGAACACCGCCGCCGTCGACGGATAGGCGTAAAACGGCGCCGTCTCGATGCGAACCAGCGCGCCATGATTGTGCACCAGCGCGCGGCGACCGAAATCGGCATCCTCACCCGCATCAACATAGCCGTTGTAGGTTGCGATGGTGTCACGCAGGATTTCAAACGGTACCTCAATCATCTGTGCCAGCGCTTCCAGGCTGTCAGCCTTGTACATCAAGCCTTCTTCCAGACGACGTCCGAAATCGAGGATACGCACACGATCATCGCCACCGGCAAAGATCGGCTGGTCAAATATCTGGTAGGTCGCCCCGTCGGTCTGCTGCATGCAGGCATCGCCAAGCAGCTTGTAGGACAGTGACTCATCAACGAAACGCCTTCCCTCCTGGCTGACGGCGATGGCCCCCTTGTACACGGCAAGGCAGCTGTGATTGTTCGTTGTGTCCACAGGATGCTTGCCGTAGGTGCCTTTGATGTAGGCCATGTCGCGCACATCGGCACCAAGACGCCATGCCATCTTCAGGCCGTCTCCGACATTGCCTTCGCCACCGACGAACACTGCGTTGTCATACTGCGGCGCGAAACGGTGGACCATCTCGGTATTGCGCCCGAAGCCGCCGCTGGCCAGGATGACGCATTGTGCGTGAATGACGATCGGCCTGCCCTTGCTGCTTGCAACAACGGCTTCAACCCGTCCGCCTTCACCGGAACGCACCAGGCGTTCTGCGCTTGTGGACATCATGACAGTGACCTTGCCGCTGGCACGGCATTTAGCCGCCAGTACCCGCACCATATCGGCCGGGTCAACCGTGTGTACGCGCGGAACGGACTGACCCGCAGACGCTTCGAGGGCAGGACTGAATATCACCCCCTGGGCGCGCAGCCATTCATAGGTCGACAGCTGATTTTGAACGTAAGCCCGCACCAGCGCCTCGTCGTTGTCGAACTGGCCGACCTCGCACAGATCGCGGAACAGCAGTTCACTATCGTCTTCCACGCCATTGGCACGCTGAATATCCGTCCCGGCAAAAGCCAGGCAACCGCCGCTCATGGCCGAGGAGCCGCCGATCGCATCCATCTTCTCGATCAACAATACGCTTACACCGGCATTGGCTGCCTCCAACGCCGCAGAAAAGCCCGCCAGGCCGCCGCCAACGACAAGCAACGGCGTATCGATACGCTCCGCGCCAGTGTCATTCATGCCGATTCACTCATGACTTGTTCTGTCCATAACCATAGAACGAGAATACTTCGTCAAGACGGTCGGATGCCGGTGGCTCGAAAAAATAGCCCTTGCGGCAGGCAGTAATGCCGCTCTGGCGCTTCAAATCGACCAGCAACTCGGCCTGCTTCACCCAGCAGGACAGGGAATCGAGCACAGGCACACCGTCAATGTTCGAAACGCCGTTTTTAGCCAGCAGCACGCACAAGGGCGCTTCGCCGGGAATGATGACGTCGGCGCCGCGGCGGATCTGCACGCGTGCCGCTTCGGTGAAACGCGCAATCAGACTCTCCGGATTGGAGAACCCGGCCAGCACATCACCGAACTGGAATCCGACATGCTCCACGCTGACAAGGCGACTGGACAGCCCATAGCGATTGGCATTGTCGCGTATCTGGTCAGCCAGTGCCTCGATGAACAACAGCACGGAAAAGCGCGCTCCCAACATGCAGGAGGTCAGCATCGCCGACTCGCCATAGCCAACCACGGGGATCTGCAACATGGACCTGATTTCACGCAGCGCAAGATCAGGCAGGGTGCTGATGGCGTAGGCATCAAAGCCTTCCTTCTCCGCGCGACGACCGGCTTCGATAAACTGGATGGCGTGCAGAAACTGAATCCCCGTATGGCGGATGTCATCACCCGGATAATTGGTGCGATAGGTCCCCGGTCGCATGCCATGCATGACGATCTCGGTGTCCGGTCGCGCGACCTTCCTGAAGTGCTCCTTGAGCGCGTCGTCGTAAGCGCCAAGATCGGACAGAACGGTAAAACTTTGATGCCAGATACGAATACCCATTATTTTCCTCAGTCACACCACATGCCACCATTGACATCCAGCACTTCGCCGGTGATAAAACCGGCGTCTGCCGCTGTCAAAAATAAAATTACCCGCACAACATCACCCGTGCTACCCATACGGCCAACCGGAATCAACGCCTTCAGCTGCTCTGGAAAGCTGGTGGTCATCGCCGTGGCGATCGGCCCCGGTGCCACCGCATTGACAGTCACGCCATGGGCTGCCATTTCCTTGGCCAAAAATGCAGTCATCGCATGCACGCCGGCTTTGGACACGCCATAAGCCACATTGCCTGCTTTCTGTTGTTCATCCGCAGAAATCCATGGGCGCGCATTGCCACTGTTCTTGCCGATGAGGGAACCGATATTGATGATGCGCCCGAAGCCCTTGCGCTTCATTCCCGGCATCACTGCCTGACACGCGAAAAATGTGCCTTTCAGATTGATGTCGATCACGCGGTCCCACTCGGCTTCCGCGAGTTGTTCAGCACTGCCAAATGAGACGACTCCAGCAACATTGACGAGAATATCAACGGCGCCAAGCTCCATTACGATTTTGTCTACAAGCGCAACAATTTCGCTATTGCGGGTGACATCGAGGCGTACGGTCCTGCTTGTATCCTGGCTGAAACTGCACTGCTGCGGCAGGGCCTCGCCAGACATATCGGCGGCGATGACCTTGGCGCCCCGCTCCCGCAGCGCGGCGACAACAGCGCTTCCGATAGCACCACACCCGCCTGTCACCAGCGCAATGCGCCCCTTGAAGTCCTCAGCACTCATGTTCCCGCCATCGTCCCTGCCGACTTGCATCCGGCAGCCGCCGCCCCGGAAAGGCGCCCGAACACCATGCCTTTCAGAACGGAGGTGGCACCGGTGTAATTGCCGTAGTACATCCCGACGATTTCACCAGCCGCAAACAATCCGGGAATCGGGTCGCCATCGCGATTCAATACCCGCGCACCGGAATCGATTTTCAGTCCGCCAAACGTGAATACATTGGCGGAAATAATCGGGTAGGCATGAAACGGCCCTTCATTGATTGGCAGCGCCCAGTTTGATTTGGCCGGGGCCAGGCCGCGCGTGGCGAGGCCGTCCAGTTCCAGCGGCTTGAATGTGCCGTCAACACAGGCAGCGTTGTATTCAGCAACGGTTCGCTCCAGTGATTGCGCCGGCACCCCGATCAATTTGGCCAGGCCGGCGATCGAATCGGACACCAGTGGTGCCTTGTCCGTGCGGATCCCCAGCCGGTAGTTGGGTATGCGGGTATGCCTGGCGTCCAGCACGGTGTAGGCAATGCCCTGGGTCTGTTCATAGATGCGGCGGGTAATGCGCTCGTACCACGCGTCTACGGTACCCGGCGCTTCATCGGTGAAACGCAGCCCTTGCTGATTAACGAGAATGCCATAGGGAAATATGAATACCGACGGCTCGGACACACCTGAGCGCGGATCGATGGGTTCGGCGTGGTAGCTGCCGAAATCACCACACGGCGCCGCACCCGCATCCAGCGCCATCTGTATGCCCTCACCGCGGTTGTAATACCCGCCCTTGCAGATCGGCCTCAGATAGACCGAACGGGGCCCGACATAGCGCGTCATCATTTCCGCGCTGCCTTCAAATCCGCCACAGGCCAGCACCACCTGACCATGCATAGGCAAATGCTGATTACCCCGTTTGACTGCAACCAAACCGGTCACGCTGCCCTGCTCATCGAGCAATAATCCGGCGGCCGTTGTCTCATAGCAAAACGTCACGCCAAGTTTCTCCGCGCGCGCCGCCAGCGCCTCCACCAGCGCCAGACCGCCACCGACCGGCAGCAATCGCGGCTGCGATTTGGTCAGGAACTGCGTCGGGAGAAAGTCAAAGCGCACACCAAATCCCTGCATCCAGGCCACCGTCTCCGGTACGGACGAGGCAAACCGATCAATCAGATCCGGATCGGCGATGCTCAGCGGCCTGACCAGCGGTGGCCAGGATTCGCGGGGGCGCCCCGCCTCCGCAATCAGGTCCGGATCGACATAGCCCGCGCCATTCTCGGCCAGGTGCGTCTCGAAATCGTCGGTCACCTCGGTGTGACTTTTCATACGCAGATACGCCTCGGTAAAGCGGCTCTGGCCGCCCCGCTCCTCCCTAGGCGCGCGCTCCAGTACCGCCACGTCCGCGCCAGCCTCTGCTGCCGCGACGGCAGAGGACAGTCCGGCTACACCACACCCTGCGACAATGACATCGAACTTTGTTTTCATCATGATTATTGCGGTTTGATAGCCGCCTCTGTAAAGGTACGTTTCCACGTAGCGTATTCGGTTGCGAGGAATTTTCCAAATTCCTCGGGCGTATTGCCGATGGGTTCGGAGTTTTGGGCGACCAATGCCGCTGCTACTTCGGGCTTGGTCAGGCTCCTGGCCACTTCGGTCTGAATCTTTCGTACTGTTGCGATTGGCGTCCCGGCCGGTGTCAGGATACCGAACCATTGTCCGGCTTCAAAGCCCGGCAAGCCCGATTCCGAAATTGTCGGAAGGTCAGGCACCGCACCGGAGCGCTTCGCCGAACTGATCCCCAGTGCCTTCACTTTTTTCGACGCCAGTTGACCCTGGACAAAACTCAGGGTCGCAAACATGAAGGACAGTCGCTCGCCCATCAAGTCAGTCAGCGCCTGGGCACTGCCTTTATAGGGAATGTGCGTCATCCGAACCCCCGCCATCACCCCCAGCAACTCGGTCGTCAGGTGACCGGTCGAACCCTCTCCGGCTGTTCCGAAATTCAGTTTGCCCGGGCTCGCTTTGGCCAACGCGATCAGCTCCTTGACGTTATTGGCAGGAAACGCCGGCGCTGCAATGAGCAACCACGGCGTGCTGGTCACCAATGTCACCGGTGCAAAATCCTTCTGCACGTCGTAGGGCAAATCCTTGTAGTAGAGGGCATTGGTGACGTGGGCTGATACCACCAGCATCATGGTATGTCCGTCTGGCGCTGCCTTGGCGAGATCACTGGTGGCGATGATGCCGTTGGCGCCGCCCTTGTTGTCGACCAGCAGCGGCTGGCCCCACGCCTTCTGCAGTTCGGTGGCGATCATTCTGGCAAAAATGTCAGTGCTCGCTCCTGGAGGAAACCCGACCAGCATGCGCACCGGCCGTACCGGATAGTTCTGCGCCACACTTGCATCCGTGAACAGCGCACTGGTCAAGCACATGGCAACGACAAGCGGGCGTAGCATGGTCATTCCTTTGAATTGCATGGCACCAGGGCCGCTAAAAATTCAGGCGCAGGCCGGCTTCCGCCCAATGCACGCTCGCCAGTTCCCCGCTGGCAGATAACGTGATGTAAGCGGTTCTGAGGTCCGGACCACCGAAGCAGATATTGGTCGGATAAACATCCGGCATCTTCACCTGCCGCACCAGTTTTCCTGAGGGGGAGATCACCGTAATGCAACCGGCAATCAGGGTTGCAATGCAGATATTGCCGTTGGCCTGAACCGCCAGGCTGTCGAAACGCTGGTAACCGGGCAGACCACAGACCAGCCTTCCACTGTTGGGGGAAGGAAAAGGATGCTTGTCGATGACGCCGGGCGCGATGATGTCGAAAGCCCACAGACGCGAGGCTTCAGTGTCCGCGGCATACAACACCTTGCCATCCGGCGACAGCCCGACTCCATTCGGGCAGGCTACGGGATAGGTCACTTCGACAATGCTGGAACCGTCAATCTTCGCGTAATACAGTCCGCCATGATCGCGATGATGGTGATACTTTTTGCCGAAATCGGAGAAATAAAACCCGCCATGCGTATCAAATACGATGTCGTTGGGGGAAGACAGTCGTTTCTGTCCGCAATGGGTGTAGAGCTTGCGCACTTCGCCGGTGCCCGGGTCGACGCGCTGAATGTAACCGCCGGCGTAATCCTTGGCAGGCCCTATGGCCATGAAACTGCCGGGCCGGTACTCTCCACCACCGTTATTGCAGACATACCAGGCGCCATCCGGTCCAAGCGCCATGCCGTTAGGTCCTCCACCGGTTTTCGCGGCAACTGCAACGCGGCCGTCCGGGTACACACGTGACAATTGTCCGCCGGCAATTTCAGCCACCACCACTGACCCGTCCGGCAGCACCATCGGCCCTTCCGGAAACTTGAATCCACTCGCCAGAATTTTGACTTCGCTCATTACCGCTCTCCTTTTTCTGCTTTCTGATTTACCGTGCGCGAACCGACCACGCAGCTGCCCGATGGTCCTGCGCGATTCAATGAAGCGATGACAACACCGCAGTTACACTCAATTCTGCATCCAGATGATTCAGGCGCTGCCACACCTGGTCGGCGTTCTGCGTGCCGGCATGCGAGAGGCACGCGTTGAATTTACGATGCACCGCTTCTTCCGGTATGGCCGATTGCCAATTCCCGGGGCTTGCGATCTTGCGCCCGTCACTCAATGTCACGACGATCTCAGCCGGTGGGTGCCCCGGCGTATCGGGCAGCGTCTCGGCGATCTCCACCAGATCGGCAAGTTTGTGGGCTTGCTCGTCCTGCAGCATGCTGTCATTGATCGTACTGAGATCGAGCGTGTCACGCGACAATGCAAAAGCTGTCATGAAGGGTACGCTGTACTTGGCGTCCTGCAGCGTCTGGGGACGGCGGCGCTGGGCAAGCGGATGGCACAACTTCGCCGCCGAAGCGTTCACCGCAACATCGATGCGCACCGGTTCGCCATTGAGTTGCTTGCGCAGCGCCTGCGCTGCAGCAACATAGGGATGCGACAAACGGCAGCACGGCCAGGGTTTGATTTCGGTGTCGCGAAACAGCCAGGCATCCTGGTCCAGTAGCGTGCCGAGTTGCTGATCATCGGCCTGACGACCGAACAGAATGCGAAACAATCCTGCATTGCCGTCCAGTGAGCCCTGGGGGCCGACGATGCCGGCGCGTGCCAGCATGCAGGCATGCACGCCGCCCATGGCGGCAAAAGCGGGATAAATGGCGCGTGCTGTCGCACCCACACCGAATCCGGCTTCCTTACCTCCCGCAGCCTGCATGTAGGCAAGGCCCAACGCGGAAACCAGCTGATCCTCGCTCATGTTCAGTACCACCCCTGCGGCGATGGTTGCACCCATATAGCCGAACAACTGCGTGGTAAACCAGTCGGACACCGGTCCGGTGCCGGTCGGATTCCATACCAGCCCCAGTCGACACATCAATTCATTGCCCAGCGCCACGCCATCGACAACAGCCGCACCGGGTGCGCCACACAACTCTGCCGCTGCCAGCGCCGCCGGCAGCGTTGCCGAGCTCGGATGCAGGCGCGCAATGTCGTGGATATCATCGAAATCGAGGATATGGATCAATGACGAATTGGCAAAGGCAGCCAGACTTGGAGGAAGCTTTGCGGACGCCCCGATAACACTGCACTGACCGGAGGCGCCACCGGCCGACACGCCAGCAATGACCTCGCGTCCCTGTGTGGTGGTGTGCAATGCCGCCAGCGAAATGCCCACGGCATCGGCGATGTGCATGCGCGCCTTGGCGCGCAACTCCGCTGGCAGCCCGGCGTCGCGTCGCGCCAGCAATAGCCGGGCAATGCTCCGACTGAGAGATACGCCTATGGAGTTCACCGCGTTATCCAAGCACACCTCCCACTTACACACACAAAACTGTCATTCCGAGGCATGGATCGAAGATCCAGGCAGAGGAATCTGCTTTTCTCGATAAGCAGATTCCTCAATGCGTTCGGAATGACATGTTTAAAGATCATCGGTTTAGTCCCGCGGCATGATGCCCCGCCGCACGACCCAGCACCGAGCCTGCGGTCAGGCCGGCGCCGCCGGCATATTTGATGTAGTAGAGGCCGCCCACCATTTCGCCCGCGGCGTAAATCCCGGGAATGACACGATCCTCCTGATCCAGCACCTGCGCGTCGGTGTTGACCTTCAGGCCGCCATAGGTACAGGTGATGCCGCAGGTCACCGCATATGCGACGAACGGCGGCTTCTCGATACGGTTGGCCCAGTTGGTCTTGACCGGCGTGACCCCGGGGGTCGAGCGCCCGTCCTTCACCGCCGGATTGAACTTCACGTCGGTACGCACGGCAGCGTTGAATTCGCGAACCGTCTTGAGGAAGCCCTCCTTGTCGATACCTTCCATCTTGTCAGCGAGCGCCTCCAGCGTATCGGCCTGATAGCGCGTGGCATGCTTGACCCGATATTCGCCGGGCAACAGGTCAATGGTCTGCTGGTCGAACACCTGCCAGGCGACGCCGCCGGGCTGGTTGAGCACGCGCGCGCCCATCTGGGAATAGTTGTAATTGCGGAAGGCCTCGCCCTCGTCGATGAAACGCTTGCCCTCGGCATTGACCACGATGCCGCTCGTAAAATAATTCTTCTGCTGGTCGAGTATGTTGATGTCGCCGAAGGGCGCGGCATTGGCGTCGAAAAACACCGCGTGGCAGCCCGTCCAGTTGCCGTGAGGAATGGCGCCCGCATCCATTCCCATCTGTATGCCGTCGCCCGTGTTATAGCGTGAGCCGCGCACCTTGGCGAGATCCCAGTTCTTCCCAAGATACTTGGAGCGCCACTCAAGGTTGGCATGAAAACCGCCCGCAGCAAGGATGACAGCCTTGGCTGTCAATGTGATCTTCTTGCGATCAACCAGACAGGCGACTCGCCACAAGCCGTCTTCACCCTGTTCCAGGCCGGTTGCGCGCGTTCCGTAGCGAAGATCGATAGACGGCGTATTCTCGGCCTTCTTGTACAGACTTTGCATCAGACCGAGGCCCCCACCAGAGGACTCCACGGTGAGCCCCCCCCAAAAAACCAGCTTGCCGTCCACCTTGAAGGTCTGCCGCCCGAACAACGGCACGAAACGCACCCCCTGCTCACGCAGCCACAACAGAGTCGGCAGGCTGCGCTTGACCACCATTTCGATCAGGTCGGCATCACCACGGTACTGGCTGAGCGCGAACCACTCGTCCAGATACTGTTCCTCGGTGTAGGTCCCAAAATCAGCGCCGTCAATCTCCTGCTGGGACAAGTCGGGCACCATTTTCCTGATGTCATCGACACCGTTATAGACAACGCGGAAGGCCCCTCCAGTGAAGGCCGAGTTGCCGCCGCGAACTTCCTTGGGGGCGCGTTCAACCAGCGTAACCTTCGCCCCTTTTTCCGCAGCACCCAGCGCGGCACAAACGGCGGCATTACCGCCGCCGACAACAATGACATCGATTGCATCCATAGTATTCTCTTAAATTGACGGGCGTAATTGGAAGCGGAGCCAGCCTGCGCTGACTGCGTTTTCGTCTACTGTTCCAGCTTGATGTCGTTCTCGGCTACCAGCTTGCGCCAACGGGCCAGTTCGGAGCCAATATGCCTGGCAAACTGCTCGGGCGTGCCGCCGACCATCGTCGAGCCGTCCGCCTCCATGCGCTTGATGATATCCGGCGATTTCGCCACCTTGGCAAAATCCCCACTGAGCCTCCTGACGATCACGGCAGGTGTGCCGCCGGTCGTGACCATCCCCAGCCAGCTGGAGTAATCGTAACCGGTAACCCCCTGCTCCGCCACGGTCGGCATTCCCGGCAACAGCGGTGATCGTTCGGCGCTGCTGACCCCCAGCGGATGCAGCTTGCCGGACTTGATGAACGGCAACGCAATCGAAAAAGTCGTCGGATACACATCCACGCGGCCGGCGAACAGATCACCCAGCAACGGGCCGGTGCCATTGTAGTGAATGAATGTGAACTTGACGTTGGCAAGCTGGGCCAGCCATGCGCCAAACAGATGCACCGCCCCACCGGCGCCCGATGTTGCAAAATTCACTTCCCCGGGATGTGCCTTGGCATAAGTAATGAATTCAGCCGACGTCTTGTAGGGTTTGGATGGATTGGCCATCAGCACGGTGGCGCGGGTGCTCATCAGTGACACCGGCGCAAAGTCCTTGACTGCATCGTAGGGAAGATCCTTGTACAACTGCGGCGCAATGGTGAACGCCCCTGAAATGACAAGCAGCGTATTCCCATCGGGTGCGGCCTTGGCAACATGGGCGGCCCCCAGTGTGCTGCCTGCACCAGGTTTGAAGTCGACCAGGACGGCATGACCCCCCATGACTTCAGAGAGCTTCTGCGAATACAGGCGAGCTTCCAGCTCTGTTACGCCACCGGGGGGAAACGGCACGATCACCGCAATGGGCCTTGAAAAAGCAGCAGTCACCGTACCCTGCGCATAGGCGCACATCGACAGCAGGAATGCAGTCGTGGAAATGCAAACCTTCAATAGTGTGAGTTGCCGCATGGCCGATTGCTCCAGATGGGTTTTACGACGGTCTCTGACGCCAATGGAATTGGCTACCCGATGCCTTTCAGACCGCAGTCCTCGCTTGCGGCCATATCGATGCAATCACAAGCGACAACGGGCGACAAGGTGTCGATCACATTTTGATGGTAGAGGCCGCCACGTCATAAGTCGAGCCCGGAAATCTGAATGATATTTCGACTTTCCTGCACAATTCATTCGGCCAACACCCGGCATCGGAACCGCGTCGCCGGATGTGATTTTTATTATTATCAAAATATGAAACTTACGTTTTTCATTAGCTTCATAAGGAGTCAATTAATATCAATTGACCATGACCGATGGTTATGTCTTCTTTTCCTCGGCCAATTCAGTCCATACCTCACGGGCAACCCGTAATGCCGCCACCGCCCTTGGAGTGCCGATATAGCTATTCACGTGGATCAACCAATCAACGATCTGATCCTTGGTGACACCCTGGTGATGGGCCGCCTTGATATGCGTGCGCAGCTCCGGCTCTATGCCAAGCGTTGCCAGCATGGAAATCGTAATGAGGCTCTTCGTTTTCATGTCGAGCCCCTTGCGATTCCATGACTCTCCGTAGCATCGATCCACACCAAGGAGTGAAATATCCTTGATCGATGGCGGATCATGCGGAGTGGACTTGAGCACGTACTTTTTTCCACCATACTGTTTGTATGCTTTCATTGCTCGCTTATGGCGCTCGGCATCGGACATTTCATTCCCTCCAGTTGGAATTGCGTCGACTGAATTCTAGCAGCCGCTCGCAGATTGACCATTGCTTGCTCAAGCTGCAGGAGTTGCGCAAGTCATTTTCGCCCGGCACTGATTCAGGATGGCTTTTGCAGGCCAGCCAGCGAGCATGTAGACTTTGTCCAGAATGAAAAGGCGATAGCCACTTCGCCACTCCAGTTCGCAGTGGGATCCACAGGGGTCATTTCAAAATTGCCGAATTGGGCCCTGATGCAGGAATGCAGGATCGCCTCATTTGGAAAGCTCGTTCTAAATCTCGTCTTAAAGGAGTTGTTTATGACATCAGTTGCCGCAGCTGCACGAACACTGAGCGCATTTGCGCTAATCGCTTATATCGGCGTCGCCACCGCACAGCAGGCCTACCCGAACAAGCCGATCCGCTTCATCGTGCCTTATCCCCCGGGCGGCACTACCACTCCGCTGGCGCGTGTCATCGGCGAGAAGCTGACGGAAAGCTGGGGCCAGGCAGTGTTGGTGGACAATCGCGGCGGCGGCAACACCATCATCGGCAGCGAGGCTGCAGCCAAATCCGCGCCCGATGGCTATACGATCCTGCTGGTTGCCCAGACCCACGTAGTCGTGCCCAGCCTGTTGCCCACCCCTTATGACGCCATCAAGGATTTCGATCCCATCGGCACCGTATCCAGCACCGAGTATGTGCTGGCGCTTCATCCCTCGGTGCCGGCCAATAACCTGAGGGAGTTCATTGCATTGGCCAAATCCAAACCGGGCACGCTCAACTACGCCTCATCAGGCGGCGGAACCACCAACCATTTGTCAGCAGCATTGTTTGAAAGCCGGACGGGGGTAAAGATGCAACATATCCCCTACAAGGGATCTGGTCCGGCACTGACCGATCTTATTGGCGGCCAAGTGCAGTTGTACTTCAGCGCTCCCCTGGTAGTCATGCCGCATGTCAAAACAGGCAAACTCAAGGCCATGGCAATTTCGGGCGATACTCGACAGGCAGGGCTGCCACAAGTACCCACGTTTGCGGAGGCAGGTCTGCCCAATTTCGAACTCAAGGCCTGGTATGGGATTCTCTCCCCGGCCGGCTTGCCCAAAGCAGTCAGCGACAAGCTGTCAACCGAGATCGCCAGGATACTGGCCATGCCGGAGGTCAACGAAAAAATGTCCGGTCAGGGTATGGAGCCCTTCATTTCCACTCCCGACCAATTTGCGGCACGGATGAAAGCGGATTTCGCCAAATTCGCCCAACTCGTCAAGACCGCCAACATCAAGCTTGATCAGTAATGCCCTGCAATCCATTGGTGCTCCGCACTGATACAAGCCGCGCACCCCACTGCGCCTGACGGCGCAGATCAACCATGACATCAGAATCAGCAACAGCCAATGCCATCGATGAGGAACTCGTGGATGTAGCCGATTACGTTTGAAACCACCACGTCACCGACGATGCTGCATATGCAGCGGCACATCGCAGCCTGGTTGATGCCTTGGCCTGCGTATTTTTTGCCGCAAAGGAAGCAGGATGACCGAGACCGAAGAACCTCGCTTCACGCGTGGTTCCGACGATCCCAATACTTTGTCCAGCGGCAACGGCATCCAGGTTCATTTCAAGGACGGCTCGAGCACACCACGCATCGATATTGAATATCCGACCGGCCATCCCAGTCGTCGCGAGGAGTCCGCTCCGCTTATTCCGAAAGAAATTCCTGGAGGGGCTGGAGACCTGTTTTGCGCCGGAACGGCGCGAGACAATATTCGCCATATGCGATGATCGAAAGATATTCGAGCAGACGCCGGTCAGCGAATTCATGGCTGCACTGGCATTCTGATTCATGACTTGGCAAGTCATCCGGAACAAACCGGATGCCGCAATAGGTGCGCTGCCTGAAACTCTGCGCCTGCGTCATTCTCCTGCTAATGCAGTGAGGGCCGTGCCACCGAAATCATCTTGTCCAGAATGTCGGTGAAATGCGTGCTGTTGGGTTCCTTGGCGGCACTCTCCCGGATTGCCGAAAGGTGTTCAACGATCGCCGTCGCATTTCCCTGCCTGACCACGACAGAGGTCAGTGCCAGCAGAGCACCATGCATGGCGGCAATCTCACGTCCGATGACAGTAACAACATCTTCCGGCTTTTCTTCCGAGTCAGTCATGCAAAATCCTTTGCTAAATGGGTGTGTTGGCCAGATTTTTCAATTCCAAAGACCAATTGGGACGGCAACTTCAATACACTCAAGGAAACACTGAATAAGTCTCGAATCTGGATAAGGCGTACACGGTGTTTCCTCTGAATTGGGGGATATACAAGGGGACGCGCCCCGAAGGAAATCCCCCTGGGGGATAGCCCACTTGTTCAGTACTTCCTTACCGGCGCAGATACGCCGAATGAGTCGGATTATCAAGCTTCAGCGGGTGATGGCCTTCTTTAGCAATTGCAGTGCAGCCAGGGTAAAGGCATCCATGTTGGCAACACGGTCCGCGTTCCCGGTTTCCAGGGTCAGGCTCAACGACACCGCCCCTGATACGCCCACACAGGTATGACCTGCTGCATCGCCTTTACTGTTGCCGGTCGGTCCCGCTGCGCCGGTCTCACCAATGCCCCAGGTCGCCGAAAAACGCTGACGAACCACACTGGCAAGCAGGTTCGCGTAGGGTTCGCTAGAACTGCGAATGTCTTTCATTGCGACATCCTGGATATCCAGCAGCAATCGCCTGGCCTGGCGTGTATAGACCACCACGCCGCCCAGATAATAGGCAGAAGCACCCGGAACAGCGAGCAACGCCGCGGAAATCAAACCTCCCGCCGACGATTCGGCGACGGCAACCGTCTCGTGCCGCTCTTTCAGTATTGCGGCAATCTCGCCGGCCAGCGTTGCAACATTTTCCATGACCTATCCTTTTCAGAGAAAATTTCCGAGGGCCAGAGCATGCCACACCCTGTCAATGGCTGTCATGAGGCTCGCACACCCAGCAACGCGCAATGCCAAGATTGAGGATTGGCCCACCGGGTGTAAACTGCAACGCATCGAACAGCGTCAGTCGGAATGGACATTGGCATGGGTCCGAAAAAACTATTGAACGTCGGCGGCAACAACAAGGCAATTGAATTACCCAAGCACTATCAGGGCTGGGAACACGTGCTGCTGGACATTGATCCCAGAGGCAACCCGGATGTCGTTTGCGATGCCCGGGAACTGGGAATGCTTCCCGCCGCTCAATTTGATGCGGTCTACTGTTCGCACAATCTGGAACACTACCATCGCCACGATGCGCTGAAAGTGCTCACGGGATTCCGGCATGTCCTCAAGCCGACCGGTTTCGCTCACATTCGAGTTCCGGATATGGGCGAGCTGATGCAAATTGTCGCCGAACGAAACCTGGATATTGATGACGTGCTCTACCACGCTCCGACAGGCCCCATTCTGGTGCGCGATATCATTTACGGTCTGGGCACGGAAATCGAAAGCAGCGGGAATGACTTTTACTCCCACAAGACCGGATTTACGCCGAAATCCCTGGTAAATATTGTCAAAGCCTGCGGTTTTCCGTACATCTATACCGGGCAGAACAACATGGAAGTTCTTGCATTTGCATTTACTCAGGAACCCGAGCCCGGCATCAAATCACTGCTGGGGTTTGGCGGCATTTGAAAAGTGCCTCAATTACAACGGCCACGGATACAGAGTTGAAGACAGTATTGAATGTCGGCGGCAATAGCAAAGCCATTGAACTTCCAAAAGTTTACCAAGGCTGGGAACACGTCTTGCTGGACATTGATCCAAAGGGCAATCCCGATATCGTTTGTGATGCCCGTCAATTGACAACCCTGCCTGCATCACAGTATGACGCAGTCTATTGCTCGCACAATCTGGAGCATTACCACCGGCACGATGCGCTCAAGGTGCTGGCGGGATTCCGCCACGTGCTAAAGCCCAATGGCTTCGTGCAGATCCGCGTGCCGGATATGGACGAACTGATACAGATCGTTGCTGAACGGAATCTCGACATAGAAGATGCCGTATTCAACGGGCCGGGCGGACCCGTCCTGGTGCGGGACGTCATTTACGGATATGGCCTGGAAATTGAACGCAGCGGCAATGATTTTTTTGCGCACAAGACCGGATTCACGCCCAAATCCCTGGTAAAAATACTGGAGTCCAGTGGTTTTCCAATTGTATTTACTGCATTGAGCAACCTGGAAATCGACGCCATCGCCTTCACCCGGGAACCTGATGCAGGCTCCCGGGCACTCCTGGAATTGCCGGAGCCGTGAGTCGTCGACCCAACTCCGCGCCTCGCCATTGAGACGCGCGTAATGCTTCCTGTGAATTTGCTGCTGCAGATGGAGCATGGCATGACTGAATCCCGGCCAGGCGACTAAACCCGCTGCCACCATCAGCAGCATCCCGGGATTTTCAGACCCGCACTCTTGGCACGCGACTGGCGCTGAAAGCGCCGAATGCGGCGACGAACGCAGCAATGAAGAAAGCGACGTGAAATGCCTGCAGAATTTCCGGACTGGCCGGACCGCTGCCGGAACTTCCCAGTTGCTTCACGTCGATGTCGGGAAGCAGGCTGTAGATCACCGCTCCGGTAAGCGCTGTTCCGGTTGCTGCTCCCAACGTGCGTGCCAAACTGATGATGGAGGTTGCTGCACCCAGACGCTCACGCCCGGCAACTGTCTGCGCAATCAACTGTGTGGTTGGCATGGTGGGACCAAAGCCAAGCCCAGCAAAAAAACCCAGGGTAACGATGACCGCCACGTTTGCTGGCACTAATGCCAGCGCAAGCAATGCAACTGCAGATAGGGATAAACCGAATTTGGGCAACGGTTGCGGTTCACCCGTATGAGATACGATCTGGCCTGTCACTATCCCGCCGATGACCATGCCCAGCATCACTGGCGCCAGTAAAACCCCGGACTCCCCGACACCGGTATGCATGCCGAGTTGCAGATAGATCGGCAGGTAAAAGACCAACGAGAGCAGGCAGAACGTCGTGCTCATCACGGTGAGGCAGACTCGTCGCAGCGCCATGATGCGCAGGAGTTCTATGGGGAAAAACGGCGCTGGATGGCGGCGCTCGTGCATATACAAAACAGCCCATGCCAGTGCTGTCAGACCAGGAAACAGTATCGTCTGCCAGGATAACCATGGAAAGCGCAGCCCTGCCGATGACAGTCCGAACAGCAATGTGGTGATACCCATTGCAAACAGTCCGAGTCCGATCACATCGCGAACTCCAGGCGCGTCCTTGTGCTCACGACCTCGCGGTAATAGCCCGATCCGCCACAGCGCCAGCGCTACAAGCGGGATATACCCCACAAACAGCCAGCGCCAACTCACATTGGCCACCACAAGGCCACCTATCATCGGACCACAAACGTGTGCCCCGGTAAAAAGCGCGGCAAAATACCCTTGGAATCGGGCGCGTTGCCTCGGCGGCACCATGTCGCCAATGAGCGCCATCGACAACGACATCAGTCCACCACCGCCCAGCCCCTGCAATGCGCGGCCGGCAATCAACCAGTTGAGTGACGGCGCCAGGCTGCACACAATAGCGCCGAACATGAATATCGCAAGCGAAACCAGCATCACTTCGCGCCGGCCGTAACGATCGCCAAAGCGACCATAGACTGGTCCCATGGTCGCATGCGCGAGCAAGTAGGCCGTAGCAATCCAGGGTGTGTTGTACAAATCGCTGAATTCAACGGCGATCACCGGTGTTGCCGCAGCCAGCAGGGTCTGATCAACCGCGCCCATGAACATCGGCAGCACCACCGCGGTATAGATCTGCAGGAACTCGGCGCGGCTGACTTCCTGCGGCTGATCTGGCTGCCCGGACTTGCCAGGCGAAACTTCTGGATTGGTCATCGGAAACTCATTATTTTTCAATTATCTCAAAAGGATCTGATCATCGCTTCAGGTTCCACCCGACCACACTTAACGGCCATCCATTGCGTTCATGCGCCAAGTGCGGGGAACGAGCAAGACCATTATTTTGTTCACAATTTAGTCATAAAATCTCCCGAGCTTGCCCTAGAATGACTGTGATGCTGCGTACTTTTTTGTAGTACATCTACGGGCCTGGGTGTTGCCAGTTGTCCCAAGAAAATAAGGTCTGCGTTGATTTTGGATGTCCGTTCGCTATTTGAGCTTTCCTTCATTTCTGGATTGATCGCAGGCTCGCTTTCTCTGATATTTGCAAATCTGCGGCCACAAACCCGGTTGCTCAGACATTTCGGACTTGCGCTGTTATGCCTTTGCGCTGCAAACGCCGCAGTCTCCACACGCAATATCGCTCCGGATTTCGTGTCCATCATCCTGGCAAATGCCCTGGCGCATGTTGCTTTCATTCTGCTTTATACCGGAGTGCATCGCCTTGATGCCTCCCGCCCGCCCAAACGGGACATTCTGGGATGGTCGATCGTCGTCGCCGATTTCCCGTTACTCACCTGGTTCACCTACTACGCCCCGAATCTCGAGTTCAGAATCATCCTGATTTCTCTGGCATCGACATTCCTGCTTGGCAGGATCGCCTGGCGCATCATGGCCTATTCTCAACATAACGGCTCGTTGCCATCAATTACTCTGGGCGCCCTGGCAGGATTTGCGTCATTCATGATGTTGTTCACGGCTGTAGCGACCGCAATATACGGAGAGCAATCGCAGAGTCTGCTGCTTGCTGGCCCACCGATGACGGTCATGTTCAGCGTCAAGCCGATCCTGCTGCTGCTCACCATCGTGGCAGTCGTGTGGCTTGAACTCCAATTGCTGCACACAGATAAACAGGCCATTGCCAGCAACACCGAAAAAACGATTTCGGCCGCAAGACAAACACTGATCGCGCAGTCCCAGAAGGAAATCGCACAGAGCCAGAGTGGCCCACTTTCCATTGCATTGATTGATCTGGACAACTTCAAAGTCATCAGCAGGAGCCATGGCCTTGAAACAGGTCATGAACTCATGCAGTGGGTCGAGGACATCTGCAGACGGATTGCCCGTCCAAGCGATATCGTTGGACGTTACAGCATCGACCAAATTGCCCTGGTCATGCCGCATACCCACCCTACTACTGCATTGGAAGTCGCCGAGCATTTGCGAATAGAGATCGAATCAGGAACCTGCATGGTCAATGACAAGGCGATTCGGACCACAGCCAGCATTGGCATTACCCACCTGCAGCCGGGCAGAACCACATGGAATGATCTGGTCAGTTCCGCGCAAGTAGCCATTTTCCGGGCCCGGTCCTCCGGGCGAAACCGGGTGGAGTCCGTCAGTCAACTGAACCAGAAGGTCGATATCACGCAGTTGTAATTCCAAGAATCGGAATATGAAACCAGCGCTGAATCAGGCGCCCAATCCCAGCACCTGCTTCTGCTTGCCAATCAAGTCGAAAATGCCGCGCTGTGCGAGCGCCAGCAAGGCATCCATTTCCTCCCTTGAAAACGGCGCTCCCTCGGCCGTACCCTGGACTTCAACAAATCCGCCCGAACCAGTCATCACCACATTCATATCGGTATCGCATTTTGAATCCTCGGCGTAATCAAGGTCGAGCACAGGCATACCCTCGTAGATGCCGACCGAAACAGCCGCAACGAAATCGCGTATCGGTGAATGCGCGATGACACCGCGTTCCATCAACTTGCTCACGGCGTCGTGCGCTGCGACAAAGGCTCCGGTAATGCTCGCGGTACGCGTGCCGCCATCGGCCTGGATAACGTCACAATCGATCTGAATGGTGCGCTCACCAAACTTTTCGAGATCAAATACTGCCCGCAGGCTGCGGCCGACCAGGCGCTGAATTTCCTGCGTCCGCCCTGACTGCTTGCCGCGTGCCGCTTCCCGATCATTGCGCGTATGAGTCGAGCGAGGAAGCATTCCATATTCGGCAGTCAGCCAGCCCTGGCCCCGCCCTTTTAAAAAACCGGGCACGCGCTCTTCGACACTGGCTGTGCAAATAACCTGCGTGTCACCAAAGACAACCAGTACCGAACCTTCGGCATGACGTGTGAAATTGCGCTCGATGCGTACGGCGCGCAATGCATCCGGGGAACGGCCAGAGGGGCGGGAATGAGTCATTTTTCAAGTCCAAGGATCGTTAGTGAGGCGGAGAAAAGCGGGGCAAAAACCGCAGGAAACGGCTGCGTAATCCCGGGAATACCACAACAGGCGCCGTGCAGCGCCGTTTAAACTGGCAGTGAACAATGATCCCGGCCACTTAAACCGGGATACGGCACTGGGCGCATGATATCCGACTTCTCACGCGTGCTGCGGACCAAGCCGGTGCTCCATTGCAGTCAAGCGTCATTAAGTTGCGAGATCCTGGTTTCCCAAGTGGGATTGAAACGCTATGATATGACCATCGTTTGGGCATTCAGCCGGCAAATCGAGCGCTGTATGCACTCATCCTTCATTTTAATTTTAACGACCGGATCACATCGAAATGATACTTAGCATGACCGGCTATGCTGCCTTGACACGCGAACTACCCGGTGGCTCGCTTTCGGTGGAAATCAAAGGCGTTAATGGCCGCTTTCTCGATATCCAGTTTCGACTGCCCGAGGATCTGCGCCCGATCGAACCGGCTTTGCGCGAATTGATCGCGACCAAAGCCACGCGAGGCAAGCTGGAATGCCGCATCGCGACTGCCGCATCAGCCAATGTGGCACCACGACTGGAACTGAACCAGGCACTATTGCAGGCACTTGCGGCGCTGGACAAGCAAGCGCGCGCCGTAATCCCCGACAGCCAGCCATTGCGCATGGGCGAGATACTGAACTGGCCTGGCATGCTGGGCGACGATGCCGCGGTCGGCGACGCACGACGAAGTGCCGCGCTGGAACTGGCCCGGGCAGCGCTCAAGGAGTTTACCGCCACCCGTGAACGCGAAGGCGACAAACTGAAAGCCATGATCATCGACCGTGTTGCACGCATGGAATCGCTGCTGGCTGAAATACAACCGCGCCTGCCTGAAGCCATTGCTGCCTATCAGGAAAAGATATCGGTGCGACTGCGAGAAGTTCTGGGGAGCAACGATGAAGAGCGTATTCGACAGGAAATCGCCCTTTACGGCATCAAGGTGGATGTGGCAGAGGAACTCACACGGATTGCCGCTCACCTGAGCGAAGTACGCCGTGTGCTCAAGGCCGGCGGACCCGCGGGCAAACGGCTTGATTTTCTGATGCAGGAATTGCACCGCGAAGCCAATACGCTGGGTTCAAAATCGGTATCCAAGGAACTTTCGGATACCAGTCTGGAATTCAAGTTGCTTATCGAACAAATGCGCGAGCAGGTGCAAAACATCGAATGAACGGTAACATCTTCATTGTTGCTGCGCCCTCTGGCGCCGGGAAATCGTCTCTGGTCAACGCTGTGCTTGCCGAAGACGGCAATGTGCTGCTGTCAGTGTCCTACACCACGCGCGCGCCACGCCCCGGGGAAGTCAATGGCCGCGAATACCATTTTGTCGACCGGACGACATTTGAGGCCATGCTGGAACGCAGCGAGTTTCTGGAAAGCGCCGAGGTTCATGGCAATCGCTACGGCACATCCCATAAATGGATAACCGACACTCGTGCCCAAGGGCATGACATCATTATGGAAATTGACTGGCAGGGCGCCCAGCAAATCAGACGGTTGTTCCCGGAAACCGTCAGCCTGTTTATCCTGCCCCCATCGCTGGCTGAACTGGAACGTCGATTACGCAGTCGCGGAAAGGACTCCGAGGAATCGATACGGGAGCGCCTGCGCAATGCCACAGAAGAGATAGGGCATATAGCAGAGTTCGATTATGTTATTATTAACAAGGATTTCGAGGATGCTCGTCGCGATCTTGCGGCGGTCATACGCGCGGTTCGATTGCGTGCCCACGACGCCCTCACCCGCCTCAGTGCACAGCTTCCAGAATGGGTTGATTTCAGCGCAAATTCGCGTTGATACGACTGACGGCAGCGTGTGTACGTTCGGATTTACCGACATTTGTTCGACTTCTGACCCAAAGGTTAATCATGGCCCGTATCACCGTTGAAGACTGCATGAAATCAATTCCCAATCGTTTTCAGCTGACTCTTGCTGCGACCTATCGTGCCCGTCAGCTTGCCCAGGGCGCGGAACCGATGGTGGAAGCCAATCGCGACAAACCGTGCGTAATCGCGTTGCGCGAAATGGCGGCTGGCCTGTACGGGATCGAGTATCTGAATCGCGCCAATTCCGCGTGACGTGATAACCGACCGCCCTCTGGACTGGCCGCGCTGGCCGGCCAAATCACCGAGGGGACTCCTGGGCTGATCATGGTTGCTGCCGCGATCACTGACCTGCGCCAGACACTGGCTTACCTTACGCCAGCTGACATTAACCGTATTGAAGAAGCCTACCAGTTCAGCGATAACGCCCATGAAGGGCAGACGCGCAAAAGCGGCGGCCCCTATATCACCCACCCGCTGGCCGTCGCCGGCATCATCGCCGGCTGGCAACTGGACGCACAGGCAGTAATGGCCGCCCTCCTCCACGACGTCATGGAGGACACTGCGGTCACCAAGGAAGAAATTAGCGCCCGTTTCGGCAAACCGGTTGCCGATCTGGTGGACAGCCTGTCCAAGCTGGACCGCATCGAGTTCCAGTCACGGCAGGAGGCGCAGGCCGAGAACTTCCGCAAGATGCTGTTGGCGATGGCGCGCGACGTGCGCGTGATGCTGATCAAGTTGGCCGACCGTCTGCACAACATGCGGACTTTGGACGCAGTGAGTCCGGAGCAACGCCGCCGCGTGGCACGCGAGACGATGGAAATCTACGCTCCCATCGCCAACCGCCTCGGACTGGACAGCCTGTACCGCGAACTGCAGGAGTTGTCATTCGCGCACCTGTATTCGCTGCGCTATCGCACCATCGCCAAAGCATTGAAAGCCGCGCGTGGAAACCGCCGGGTCGGCGTCAAGAAAATCCTCGACAGCGTCCAGGAACGGCTCACTGCGGCGGCAATTGACGCCACCGTCAGCGGGCGCGAAAAGCATATCTACTCGATTTACAAGAAGATGGTCGAGAAGCACCTGTCGTTCTCACAGGTATTGGACATCTACGGCTTTCGCGTCGTCGTCAAGGATGTGCCTGCCTGCTATTACGCCCTGGGCGTGCTGCATGGCTTGTACAAACCGGTGCCCGGGAAGTTCAAGGACTACATCGCGATCCCCAAGGTCAACGGCTACCAATCCCTGCATACGACGCTGATTGGACCATTCGGCATGCCGATCGAGATGCAGATCCGCACCCAGGAGATGAACCACATCGCGGAAACCGGCGTGGCGTCGCATTGGCTGTACAAGAGCTCCGATGCCGAGTTGAATGAAGTGCAAAAACGCACTCATCGCTGGCTACAGTCGCTGCTGGATGTCCAGCACCACTCCGGCGACGCGGCTGAATTCCTCGAACACATCAAGATCGATCTTTTTCCGGACGAAGTCTACGTATTTACGCCCAAAGGGAAAATCCTCGCCCTGCCACGGGGAGCAACCGTGGTTGACTTTGCCTATGCCGTGCACACCGACATTGGCAATCGCTGCATGGCGGCGCGCATCAACCTGGAACTGGTGCCGCTTCGGAACGAGTTGAAAAGCGGCGACCGCGTGGAGATCATCACCGCGCCCCACGCCCATCCCAATCCGGCATGGCTCACTTACGTCAAAACCGCCAAGGCGCGCGCGCAGATCCGGCATTTCATGAAAGTCACGCAAACTGGCGAAGCCACCAAACTTGGCGAACGCTTGCTAGGGCAGGCCCTGCGTACGCTGGGAATGACGCTTACCGATGTGCAAAAGGAACGCTGGGAGAAACTCGTTCGCGACACCAGCGCGCATTCTCGAGGCGAAATCCTCGCAGACATCGGACTGGGCAAGCGATTGGCTGCCATTGTTGCGCGGAAATTACTTCTGCTGTCCGACCCGGATCCATCCATCGGCGAGAAAAAGATCGCAGGCTCCATCGTCATTCACGGCTCTGAAGGCATGGCAGTGCAGTTTGCCCGGTGCTGCCATCCCATTCCGGGTGACCCCATCATCGGCTTCATCAAGAAGGGACAGGGCCTGGTCGTTCACACACACGACTGTCCCAGCTCCAGCAGGGCCCGCGGCGATACGGATAAATGGGTCGATGTTGAATGGGATCCGGACACCGATCGCCTGTTCGATGTCAATCTTCACGTCGTGGTGCTGGATCAGCGCGGCGTATTGGCCAAAGTGGCATCAGCCATCGCCGACGCAGGCTGCAATATCGCCAATGTTTCTGTAGACGAGGACCGCAACCTCTACGCAACCAATCATTTCACGCTGCAGGTTGCCAATCGCCAGCACCTGGCCAAAGTGCTGCGCGCATTGCGGCGAATTCCGGAAGTGGTTCGCATATCGCGCGGGAAGGAATAACGCGCAACCCAGGTTCAGTTGCCCGCACCAGAATTGCGGCGCTGAAAGCAGGGTATTCTCATCCTGATGTTCCCGGCAATTTCCAGCAAGTCATGCAGTTGTCTGTGGCAGAGGCTGGTTACAATGAGTTCATTCTGAACATTTGAAAGTTTGTTATTCAATGAATCCCAGATTGATTCCGATCATACTCTGCGGCGGTGCGGGTACACGGCTATGGCCGATGTCACGACGCCTGCTGCCAAAGCAGTTCTTGCCGCTGGTTTCCGAGCGTTCAATGTTGCAGGATACCGCCCTGCGTGCGGCCGGCCTTGAAGGCATTTCGGCCCCGGTCATTGTGTGCAGCGAGGAACACCGATTCCTCGCTGCCGAGCAGTTGCTCGAGATCGGCATTACACCGCAAACCATCATTCTAGAGCCCTCTGCACGCAACACCGCGCCGGCTCTGGCCGTTGCTGCCATGGCCGTCATGGCGTTGCAACCCGATTCCATCATGTTGGTGCTCCCTGCAGACCATCTCATTCATGACGAAGCCGCTTTCGCTCGCGCAGTGGCGATTGCAGTCCGCGCGGCAACGGCAGGTTCACTTGCCACCTTCGGTATCGTGCCGGACAAGCCCGAGACCGGCTACGGCTACATTGAATGCGGTGAAACGCTGGCCGATGGATGCTATAGCGTCAAATCGTTTGTTGAAAAGCCACAGGCTGCCACTGCCGCCAAACTGGTTTCGGCGGGCCTGTTGTGGAACAGTGGCATGTTCGTCATGTCAGCGCGCCGCTATGTGGAGGAACTGGGACAGTACCGACCAGACATCCTGGCTTCAGTCACAACGACCTGGGAAAAGCGCTCGGATGATCGCGATTTTTGCCGTCTTGATGCCGCGAGCTTCGCCGCCTGTCCGGCTGAATCCATTGACTACGCGGTAATGGAGCGAACCACCAAGGCTGCCGTAGTGCCCGCCGATATCGGCTGGAGCGATGTTGGCTCATGGGCGACCCTGTGGGAGACGGCGAAAAAAAACCAGGATGGCAACGTCGTGCGTGGCGACATCGATGCGTACCAAACGCGCAACAGTTATCTGCGCGCCGAAAGCAGGATGCTGTCAGTGACCGGTCTGGACAATGTTGTCGTCGTCGAGACAAGTGATGCGGTGCTGGTGACTACCCGAGACAACGCCCAGGCGGTCAAGGATGTGGTATCCCGCCTTGATGGCAAGAGACGCACCGAGCATCTCAATCACCGGCGCGTATACCGGCCCTGGGGCTATTATGAAAGCATCGATGCCAGTTCCAGCACGGAAATTCGTGGCGCCTCCCAATTCCAGGTAAAGCGCCTGATGGTCAAACCTGGTGCTGCACTATCTCTGCAACTGCATCACCGACGCACCGAGCACTGGGTCGTCGTATCGGGAGTAGCGCGAGTGACTGTGGGTGACAGTGTAATGATGCTGTCGCGTGACCAGTCCACTTATATCCCGAAGGAGTCCAAGCATCGCCTGGAAAATCCGGGCGCAGAACCGCTTTATCTCATCGAGGTGCAATCAGGTGATTATCTGGGTGAAGACGATATTGTGCGGTTTGAAGATATTTACAAAAGAGCATAGAAGTCATCTTGAAGCGGGCATAACGCCCTTGTTTGCCAGTGTCCCCAGCCATTTCAACAACTCCCCCGAGACAGCGCCGGGCACGCTGAAATGGTCTCCATCAAGCACCAGGTAACGGCTGGCAGGACTGGAGGGGGCCGAATCAAACATGGCTCTTGACTCAGGCAGGAACGGGTCGTCGCTGCCAATCACAAGCATCAATGGCAGTGGCTTGGGAAGCTTTCGGATGTTTCGCGTCATCGCCCCTAGTCCCTCCGGGTCAAAGTAGGAAAAGTAATTCCGCGCGGTGGTCCTGACTACGCGAATCTGTCCTTGATTGATATCCTCAAACGTCGCCAACTGGCTACCCTTGTTGGCCGCCATCAGACTGCGTGCTCGCTCGATGCTTGGATTCAGTCTTTTGCCCATACCCGACTCCGGAAAATGTCCGGGAGACAGCAACACCAGGCCATCCACACTTCGCCCGGATGACGCATAAGCCACGGCCGCATTGGCCCCCAGGCTTTGGCCGGCAACGATGACCCGCTTGGCACCGCGGGCACGCAATGCATTTCCATGTTTTTCTATTTCCTGAAGGGCGGCGGCATAGTCAATGTCATACATGCGCTCCCCGGACCAGGCCATTTCCGGAATGCTGACCAGATAGCCCTGTTTTTCAAGATCCCGCGCCAGCGTCTCAAGCCTTTGCGGCGCACCCCATTTCGCATGTAGAAGGACTACACCAAATTCACCTGGAGCAGCATGATTGTTGCCGATCATGATCAGACACAATAACGCTGCCAAGGCGGCATTGAGCATGCTCATCGTGGCGCTTCTTTGACCTGCCATTGCAACGTATGGAGCTGTCGGCATTGCTGAATTCCTGTCGATATATTGAATACATTGAACCAAAAACACGACCACGAAGAATACGTCGGTTACAGGGTCTTTTTCTCACTGGACATGCCAGGAGTAAGATATACGGAGGGAAGTATCGAACAAGTGGGCTCGCCCCCTTGTATATCCCCGACTGCAGAGGAAACACTTTGTACGCTTTCTCCAGATTTCAGATCTTGTTTAGTGTTGCCAACGATAAAACAATCTTTTGCAGTGAATTCTTGCAATGATGGTAAAGGGTAATGATATGGGGAAAACGTTGCGGATACGCGATGTACTGCTACTTTCGCTCGCCATCGGTAGCCTGGCGCTTTCCGGGTGCTCAATGACCAAGGAGGAATTACAGAGGCAGACCGAATCGGCCAGCCGACGCGATGCATTGCTCAGAGAATCTGTCGCGAGAGTACGAATTGAAGATGGAGTTGATGAGACAGAAGCACAGCAGATTGCCAGATTGTATTGGCAGAAATTTTCCCCAACACAGGGCGCGCTGGGCCGCATATCGGACCAGGGAACCCGTTGGGAAGTGACATTTTTTGAAATCAATACTTCATTGCCTGCTCGGCCCATTCTGATCGACAAATCGACAGGCGGCGTGACCTGGTCGATCGGGCCTGCGATACGATCCATTCAGGAACTGCTTGCAAGATAGGCTATGCAAAAATGCGGGATTATCTGGCAACCATTCGGAATGCTGGAAAATGCCCGCACGCTCAGTCGTCAACCTTGATATCCGCCGTCGCAACGATTTTGCTCCAGGCGGTGATGTCTTCCCTGATCACTTCTGCGAACTCCTGCGATGAACTCCCAAGCATCAGAAACGCCATGGGTTCGAGTTTTTGTCGCACATCGGGTGCCTTGAGCGCCTTGAGCACCTCGGCGTTGAGTTTTGATGTGACTGTTGGTGGCAAGCCAGCCGGTCCGAGCAGCCCGAACCAGGAAATTCTCGGCCTGATATCGCGCAGCTCTTCCGTGACCGCCGGAACATTGGGAAACTCGGCGTAGCGCTCCCGCTCAAACACTGCGATTGCCCGCAACTTGCCTTCCTTGATCAGGTTGCCTACACCGGCGATGCTGATCACCGCTGCCGGCACGTGCCCTCCCATCAGATCCTGCAGTCCCTGCCCGCCGCCACGAAACGGCACATGGACCATCTTGAACTGCCCGGTCAGCTGAAGCATTTCCGCCAACAGGTGGGTGCTGGAACCCGCGCCGGCACTGGCGTATGACACTTTGCTCGGGTTGCGTTTGGCGTAGTCAATGAATTCCTTCAATGTGCTGGCAGGCAACTGTGGATTCACCACCAGTACAGAGATGTACTTGGCAAGCGTACTGATCAGCGTGAAGTCCTTGATCGGGTCATAGGGCAATTTCTTTTTCAGCGCCGCTGCAATGGAATGCGTGGACGGCGACGCGATTCCCAGGGTATAGCCATTGGGAGCGGCCTTCGCTACGGCATTGATACCGAGCATTCCGCTGGCGCCCGCCTGGTTCTCAACGACAAAGCTTGCACCCATGTTTTGCTGCATCTTCTGAGCGACCGTTCTGGCCAACATATCGGTGCTTGCCCCGGGCGCAAATGGAACAATCACCCGCACAGGGTTTGACGGAAATTCCTGCGCATGCCCCCAGATCGGAATAAGCAGCATCAAAGCGATCAGTTTCACAACAGTATTCAATTGGACTCCTTGTTTTCGATGTGAACCACAAACCGCAATCAACAAGACTGCAGTCAATTGCCGTTTGAACCAGAACCTACGGCATGCAAAGCTGCCCGATATCCAAATGCGATGGCGGGTCCGATATTGATGCCGGGGCCCAGGTAACGTCCCTTCATGATGGAACTCATGTCGGTTCCGCAGGCATACAAACCGGGAATTGGCGTGCCGGCAGCGGTCAGAACACGTGCATCCGCATCTGTACTGATGCCAACGCTGGTGGCAATCACCCCCGGATAGACAGCCACCGCGTAATACGGCGGCGTGCCGATGGGTCCCAAGCAGGGATTCGGATGGTTGTCCGCATCGCCATAGTAACGATTGAGACCTCTTTCACCTTTATGAAAGGCCTCGTCCTTCCCGGTCAGTGCAAAGCGATTATTTTCCATGACCGTGGCTTGCAATCCACCGGGATCGATTCCGGCTTTTCGTGCAAGACCTTCGATGGAATTTGACTCGAGCAAATATCCGCTAGCGACATGCGCCTTCAATCGCTGAAACCGGGGACGAACCAGACCAAGACCGTATTTTCGGATGAACTTGTAATCGCAAACAAGAAAAGCGGGGACCGATGATGAAGAATGCTTCGCCTGAACCATTCCCAGTGCAAAGTCGTGATAGGAGTCCCCTTCATTGACAAAGCGTCTGCCATTGCGGTTGACCGCGATCAGACCTGGTTTGGCCCGATCCAGTGAGTGATGTGCCCAGAGTGTTTCAGCGCCATTGCTGGATCTCATCACCGATATCGGCGTCCAGAAGGCCGGCGTGGAATGATCTTCGTCGATGGACGCACCAATCTCCCGCGCCAGCCTGATCCCTTCTCCGATACTGTCCTCATAAGCATAGCTGCGTATGCCATCAATATTCCCGGCCAGTCTCGACAGAAGCGGGGTGTCTCCCGGAAAGCCTCCGGTTGCCAGCAGCACACCCCGATTGGCGAGAACTCGCTTTGGGACCCCGTTAATCTCAACCACCGCTCCCTCGACACGCCCCTCACGCAGTATCAGTTTCTTCAGCACTGCGTTGGTCCGAATCGGAACTTTCAAATGTCTCAGACTGGCGAGGAATCTTGCCACCAGTGCATTGCCGAGCATGAGGCGCGTACCACGATGAAAGCGCAAACGGTCAGACAGATGCCGCACAATGATGGACACGACATGCCGCAAGGCCTCCATGGAGGCGAACGGGTCCAGCAGGGTGATGATTTCGCGCCGTCCAATCATCATGCCACCCAGAATCATCAAGGTATTGCGCGGTTCCCTGAGCAGCAGGAAGTCCTCCCCCAGGGTTCGGCCATCGAATGGAGTGGGCACCAGTGCCCTTCCAATTTCCACCGCTCCTGGCTGATGCAGGTGATAGTCAGGATTGCGTACGATATCAAAGCGGACCTGGGAGTTCGCCTCAAGATAGCGAATCGCTTCCGGACCTGACTCCATGAACGCCCTGAAGGTTTCAGTATTGGCGAGTTCACCCAGTTCAGCCTGTAGATAAGCTTCAATCTGGTCACGGGGATCCGGTGCTCCGGATTCGGCCGCCTTGAAATTGCCTGGGACCCACGCAGTCCCTGCCGAAGTCGCAGTGGTCCCGCCCACTTGCGACATCTTTTCACAGACCAGAACCTGCGCGCCTTCAGTGGCTCCGACAACCGCAGCCGTCATGCCCGCGGCACCTGAACCCAATACCAGCAGGTCGGTTGTAATGTCCCAGGGCTCCATGGCCGACCTTTATATTGCGGCTACGCCTGGGCTATCCGTTCCGCTGCTCGCAATCCGGTCACGCCAGATTTGCTCAAGCCCCCGATGTAACCAATGGCGGGGCCACCTTCAATTCCGCCAGTGCAGGTTCCGGCCGCGTAGAGATGGGCAATTGGCTGTCCGGCTTTGTCCAGAACCTGGCTGCTTGCATTGATGGCAATGCCTCCCATAACGTGCGTGATGCCGGTACACAGTGGGATGGCATAGAACGGCCCAACATCGATCAACATGGGTTTATGCCGGTCCGTACGCCGCGACGGCTTCAGGCTGGCGGTCGTGGCCGCCCGCAGGGCCGAGTTGTAGTCCGAGACCTGTTTTACCAACGTGGCTGCAGGCACACCGATCAGCGCCGCGAGCGCTTCGATCGTCTCCGCCTTGTGCAATGTTCCGCCACCATTGATCAGGTGCGGATTCGCCGGAATAATGCTGTTCGCACCCGGCCCCATCCACGCGGCGTGGTCAAACACCAGGGTTGCGCTCAATGGATCCTGGAGTCTCGCAACCGAGTTGGCCATGTACACTCCGCCATTGCCTTCATCGGCAAAACGCTCACCATGACCGTTGATAACAATTCCTGCAGTAACAAGCGCATCCAGATAGGGTCTAGGCCAAAGTCGATTATTATTCATGGCATCCCGGCTCAGCAGATGCCCGTAAAAGCAGTCCAGCCCTCCGGTCAAGCCCGCACCCACGGCCACGGCCATGCGCAACCCGTCTCCTGTGCCTGCGCCGGCATTGCGGCGCAGAATCTTTTCCGGACAAGGAGAAATGTACTGGCGTATCAAGTCATGATCAGCAGGAAATCCACCATCCGCAATGACAACATCCCCAGCCTCATAGCGTACGCTCTCGCCTCCCTGGAGAACCTCCAGTCCAACGCCAGTACCCCCGGCAACATCAAGTGCAAGCACCTTGGCGCCCCTGACCAGACGGCCACCACGCTTGACGAGATTGGCCTCGAGCCGTCTCAGCATGACATCACCGCCACGCCCCTCCCATTCAAGGCCGGGGCCGGTACGAGCGGGTGGCGCCAGAATGCACGAATGGTAGCCGCCCATATGAATCATCTGTACACCTTCGGCCCGAAGCCACTTGATGAGCCGCGGCGAGTCGACCGCAAGCGCCTGCGCAAGTTCTTCCGTTGCGAATCCATCGGTAGCCTCACGGATGACCTTGAGCAACTTCTCCTCATCGGCGAGCGGATCGGTGAAGTGCACATGAAAAGTGCCCCCCGTCCATCTGCTGTTGCAGAGGTACTTTTCATCAGTCCCCTTTTCCAGAAGGACCACCTTCTTGCCAAGCTGGGCCGCCCGATTGGCGGTAACCAGACCGGCGATGCCACCGCCGATTACAACCACTTCACTGCGCAATTCTTCTTTCATGACGACACGTGCATCCAAATAAAGTAAATTTCAAGAATGAAGGCCTGGATCAACCGGGAACTTATTCGATCCCGGCAGCCCTCACAACCTTTCGCCACTTCTCTACTTCCGCGTTCAGAAACCGCGAAAACTCTTCCGGGGAACTGCCGATCACTTCACCACCATCGGCCTCGAACTTTTGCGCCAGATCCGGACTCTTCAGTATGGCGACGATTTCCGTATGGAGTTTACTGACAATTTCTGCAGGAGTCCGTTTTGGCGCCAACAGCCCGAACCATACTGAATACTCATATTCCGGGAGGCCCGATTCGGCCACCGTTGGAATATCAGCCAGCACCTTGGCGCGCCGTTTTCCAGTACTGGCGATCGCCTTGATTTTTCCGCCACGCACCAATGGAATGGATGCCTGAATGTCATTGAATGACAGCGATACATCCCCCGAAAGTACGGCGCGCTGGGCGTCGCCACCACCCTTGTATGGAACATGCAGCATCTGAACACCCGCCAGCAATTCAAACAAGGCTGCGGCAATGTGAGAAGAACTGCCCACTCCACTGCTGGCGTAACTCAACTTGCCTGGTTGTGCCTTGGCCATTGCAATCAACTCGCGCACCGTCGTCACCGATATTGAAGGACTGACATTGATCAAGGTGGGATTGGACATGACCAGACTGACTGGCGCAAAGTCGGCCACCGGCGCGTAGGTCAGATCCTTCCCTATTGCTGCATTTACCGCGTGCGCAATCGGCACCCACAGCAGCGTATAGCCATCCGGTCTGGCCGTTGCCACCTGTTGCCCGGCGATGTTTCCGCTCGCACCGACCTTGTTCTCGACAATGAAGCTCGTTTTCAGCTGGTCGCCCAATTTGCCTGCCACCATGCGCGCAACCAGATCGGTTCCGCCGCCGGGTGTGAAGCCAACAACAATTCGCACGGGTCTGGCCGGATAGACTTCTGCCGCTGCCGCGCCGAATATCGGCACCGCAGCGAAAAGTACGATCCAGCAAAGCATCCTCAACAGGATTTTCGCTCGCATGCGCAACAACATAACATTAACCCCCGGACTAAATCGATATTCTGAAACCCCTGCTATTTCACCAATTTCTTGACCAATCCAGACCACCTTTGAAGGTCAGCCTTGATCAACTCTCCAAATTGCTCGGGCGTACCCACCAGCGTGGCAAAGCCCTGCCTGTCCATGGCTTCCTGACCTTCCCTGGAACGGATAATCGAACCGATCTCGGAATTCAGCCGCGTGATGACCTCGCGTGCCGTCTTGCTTGGCGCCAGCACGCCATACCATGTCGAAGCCTCGAATCCCGCCATCCCGACCTCCGCAATGGTCGGAACATCCGGCACCTGAGACCATCGCCGGGGTGAATTCACGGCGAGCGCACGCATCTTGCCAGCCTTTACAAAGGGGAGAGTCGTGCCTATGGCAAGAAAGGTCAGCTGAACATCCCCTGCCAGCAGACTGGTCAGCTGATCACCCCCACCCTTATAGGGCACATGAACCATGTCAATTCCAAAATGATCCTTGAAGAGTTCCATGGCCAGGTAAGGAATTGTTCCTGTCCCGCTGGAACCATAGGTCAGTTGACCAGGCTTGGACTTCGCGAGCGCCACCAGTTCCTGCACCGAATACACAGGAACCGTCGGATGCACCAGCAGCAGGCTCGGTGACGAGCCCATGACAATAATCGGCTCAAAACTGCTGACCGGATTGAATGCCTGCTGTTGAAATGCAGGGGTAATCGTCAGTGCGGAAGTCGTCACCAGCAAGGTATATCCATCAGCATCCGCCCGCGCCACCGCGGTCGCTGCAATGGATCCGTCTGCACCCGCCCTGTTATCAACCACAAAGTTCTGCTTCAAACGGTCGGCCAATCCCTTGGCGGCAAGGCGTGCCAGAATATCCGCGCCTCCTCCCGCAGAAAATCCAACAATCATTCGGACCGGGCGTTCCGGATAAGCTGCACCGGCATTCGCGCAGATTGCGGAAATAAAAATACTCGCAAGCAGGACCGTCGCACTGCCGATCAGACCAGACAGAAACTTCATATCGTCTCCATTGCGATAAAACATCTGAATTCATGCAGACAACCCGCGTGGGGTCGTCGGGGATGGCTCGCTTGAAATTGCTTCAGAAAGCAATAACTGCAAATGAGAATCGTACCGGAACCGCTATATTAGAATAATGTTCTATTGCTGTCGACGTTGCCCTAACCGTACAATTCAATGAACCCGCATTGAATGCTCGGCACAACCTCAATTGGCTGCTGCCATTGCGCCCGGTAAACCTGCAACTGGAGAACACATCTTGGACTATCAACCGCCGCATTATCCTGTCGTCAATTTTCTGGTAAAGCACGGAAAGATGTTCGCACTTTCCATATCCGCACTGGTACCACTATTGGGCATCTATCTTTCATTGCGAATGGGAGACTGGATTTATCTCCCGATCGGGGTTGTCGCGGGAGGCATACTCCTTGTGATTCTGAAAAGCTACATGGAACTCGTGCACATCATCGCGGACATGCTTCTGCCGAAGTAGCTCCGATTCCAATCCGCTGGAGCAGATTATGAGTGCAACACATGCTTTTGATGTGGTTGTTATCGGCGCGGGCCTGGCGGGATTTCGGGCTGCATTGCGTTCAGCGGCATTGGGGTCACGCGTGGCAGTCATTGAGCGCATGCCCGATTTCGGTGGCAGTTCCATTCTGGCGGGGGGATTCTTCGCCTTCGCCGGCACCGATCTGCAACACTCGAGAAGCATCAAGGACACTGATGAATTACTGCGCCAAGACCTTTTGGAACTCGGCCACGGTGCCAATGATCCAGCGCTGGTCGAGGCCTATGTAAAGTACCAGTTGGAAGAGTACAAATACATTGTCGGCCTGGGTACCCACTTCATGGAACTGCAACCTTCATCCGGGCACTCGGTTCCGCGTGGACACAGGGCTGATCCAAAGCAGCTGATGAGTATTCTCGATGCACAGGCGCGTGCCGAGAAGAACATCACCTTTTTCTACTCAACGCGCGCGCAGCGCCTGGAGAAGGCGGCCAATGGCAGCCGGATCAATACCGTAGTCACACATGGAACGGCAGGTGAAGTCAACTTTGAGGCACGCCAGGGAATTGTGCTTTGCTCGGGTGGCTTCTCGCGTGCCAAGGATCTGCTACAAGTATTCGCGCCTCATGTACGGCGCTCTGTTCCCGCGGGCGGCCTGGGCAATGAAGGTGACGGCCTGAAGATGGCCTGGGAGCATGGCGCCGCATTTGCCGATCTTGGTTATGTCAATGGCACCTTCGGCACTTATCCCTATCCTGAAGCGGATGAGTTGCCTGCAGTCATTTTTCCGGTCTATCGGGGTGGCATTTGCGTCAACAAGCAGGCCAAGCGCTTCATGAGCGAGTCAAAATCCTATAAGTCCCTGGGAGAAGCCGTCCTGCTGCAAGAGAGCGGGATTGCCTTTCAAATCTTTGACCAGAAGATAATGGATCAAGCCGTGGCCGATGTGCCCTCCTATAACTTCAGGGCTATTGAAGCCAAGGGGCGCATTCCCAAGGCAGATACGATTGCAGAGCTGGCCGGCAAGCTGGACATACCAGCCCATACACTTGCAGACACGCTGGGACTCTACAATCGCGATGTCGCATCGGGAGTGGACTCCCATTTTGGCCGTACCAACCTTTCCCACACCTTTGGAAATCTCGCCGCCATCGACACTGCGCCTTATTACGGATTCCCTTCCACCGCCATGTTGAGCACCACCTACGGAGGCCTCAGGGTCAATGCCGGCATGCAGGTGCTCAACATCTGGGGGGATCCGATTCCAGGATTGTTTGCGGCCGGGGAAATCATGGGAGGACTGCATGGGGAGTCCTATATGACAGGCTCAGCCCTGGGCAAGGCGCTCATATTCGGACGTATTGCCGGCGAGTCTGCCGCTGCTGCATAGCCCGGCGTAAATTCTTGTCAATCCTGTTTACGGATATAACCGATGTCCAGACATACCACGATGCTTGCAGCATTCTTCGGCCTCAACGGCATCCTGACGGCGCTTAGCGCACAGGCACAGACTTACCCGGCCAGACCTGTACACATAGTCGTTGGCTATGCCGCAGGTGGCGGCGCGGACACCACCGCACGACCGGTCGCCCAGAAATTATCAGAGATATTCAGCCAACCCGTGGTGGTGGAGAATCGCCCCGGAGCGAGCAGTTCCATTGTCATCGAGCGGGTGTCAAAAGCGGCCCCGGATGGCTACACGCTGCTGCAATTATCCTCCCCGGGCATTGCTCAGGCCGTCCTGCGCATCAAACTTCCTTACGATCTCAATCGCGACTTCACGCCCATATCACTGATGACATTTGCTCCAGCCGTGCTGGTTGTCCACCCTTCAGTACCAGCACGCAATATACGGGAACTCATCGAACTGGCGCGCACCAGACCCAATCAGCTGAACTATGGCTCGTCGGGACTTGGCGGTTCGGCGCACTTTGCGGGCGAGTTGTTCAACCTCATGGCCAAAGTCAGCATTACCCACGTTCCCTACAAAGGCGGTGCTGATGCCGTTGTCGCCACCGCGGCGGGCCAGATCGAAATCAGTTATCCGAGCATCCCCTCGGCTCTACCATTGATTGCAGCGGGAAAAGTCAGGCCCCTGGCCGTCGCGAGTATCAAGCGCGCCTCTATGCTTGCCGCCGTACCGACTCTGGACGAGTCGGGCCTGGCCGGATACGACCTTTCAGTCTGGTATGGCCTGCTGGGGCCCGCCGGAATTCCCCGCAGCATCGTGGACTCCTTGAATACAGCGATCTCCAAGGCGGTGAACACGGCTGAAATGAAGGAGGCCATGAACAAGCAGGGTCTGGAAACCGAAACCAGCACGCCGGATCAGTTTGCAACGCTGATTCGAAACGAAGTGGTTTTGTACGAGAAGTTGAGCAAGCTGGCCGGACTCAAGCCGGAATAGGTCGCGCGTCGACAACAGCTCGCCAGTGTCCGCCCGCATCAAGGCACAAGGCAACTGAGCGCCTGACCGAGGTCGACGCTTCTTTCTATTTTCCACAATTCGTTCAGCACTCTCTCGGCTTGTTCTGCCGGGCCGAACGTACTGAACAGATCACGGAATTTTGCCTCGATATCCGAGTCCGACATCGGGCTATTCGCATGTCCCTGTGGACAGTGCACTTCTTCAACCAGAACATCACCCGAAGCCGTCGTCAATTTGATACGGCTCGCAGCCCATTGGGGAAAGCGCGCCGAAAATTCCGCGTCCTCGCGAACTTCAACCTTGCGCATGAGTTCGGCAACCGAAGGGCTGTGCAGTTTCTGGTCCGTAAATGAACCGATGCCAACTACTCCATCCACCATCGCCGTGCCAATGACGTAGGGCAAACTGTGATCGGCAGTCTCCCTGTTCGCAGGCGCCCAGCGCGACGGATCCTGTCCCATGACACGAGCAGAGTGGTGAAAAGTCTCCACCTCAATGCGTCGAATACTGTTCAGATCGACTCGCTCCCGAAGTGCCAGAGCCGCTTCCACAGCCGCTTGACCGTGATAGCAAACCGGGAATCGCTTCAGGTGCGTCTGCTGCACCTTGTACGCCTGGTCTGCTGCCGGCAGGATCCATTCAAACTGGCCGACGAGATCCCAAAAACCACCCTTGCCTTCAAATACATCCGTCGGACCCGTGAAGCCGTCCCGCGCCAACAACGCTGCAAAAACGCCGTTGCGGGCCGCATTTGCCGCGGCGCAACCTTTCCAGTCTGACAATTCACCGCTGCGTGCCCGATACAGCGCAAGATTGGGCGTAAGCGTCAGCGCAATCGTATTCTCCATCTGGCGGTCTGACAGCCGCATCAGCTTGGCCGCAGCAATAGCCGAGGCAAGGCTGGCATAAACCGGCTGGTCAAATCCCTGTGAGTTGATATCAACGGAATCGCAAAAGCTGCAATAGATGTCATAGGCGAGCGCCATTGCCGCCAACATCGACATCCCCCCTGAGCGCGTCATCTCGGCCACCGCAAGCACTGCGGCAAGGACATCGCTGGGATGGCCACGGCTTTTACCCAGATAGGTGTCGCTGATATCCAGCAGTCGCAACATGACACCGTTGGCAAATGCGGCCGCTTCCGGGGCGACCACATCAGGGGAGCCCCAAATTCTCGCGCCCGTGTTTGCGGCGGCGCGTTGCGCCACAGCCCTGGACATCACGCTCAACCGTTCGTGATAAGCACCGAACGCACCGCCCACCGTGTCAATCAATCTCTGCTTGCACGCATGCAAGCAACTGGTCGACAGCGCGTCAAACCGCGCACTGCCCGCAAACTCAACCAGCCTGCTCGTCGTCGCATCCATTCTGTCCGGCTCCAGGGTCTAAGGTGAAATTTTCAACAGCTGCGGCGCAATTGGTCGATAAATCCGGATGTCCGGCTCGAGGGACGCTTTGGATTTCGCCACCTCAAGGGGCACCACAGCGATACCCCGGTGCGCCACAGATTTGTTCAGCCCGGTGACATCGAGACGTATAAACGGAAAACCGTGGTCGGAAAAATCCGACTGATTGGAACTGGTCACCAGCAGGTAATACCCCTCTGGCACTGCTGGAGCGATGCCAACACCTTCGACCATGTCACGATGCCAATAAGTAATGTGACTATTCCAGTGCTCCACCCTGGTCCCGCCACCAACATTCCGGTACTCCGGCGAAGTCATGACCTCTGGCGCCGCAATGCTGTATATCCCGCAGTAGGCCATCGGATCGGTCACCCCCTTGAACCTTTGTGCAGCACGAAATCCAGAGACAGTCATTAACACCTCGGCCGACTTCATTTCCGACTCCCACTTATACCAATCCTCGTCGGTATGGCCCGCCTTGAGCGCCATTTCAACTATGTAAAGCATGAATACCCTCCCCCAATCATCTACGTTTCACTACCGACGCCTGGCGGTCCTGCCTCGCGTTGTTCCCCGCCCTGCCATTGTTTTGGATGCCATCTGAATGAGCCTTTTCTCAAAGGGCTGCACATCTCCACCCAGCGCCTCGGTCACTTCGCGTGCAGCCTCAAGCAGGCAATATTCAAACTTTGGCACAGTTCGCTTGCTAAATCGCGTAACGGGCCCGCTCAATGTCAACGCGCCAACCAGATCGCCCGTATTATCAAATACCGGGCACGCCACTCCCGCCATATCCGGGGCGATTTCCCCGGACGCACTGATTGCCACCTTGGTCCGCAAATCTGCAAACTGCTGCTTCAATGGTTTGCCGAAGGAGGTCAGTACCTTTCCGCCTGCACCACGCTCAAGCGGCAAGGCATCCCCTGGCTTGAAATGATCCCGAAGCGGGTGCGGCGAATCCACTCGGTACAAACATAGCCGCTTGTCACCAAAGCGGATATGGAATCCGGCACTTTCATTGGTCAATTCAACCAGCCTTCTGAGCACCGGCATGATGACATCTTCCGGTTTCATTGCCGCCTGATACAAGCCCCCCAAGCGGAATACTGCCGGACCGATGTGGTATTCACCACCCGTATTGCGGGCAATATATCCGAGCCTCTCCAGCGTTTGCGACAGGCGAAGTATGGTGCTCTTGTACAGCTTGGTACGATTTGACAGTTCGGATAAAGACAGGAAAACATCACCCGCCCGAAAGGCTTCCAATATGGAGAAGGCACGTTCGACAGCCGCGACTGTTTTAACTTCAGTGGACTTCATGATTGAAGTAGCGATCCCAATTCTCGTAAATTGGCCATATTGTGACAACAGCAGGAAACTGCCCCCGGGAAGACTGCGTGCTATCCGGACATGCCGCTGATTTACGCATCCCCAGGTCAGTGCTGAAACCTCGTCGCATTCATGGGTTCCTGGCCATTCTGGAACAACACCCCGAAAATAGCATCCAACACCCTCGACTGGTGTCAATTTCGCTCCGCACCCTGACTCGCCTTGACACCTAGCAGGCTGGACAATACCATCCAAAAGAGAATGAAGTTCTGATTTTCCAATCAAACTTTCGTGCTTGTACCGGGCATGATGCGATACAGGGCATTAGGACATACGCGCCCTGTGAGTACGAGAGTTTCCGCCCGCGCAACAGCCGCTTTGCAGCTTTAGATTTGCATCACCTCTGCGTATGCCGAAGAGCGACGAGAGGATCTGCTCAACACAGGAGAACGGCATGTCTTTTTTATTGAATTGTCTGGTGGTCCTGCTCGCGCTCGCGGTGCATGGCACAGCCATCGCGCAAACTTACCCCTCACAACCGGTCAACATCATCACGCCGGTCGGGGCAGGTGGTGGCACTGACATCATGTCCCGCCTGTTGGCGGGAAAACTCAGCGAACGCTGGGGTCAGCCCGTCATTGTTCAAAACAAGATTGGCGGGCGTGGCGCCATCGCCGGGCAGGCCACTGCACGTTCCAAACCCGACGGTTACACCATCATGATCGCCGCAGCGGGAAACATCACGATCAGTCCATATCTGGGTGATGTCGGATTTGATCCGGACAAGGACCTGACCGCTGTCAGCGTACTGACATCGGCGCCATATGTGCTGCTGATCAATCCGAAGGTGGTGTCCGCAGGCACGATCAGGGAATTTATCGACCTCGCACGCAGGAACCCCGGTAAATTTACCTGGGGGTCATCGACATTCAGCAGTGCCGACCACCTGGCGGGCGAGTTGTTTCAGATGATGAGCAATACACAACTGCTTCACGTTCCCTATAAAACAGGTGCCAATGCCCTGGTTGATATCGTCGCCGAACGCGTGTCCCTGGGTTTTCTGACCATACCGACGACCCTGCCCTATATCAAGTCCGGACAACTCAAGGCACTTGGCGTCAGTGATCGCAATCGTTCAAATCTGCTGCCCGATGTTCCCACCATTGCTGATGCAGGTGTGCCGGGCTACGAAATCCTGACCTGGTATGGCGCATGGGCGCCCGGTGGTACACCGCGCACCATTGTGGAAAAAATCTCGGCCGATATGCGTACGGCCATCATGCAGGACGAAACTCGACAGAAAATCATCGGCATGGGGTTCGATCCCATTGCCAGCGCACCTGCCGAGGCCACCCGATTCATCAAGGATGAGGCCACTCGGTTTGCCAAGGTAATTTCCGTCACCGGCCTGCGCGAGAAAGACAAGGGCAATTAAATCCTGCCCGACCCCAAAGGCACTAAGCCAAAGGAAAACCATGACCGCTCTTCTGCGCATCGCGATTTTCGCTCTTGCTGCCGCCCTGCCGTCGGCTGGACAGAGTCAGGCGTATCCAGACAAACCGGTCAGCATCGTCTTGCCCATTGGCGGCGGCGGGGGAACAGACATACTGGCAAGATTGATAGCCGCCAGGCTGGGCACAATCTGGAAGCAATCAGTCGTTGTGGATTACAAGATTGGCGGCCAAGGCTCGATTGCCGGCAAGTTTGTCGCCCGATCCAGACCTGATGGCGCCACCATCCTCCTGGCGGCCGCAGGCAACATCACGATCAGTCCGCTCATCAGTGACCTTGGCTATGACCCGCAGAAGGAACTGCTTCCAATTACCATCCTGGCCTCTGCACCCTATGTCCTGGTCGTCAATCCGGACAAGGTTGCCGCTGACACAATTAAGAGTTTCATCGACCTGGCCAAGGCGCAGCCTGGAAAAATTTCGTGGGGATCGTCGACCATCGGCAGCCCTGATCATCTTGCCGGCGAACTGTTTCAACTGATGACAGGCACCAAGCTCAACCACGTCCCGTATAAACAGGCGGGGCAGGCCATCGTTGATATTCTTGGCGGGCACATCGGTGCCGGCTTTCTGACCATACCCTCGACACTGCAGCACATACAACGCGGACAAATGCGCGCGCTGGGGGTAAGCGACACATCTCGCTCAAATTTGCTCCCTTCAGTCCCGACAATCGATGAAGCAGGCGTCAACGGCTACTCCATGCTGACCTGGTATGGCATGTTTGTCCCGATAGGAACATCGCCTGCAATCATTCAGAAGGTTGCAGAGGACTCAGCGCTTGCACTCAAACAGGACGATGTAAAAAAGAAACTGGCAGACCTGGGCTTTGATCCGAAGGGTCTCCCCCCTTCCGAGGTTGGCGCTTTCATCAAGGCTGAGGTGGTCAAGTACGGCAAGGTGGTCAGCGCCACCGGAATTCGGGAAAAACTTGCACCTTGAATCACCTGATACAACCCGCGCCAATAAATAAGTCAATGAGAGCGCGCATCGCAAAGGAACAATACTCATGAATTCAGCTGCTGAAACGAAAATTCCAGAATACACAGCGGATGTCCTCGTCGTTGGCGGCGGAGGTTCCGGCCTCGCTGCTTCAATCGAGGCTCGCAGCCTGGGGCGCACCGTCATTCTGCTGGAGAAAAATCCCGAGCTCGGCGGATCGACAATCTGGTCTATCGGTTCGTATTCCGCCACATGCACACCACACCAGTTACGAAAGGGCATCAAGGACAACCCGGAAGACCATTTCGAGGATATGGGGAAGTTCAATGAACATGTGATAAACGGCGCGTGGAAAGGTTACGACAACGTCGACAATCTTGAGTTGCGGCGCCTGCTCGTTTACAACTGCGGTGAAACGTTTCGATGGCTGCAGAGCATGGGTGTACGGTTTTTCGGCCCCAACCTGGAGTCACCCCACCGCAAACCGCGCATGCACAATGTACTGCCCAACTCGAAGGCCTATGGTTACTGGCTGGGACGTCACGCCCGGAAAATTGGCATCGACATCCGCACGGAACGCCGTGCCAGTCGCATGATCCTCGATGGGGAGCGCGTCATTGGCATGGAGTGCACCCGGCCTGATGGGTCCCTGGAACGGTATTTCTCGCGTGGTGGCATTGTATTGTCGTGCGGGGACTACGCTGCCGGCGAGGAGATGAAACGTCGTTACGCCAAGCCGGAGCTGGTCACGATGAAAACCTCGTGCAATCCGGCCAACACTGGTGACGGGCACCTGATGGCGATGGAACAACTCGGGGCGCAAGTCCTCAATTCGCATATGGTGGCCGCCCGCGTGCGCTTCATCGCTCCTCAGGTCAAGAAACTGCTGCACCGCCTGCCGCCATGGCGACCGCTCACCATGTTCATGGAATTCGCCCTTGAGTACATGCCCGCCTGCTTGCTGCGGCCATTCATCATGAGTTTTCTGACCACGGTGCTGGAAGCACAGCCCAACCTGTTCAAGCATGGCGCGATACTGATCAACAAGCGTGGCGAGCGCTTCTGCAACGAACTGGATCACCCCGAACTCAAGCTCGTCGATCAGCCGGAGCATCTGGCCTACATCGTATTTGATGACCGGCTGGCGAAAAAATACTCCCAATTCCCCAATTTTGTATCGACTGCGCCCGGTATCGCATATGCCTACGTTCCAGACTATCAGAGAAGTCGGCGTGATATTTTTCACAAGGCCTCAACCATCGAAGGCCTCGCCACCCGGATAGGCGCGAATCCGCAAACTTTTGCCGCCGCCGTTCGCAAGAGCAATGCTGCAATTACCGAAAGCACTGACGGCAAACCATCGGAAGCGCTTACGGTCGAGCAAGGACCGTTTTACGCAATGGGACCTGTCAGTTGCTTCGTCAAGGGAACCGACGCGGGTTTGGCTATCAATGGAAAGCTTGAGATTCTGGGAAAGAATGGCGTTCCGGTACCGGGACTCTATGGCGCCGGGCTGCTTGGGCAGGGCGGCATGTTGATAGAGGGACATGGTCATCATATCGGGTGGGCGTTTACCTCCGGGCGTCTGGCCGGGCGCAGTGCGGCGTATCTGGCGAACTCCACTGATTTCACCGAAGATGGAATGGAAAAGGCCGCAAGCTAACCAACAGACCCTATATAAGGTCTACCTCCAATACCCAAACAAACTTATACAGGCATCTACGTTGATAACGAGGCAAAACAAGTACGACGTGGCTGTCGTCGGAGCCGGCTTTGCCGGATTGGTGGCTGCTGTGCGGGCGGCTGAAGCCGGTCTGCAGGTTGTGCTCCTTGAAAAAGGGTCCGGTGCAAGTTATCCATGCAACTCCCGCTATTCGGGCGGCATCTTCCACATCGCCTTCGAAAGTCCTGAGCTGCCCGTTGCCATGCTGCGTGAACTGATAGAGACCACGACAGGCGGCGCGGCTGATCCGGTTCTGGCCGAGGTCATGTCGATCAATGCAGGCCGAACCATCGCGTGGCTGAAAGCCAAGGGAGCCCGTTTCATTCAGGTTGGAAAGCTCGGCTGCGTACTGGCACCACCTCGCCCCCATACCGCCGGACTTATCTGGGAGGGGCGCGGTCCTGACGTCATGCTGAAGCAGCTCTGCAGCCGATTTGTGGAGCTGGGCGGCACACTGTCGCTGGAAACGCGTGCCGAATCCCTGTTGACCGATGGAAAAAGATGTATCGGCGTGGATGCCATGTGTGGAACGACACGAAAGCGCGTCGACGCTGCTGCAGTCTTGCTCGCCGACGGCGGATTTCAGGCCAATCACCCCCTGTTGCAACAACATATCGCCCCTGCACCGGAGTCACTCAAGCAACGCGGCGCCGCAAACGGAACTGGCGATGGGCTGAGGATGGCCCAGGCCATTGGCGCGGGCATCACGGCGCTCCAGGGCTTTTACGGTCACGTCCTTGCTCGTAACGCCATGCACGACGATCGCCTGTGGCCTTATCCTGAACTGGACCTGCTTGCGGCTGCTGGAATTGTTGTTGGCCGGGATGGAAACAGAGTGTTGGATGAAGGCGGGCGCGGCGTCTATATTGCCAACGCCATTGCTGGTCTGGCAGATCCTCTTTCCACAACCATCATCTTCGACAGTGCGATCTGGGAAGGTCCCGGCCGGGAGGCACGCATTCCGCCTAATCCGCAACTGGAACTGGCGGGTGGCACGATTCACCGCGCAGCCACGTTAGACTTGCTCGCTGCAGCCGCTGACCTGCCCGCAGCGGCCTTGAGCATGACCGTGGATACATACAACAAGGCCTGCGAGAGCAAGACAACCGAACTTCTCAAACCTGCCCGGAGCACCGATCTAGGCGCAGGGTGGCCAATCAGAACACCTCCTTTTTTTGCCGTTCCCGTCTGCGCCGGGATCACCTTCACCATGGGCGGCATACGTATCGATGGCAACGCGCGGGTGCTGGACAAATCAGGCCTGCCCATTGCAGGACTCTATGCCGCCGGATCAGCGACCGGTGGCGTCGATGGCGGGCCACGCTGCCGATATGTCGGCGGACTGGCCCGGGCTGCCATATTCGGCATGCAAGCGGCAGATCACATCTGCGCTCACCTTCCAGGCGCGGATTGATTCAGCGATTAAATCCAATTCATCTTTAACCCACAGACTGGAAAACCAACATGTATGGATGGCGCGCTCGAATCGGAATGGTGATGGCAGAAGTCAATACGGCGATGGAGCCAGAATTCAATCGGCTGGCACCGGAGGGTGTTTCCATGCACGCCAGCCGCGTTCACGTCAGTGGGGTCTCGGTCCAGGATATGACGACACCGGACGATGCATTGATCAGCGCAGTCAAGCTGCTGGCAGAGCTCAATCCGCGCGTGATTGCCTATTCATGCAATGGTTCTAACATCACCGGCGGACTGGAAGGTGAAGCCGCTCAAGCGCGTGTAATCAGCGAGGCTTCAGGGCGACCGGCAGTCATGGCGGCAACTGCGGTCCTTGAGGCAATCGCGGCGCTGGGTGTTGGAAAGGTATCCTTCGGCACGCTTTATCCGCCGGATTTGAACGACAGCAACACCGCGTTCTGGAAAACCTGCGGCGTCGACGTGCTGCATACGGGCGGCGTCAATATGGGCGGCAAGCGCAAGCCGGAACCACCCTACTCATCCGAACCCACCTCACTGATCGGGCTGCAATCTCCGCATTTGGCCTATAACCTGGCGCGATCAATCTACGAGCAGGACAAACGCGCCGAGGCAATTGTCATCATCGGTGGCAATGTGCGCACCATCGAAGTCGCCGATGCATTTGAAACCGATTTCGGCATACCGTTCATTTCAACCAATCTGGCACTATTCTGGGCATCCCTGCAGGTGGCAGGCGTGCGCGAACCGATCAAGGGATACGGCAGGCTGCTGGCTGAGCAGCCGCGGCTGAAGTGGGTCCGACTCAAAGACAGCACATAAGCTGCGGCGTTCGGCGGAGATTACTTTTCGAGCGTAATCTTCGCTGCCCGGACAATATCACCCAGAACAGTTGCATCCTTGCGGATCAGTTCCTGAAAGTCCCTGGGACTTCCGCCGATGACTTTGTAGGCACCGCTGATGATTTCCTTTTGGACTTCGGCCGAAGCCAGCGCCTTGATGGCTTCGCGGTTCAGACGATCCGTAATCGTCGCCGGCATCCCGGCCGGGCCGATCAGGCCGTACCAGATGATGGGAGGATCAAAGCTCGGCATGTCCTCTGTCACTGCAGGCACCGTCGGGAAAGTGGGATAGCGTTCCTTGTCAAACGCTGCAAACGCTTTAACCTTGCCCGAATTGATCAAGGGCTGGGCCGCAACCAGACTCGTAATCATCAGTGAAATGTGGCCGCCCAGCACATCCTGAATCCCGCCAGAACCCCCTTTGAACGGCACATGAATGATGTCAACGCCGGCGGCCCTGACGAACAATTCTCCCAGGATGTGGGTGCTGGAACCGACACCGGCGCTGCCAAATGTCAGTTTCCCCGGGTTCTTTTTCGCATAATCGATGAATTCCCTCAGCGTCCGTCCCGGCACCTGAAGCCCCGCCACCACCGCAGGCACATAGCTCGCCAGGGCAACGATATAAGTAATATCCTTGGTAATGTTGTATTGCAAGGTTGGGTCAAGAACCGCTGCGACGGTCGTGGGCCCAGGTGAAACAATGGCGATGCTGGAGCCGTCCGGCCTGGAATCAAGAACTGCCTTGGTTCCGATTGTTCCGCCACCGCCTCCCTTGTTCTCGATGACAACCGTAGCCCCTAGGCCCTCCTCCATTTTTTTGCCGACGAGCCGACCAAGCAGGTCTATGCTGCCGCCGGCCGAGAAAGGCACGGTCATCTTGACGAGCTTTGCCGGGTAAGCTTGAGCAAGTGCAATTGACGGCAAGATCGCAACAAACAATCCAACGCCGGTAAGGAATTTGCCGGACCAATTTCTTGTGATGGAGTGCTTGACTGGCTCGACGTGCAACATGCGCTTCCCCTGATTGATCACGATATTTTTGGACGTACGGGTGTTATCACTGTTGCTGGAAATTATAGCCAATAAGCTCGTACGCAGTACTGCGGCCGCCCCCCGGCGCCTTCGTCAAAACACCGAGCGACACCAACTCATTGATGTCACGCAGCGCGGTATCGGGCGAATACTTGGCAATGGCAGCCCACTTGCTGCTGGTGAGTTTTCCCTCGAATCCATCAAGCAGACGGTTCAGCAACTTGATCTGCCTCTCGTTCATCGGCGTGCCGGCCCAGCGCTGCCAGAAATTCGCCTTGGCCAGAACGGCAGACAAGGTCCCCTCGGCGCCCTGCATCGTGCGCAACAGGCAACCCAGGAACCATTCAAGCCAGTCCGTCACGTCAAGCGAACCCTTCTGGGTGCGCTCAAGCATGTCGTAATAGTCCTTTCGTTCACGCTGGATTTGCGCCGACAGGCTGTAAAACCGCTGCGGTGATTGATCAACACGAGCCAGTGCCATATCCCCGACTGCCCGTGCGATACGACCGTTGCCATCGTCGAACGGATGGATGGTGACGAACCAGAGATGGGCGAGGCCTGCCTTGACCAGCGGATCATCATGCTGGTCGACGTTGAACCACGACAACAGGGCCGACATTTCGGCATTCAGCGAATTGGCGGGAGGCGCTTCGAAATGCACTTTCTGCCGGCCAACCGGACCGGACACCACTTGCATCGGGCCGGTCGCATCATCGCGCCAACTTCCAGTGGGAATTGGGACCATACCACTGTAGCCGGTTGGAAATAGCGCGGCATGCCATCCAAACAATCGCTCCGGCGTCAGCGCCAGATGATGATTCGCGGTTGCATCCATCACCATTTCCACGACGCCATCGACGTGTCGATCGGACGGGGCCAGGGATCCGATATCCACGCCCAGACGACGGGCAATCGAGGAGCGAACAGCGTCGGGGTTGAGATGTTCGCCTTCGATCTCGCTGGTCTTGACCACGTCCTCGGTCAATACCTGCAAGGTGGCCTGCTCGCGCAGCCCCAGACCCAAGGTCTGCATCCGGCCCAGCAAATTACCCTGTGCACGATGAACCTGGCCGAGCAGGCCCATCAACCGCTGAATGTCATAGCGCCAGTGCGGCCAGTCCTGCTGTTGCCAGATGTAAATCTTTTCTCCGCTTTTCATGCGGTGATTATGCGGGTTTATCCCCGCAATGGCAATATATTCTCCGCATTAAATACGGTGAATATTGAGATTATTTGCCGCATTTGGGTCACTAGTTTGGGTCACCAACCGCTAATGGAAATCGCGATTGACGCCCCCACACTGGACTCCAACGTAAACATAGCATACGGCTGTCAAAGAATGGCACCACAGTCGTATTTTGCAGGTTAGGTGAGGGAACCACCAACTGCGGGGGAAATCGATCAACGCAAACGGCAAATGCAATTCATGCAGGCACGCATGAAATCATGCTGCTACACCTAGGCCACCTTCTTCATCAGGCGATCTCCATGAGCACGAATATTTAGGAACCGACCAGAACCATTGCGTACAAACGCCATCCCAAGTACCGCAAGGGAATAATCAGCCCTACTCCGAATTTCCTGCTCTGTTGCCGCTTGTTTGGTAGCCGACGCCGTAACTTTTGCTCTCTTTTGCCGAACCACAGACATAAGAACTCCCTTTTCGACCGCGAATTATACAGCTTCCAGCAAAATACCCACGTGACATAGTTCACTAGCTTACAAACTCTCTGCTAGTGCCAAATTTGCCATAAATCCAACCAATTCATCCCGCCACAAGCTAACTTCCTGGGGCAGGAATACGTCGGACTGATTTGAATCAAGCGAAAGTACGCCCTTCACCTCCTTTGTCCCGGTGTCAGTTTCAACGTAGATTGGGAGCTGAAGTGCAGACATCAACGCCCGGCCATTTACCTTTTGCTTTGCGTCAAAGTCGTACCAATTCCCCGCAAGACGTGCTGCAACGACGGAAGGCGTAACTACAGGTTCAGCATCCGCAAAGCACTTACAAACTTTGAAGCTACGGTCTTTCAAGGAGATTTTCCGATTAGATGGGTTTGTCATTTCACCATCTGGATATTTATACGCAACCATTGCGATCAATGATTTTGTAATTGGACGCCAATAGCTCACACGTATGCGCCGAGTAGGAAAGGCAATCTTAAGATATCCCGCTAACGCTTCCAAGGTCAGATCTAGCAGGACTTCACCGGAGATCCGTCGAGCTCCCTTCCTGGGTGTCCCACGCAAATGGGAAATAAGACCTTTTGTAATCCTATTTCGGGCAGCAACATTCACATAATGCGCATAAATTTGTGTTCGTAGGTACTCCCAATCGCTTTGGGACATGCTCTTAAGCTTGTCTCCCAACCTAAAGATATTTTCTGTGCGAGGCTTGGGTGCTGCTTTTAGTCTGTAGAGCCCTGTCGAAATCGCTCCAGCTTTGATATTTCTGAAGTGCTCAAATTCAGACTGTGACTCTCCTGGCAAGACCTTGAATAGCCCGTCAGTGATAAAAAACTCATCAGGATTTGGCGCAAATCGCCTTTCATATTTTTTAAAGTGATCGAAATGCTTTGACTCTGCCGCGTCTACGCCATCGCCTTTACCTGAAATATATATTTCACCGCGATGTGCTGATAATCGAATCCTTCGGGGAAATTCTGTTCTGCCGATTGCCGTAGCGGTTTCAATATTTTGATAGCGCAATTTATCAAGGATTTCCTTCGCGGCAATCACAGAATTCCCGATTTCTTCGTCGCTTGAACTAGGGAAAAACGCACACCCCCCATCACCGACCCATTCACCATGCATGCGGCCACCCGCACTTAAACAAATCCCCTTAAAAAAATCCCTGAAAAGCTGTGCTGCTTTTGACTTATCTTGTGGACTTACTTTTGAATACAGCGACGTGCTTGAGCCAGCAACATCAATCTGTAATATCTCGATCGGATACAGCCCTGGCTTCACCTTCTTCCTGTAGGATTTCTGAACCACCCTTGCGCACCTTTCTATGATCTCCACGCATGCTACCTGTAATCCAAAGTGAGGGATTACTCGGCACTAGAGCATCCGAATGACTATACGTTAGCCCCTATCTATGGTCAATTAGGATCAAGAACACCACATTCGAACTTATTCATGCTGCACTTTCTGCCACTACATATCGCTTGGGGTATCAGAGCTGCCAGCACATCACAGAATTACATGGTCAATTACGCGCCCAGGTCACGCGCCGTGACAAAAGAAAAACACCACCATGAAAACTTGCAATTCGTTCATCATTCCAAGCTTACTGGCTCTGCAATACCACTAGGCAGCACAACAGATTTTTTAATGCTTCCGGGCCAAAATATTCGGAGTTCTTGTTGCCATGAGTCAGCTACCGACTTGAGGAAGTGATTTCTGTTTGGCCCATCCGTGTACTCACACTCTCGGAGTATGCCGTTTAGTCCGAGCTGATTATCTACGCATAGCTTTAAATAATTGATGTCTTGAATCTTAACGCAAGATTCCTTACCCATCCGCACCGCAATCTCTCTGCTTTGTTGGAGTGAAAAGGACAAGATCAGGCCATCTTCGTGGAAGTAGTTACCATCCTGTACTTCAGGCAACAGATGACCGTTAACATAATTGTTTTGGAAGTTGGCATTTCGTAGGCCGCCGCCTTCTCCAATACTAATCAAGGGGAACAGCTGCTGGATATCTATATTCATATCATTGATCAGGTTCTCATCGGGAGTTTTTGTGCCGGAGCGAATTGGGCTCAAGTAGGAACTTACCAACGATATAGGGATCTCACCCCCGTTTATCCATGCATTTACCCATCGTTTTTTCGTCAAGTACAGGAATAAATCCATGGCTCACAGAATCCAACTTTAATTTAGAGCAAAAGTTATTTGGCGTAACTACGTCCGCTATCGCCATAACTTCAGAACATCAAGTCCTTGGAAATCCGAAATGTCAATGTATCCACTGACAGGTACTTCTTACATAGCCTTGGCACTCTATTGGCCAATTAGTGTTGGAAACTGGGTAGAACTCAATACCTTATCAATCAGACTCTGGACTGCAGGTCTAAACGCTTCTTGGGTCAAGTCGCATGGTCTCACTGGAGATAAGAGGCTGTTTCTAGACCTTGTCGCATAAGACACGTCGAATGAGTAGTCCTCGGATATAGAAAGGCTCTTTCCATTCGAAGATTTGATCGTCAATAATATCCTCCAAACACCGCTGGAGGCAGAGAAATCAATAGCATCAAGGTTTCCCGAAAGACTGACCGACGCTTTAGGCGAATAGATGTTTTTCACAACTAGTGTAGTGCTTCATTCTGTTTGGAACTTAAGCGGCTGTTGGCGCGAATGACCTTTTCAAGGATGTCTTGCGCCTTGGCAGTCCAGATGAAAGGCTTGGGATTCTTGTTATGCACGGCGATGTACTCCTTGATGGCGGCGGTCAGTT
>CANKAJ010000001.1 GCA_947479645.1 Betaproteobacteria bacterium | reverse complement strand
GGAAGCTGATGGCGTTGCTGCAGATATCCGAGCCGGGTGAGTCGCCGGCGCCCCATCAGCGACGCGTCGCGGTCGGCATTGATCTGGGTACGACCAATTCTCTGGTGGCCACCGTGCGCAACAGCATCGCTGTAGTGTTGAACGATGAGGATGGTCATCCATTGCTGCCGTCCATTGTTCGCTACGTCGATGCCGATGGTGGCCTGCAAGTGGGCTATCCCGCACAGGTGCAGCAGGCGAAGGATCCAAAGAACACCATCGTGTCGGTCAAGCGCTTCATGGGCCGCGGGCTGAAGGACGTGGCATATGCCGAAAACTCGCCTTATGATTTCGTCGATGCGCCGGGCATGGTGCAGATACGTACGCGAGCCGGGGTGAAAAGCCCCGTGGAAGTCTCGGCGGAAATCCTGAAGACCCTCCGTATGCGCGCCGAAGCCTCGTTGCTGGCCGGCAGTGACGGTAACGAACTGTACGGTGCTGTCATTACGGTGCCGGCCTATTTTGATGACGCACAACGTCAGGCCACCAAGGATGCGGCGAAGATCGCCGGCCTCAATGTGATGCGTCTGCTGAATGAGCCCACTGCGGCAGCGATCGCCTATGGCCTGGACAATGCGGCCGAAGGAATCTATGCGGTGTATGACCTGGGTGGCGGTACTTTCGATATTTCGATCCTGCGCCTGACCCGTGGCGTCTTCGAGGTGCTGGCCACGGGCGGCGATTCAGCCCTTGGTGGCGACGATTTTGATCATCGGCTGTTCTGCTGGGTACTGGAACAGGCCAAGCTTGCCCCCTTGTCGGAGGAGGATACGCGACTGATGCTGGTCAAGGCGCGCCAGGTGAAGGAAGACCTGAGCTTTCATGCCGAGGCACGCTTCAATGCACGTCTGTCGACCAAGGAAGTTGTTGATGTGTCGGTGATGCAGAATGATTTCTGGGAAATGACCCGGCATCTGGTCGCCAAGACGCTGGCGCCGGCGCGCAAGGCGCTGCGCGATGCGGGGCTTTCCGCTGGCGAGGTCAAAGGGGTCGTCATGGTCGGCGGTTCCACGCGCATGCCGCATGTGCAGCGTGCAGTGGGTGAACTTTTTGGCCAGACGCCACTCAATAATCTCGATCCGGACAAGGTCGTGGCGCTGGGCGCGGCGATCCAGGCCAATGCGCTGGCCGGCAATCGTTCCAGCGAAGAGGACTGGTTGCTGCTCGATGTCATTCCGCTATCGCTCGGTGTGGAAACCATGGGTGGACTCGTAGAAAAGGTCATTGCCCGCAATTCCACCATTCCGGTGGCCAAGGCACAGGAATTCACCACCTTCAAGGACGGACAGACGGCCATGGCCATACACGTCGTCCAGGGTGAACGGGAACTGGTGTCCGATTGCCGCTCGCTGGCGAGGTTCGAACTGCGCGGCATTCCACCCATGGCAGCGGGTTCCGCGCGCATACGGGTAACCTATCAGGTCGATGCCGACGGGCTGTTGTCGGTTTCGGCACGGGAAGCGACCTCGGGTGTGGAGTCTGCCATTGCGGTCAAGCCGTCCTACGGCCTTGCCGACAGCGACATTACCCGCATGCTGAAGGACTCGTTCGAGCATGCCCGCGACGACGTGCACCTGCGCGCGCTGCGCGAGCAGCAGGTCGAAGGCGAGCGGATGCTGGAGGCCGTCAATGCCGCGTTGCTTGTCGATGGAGATCTGCTGTCGAAGGATGAGCGCGACGCCATCAATGCCGATCTGGCGCAGCTCAAGTCCACGGTGGCGGGCAGCGACCATCGCGCCATCAAGACGGCGCTGGAACATATCAACCATGCTACCGAAGTCTTTGCGGCACAGCGCATGGATCGTTCGGTGAAGCAGGCATTGGCGGGAAAGAACATTGCGAATGTGTGAGGATCGCGCGCGTGATTTTGCGTTTGTGCGTGTCCCTTTGGCGTGAGTCGAGAGATGAGAAGGAAGTTTTTAATCAGAGGTTGTGTTTTGAATGCGGATGGTTTCATCTTCCGCATTCAAAACACGACCCAAACGGACAGTTTTATCGTCCGTGCAGGTTTTGGCGACTCGCGCGCTTCGCTTGCGTTCCGCGGTTCTTTGCACGGATGAAAGGCCATCCGTGCAAAGAACCGCGGCCTGGGAAAAACCAGTGCAGCTCGGGTGAAATAGACTTTCGCCTTTTCGCATTTTTCGTTTTTAAATCAGCCCAAGGTAATTGATGGCGAAAATCACCGTCCTTCCCCATGCCACTTTGTGCCCGCAAGGCGCGAGCTTTGACGCTGCTCCGGGCATTTCGATCTGCGACCACCTGCTGCAGCACCATATCGAGATCGAGCATGCCTGTGAAAAGTCCTGTGCCTGCACGACCTGCCATATCATCGTGAGGGAGGGGTTGGACACGCTGGATGAGGCAGAGGAAAAGGAAGAGGACATGCTCGACAAGGCCTGGGGCCTGGAGCCCAATTCACGGCTTTCCTGCCAGGCCATGATGACCGATGCCGACCTGGTCATCGAAATTCCCAAATACACCATCAACATGGTTTCCGAAGGCAAACGATAATGCCGATCTGCAGGTGGTTTTTCGATCCAAGGGAGCAATCATGAAATGGACCGATACGCTGGACATCGCCATCGAATTGTCGGAGAAGCACGCTGATGTCGATCCGCAGTATGTGCGTTTTACCGACCTGATGACGTGGGTCATGGCGCTGGAGGGTTTTGATGACACACCCGAACACTGTGGTGAAAAGATTCTTGAAGCGATTCAGCTGGCCTGGATCGATGAAGCACGCTGAAGCAAAAGATGATGGACGAACAAGGGGGCATACCTCCTTGCATATCCCCCACTGTAGAGGAAATACGCCGGAACCTATCAGTTGCTGGCGGCTTCTTCTGTGTTTCTCTGGATAGGTGGACGTGAACTTCCTGCAAAGCTGGCAGGGCTGGGCCATCGCCTCGGCGATCTTCGCGGCGATGACGGCGATCTTTGCCAAGCTCGGCGTCTCCGATATCAACTCCAACCTGGCCACGCTGATCCGCACCGTGGTCATCCTGTTCATGACAGCGCTCATCGTGTCGCTGCGCGGTGAATGGCAGAGACCGGCGGCACTGTCGACCCAGGGCGTGATATTTCTGGTGTTGTCCGGAATCGCCACCGGGTTCTCGTGGCTGTGCTATTACCGCGCCCTGCAACTGGGGCCGGTATCGTTGGTGGCGCCGGTGGACAAGCTGAGCGTGGCGCTGGTCATCGTGCTTGGCATCCTCGTGCTGGGTGAACCGCTGACCTGGCAGGCGCTGCTGGGCGGATCGCTGATCGTGTCAGGGGCGTTGATACTGCTGCTGGCCTGATGCGCTGAAAATACGGCGCATCAGGAGCACTGATGCTGATCAGGCCTTATTCCACGGCAAACACTACTCAGGTCTCAAGCCTGGAGGACGCACATACAGTGTCTCCTCTCATGGCAGTTTGTCATGATCAAGCCTATAGCTGAATATCATTCACCTGTTTGGCTTTTTGCATGCACGCGCCCAGCAGAAACGCGAGATCAGTCCCCGTGGAAACGTAACGAGCACCAAGCCTGACAAACTCGGCAACAAGATCCGGACGGGATGATAGTCCACCGACACCGACATGCTTGCCGTGTTTGCGACATGCTGCAATGGTGCGAACATAGGCATCATGCAACTTGGGATGTTCATACTGGCCGGCAATGCCCATCTCTGCAGTCAGATCGCTGCTGCCAATCATCATCATGTCGATACCCTCAACAGCGGCAATTTCCTCGACATTCTCCAGCGCCTCATTGGTTTCCATCATCACAGTCACCATGGTTGCATCGTTGAGTGCCTGATTGGCAATTGAGGTCGGAAAGGATCGGTATTGCAGATGCGGCAACTGTCCGGCCGCGGACCGCTCGCCATAGGGCGGAAATTTTGCCGCAAGCACCACGCGACGCGCGTCCTCGGCCGAGCGGATATGCGGAACGATCACGCCGAGGGCGCCGCCGTCAAGCGCGCGCGACACGTGCTCCGGTCGGCTGGTCGGAACACGGACGAACGGAGTAATACCAACCGCTAATGCCGCCATGCAGATTTGTCCGGTGGCATCGAATGAAAAGCTGTTGTGTTCAACATCCACATACAAGGTGTCGAAGCCTGCAGTTTTCGCGATGCGTGCAATTTCTATGCTGCGCACCAGGCGAACTGTCATCGATGAAACAACTTCGTTTCGCGCCAACTTCTCCTTGACGTTGTTTCGCAGAATACTGTTTATATCAACTGACATGATTTCTCCTGAAGGGCATTGCTTTGTGGGATTCCGGCCTTGGCAATAGGTGCGGATCTCGCCCAGAATACACGGCAACGACTTACGATTGTCTGCAAGCCGTGTTTTTTTGCAGGCGCCATCCTGACTGTGTGTCCTCGCATGCTGCGTTATTTGATGCATCTAAAACGGCAGAATTAATGAAGCTAAATGTGACTACAATAAACCAATGGATATTCATTAAAAAACATCATATTCATGAAAATGATTACAATATATTAGGCTCAGCGGCATTCTTTGATCTTATTCACACTACCTGAAAGCAGAATTGAATGAAAGCGGAAAAGCACTCGCACTTTATTGGCGAACTGGGGTTCAAGGTTCTGGAGTTTCGCAAGGATTACGCGCAAGTGGCGCTGGATCTGGAACCGTGGCATCTGAACCGGCTTGGCGTCGTGCATGGCGGCGTGCTCATGACGCTGCTCGATACCACCTGCAGCATGTGCGGCCTGTATAGCGCCGATCGCGACTCGCGCAAGGCCAGCGTCACCGTCAGTCTGAATACCAATTTCATCGGACAGGCTCGCCACGGCCGTATCGTTGCGGTCGGCACCAGCACGGCCAGCGGCAAGAGCCTGTACTTTGCGTCAGCCGAAATACGCAGTGAAGAAGGCGCGTTGCTGGCGACGGCCACATCCGTGCATCGCTATCGCGACCTCAGGCACAAGGCGGCGAAAAGCGCGGCTTGAAGTATGTTGCTCTGAGTGATCAGAGTCAGGCAATGCGGGCACGGCTTTCACCGAAGTCGATCGTGACGAAGCCGCTGCGACTGGCCCGGGCGCGCAACAGGATTTCGTCACGGATCGCCGTCAGAATGGGCGGCGTGGCGTTGCCGTAAACCAGTGTGTGTCCATCCGGCGCTGCCTTCGCCACGAAACTGTTGGCGATGATGCCGCTGGCGCCGGGCTTGAAATCGACAATGACCTGATACTTCGACTGCTCGGTCAGCAAGTCCTGATACAGACGCAGCTCCTGATTGGAAGACGAGCCCGGCGTGAAAGGGCTGATGAGGGTGACCGGCTTCCAGGGAAAGCTGGCTGCGCCTTGGGTGGTGACCTGGACGAATGCCGGTGACGATGCAAATAAGGACATCGCGGTGAATGTTGCCGAAAACGTCAGGGCAAAAATACGTATTCCGTATCCTCCTTGGTTCACGGCATCAGGCTCAACATCCGAAGCGAGCTATTGCGCCTCGATGCCCGCATCCCGAATCACTTTCGTCCAGCGCGGTATTTCCGTGCGTATGAATTCGGCGAACTGCTCCGAACTGCTGCCCAGCGGTTCGCTGCCCATGCCGATCACCTTTTGCTTCACGTCCTCGGTCTGGAGAATCTTGCCCACGGCCGCCTGCAGTTTCGCCGTCACCGCCGCCGGCATGCCGGCGGGGCCGAGCAGTCCATACCATCCTCTGGCGGAATAGCCCGGCACGGTTTCGGCGATGGCCGGCACTGACGGCAGCAGCGGGGAGCGTTGCGGATCCGCAATGCCCAACAAACGAACCTTGCCGGCATCGCTGGCTGTTTTGGACAGGTTCAGCGTGGCGAACAAATAGTCGATGCGGCCGGCGAGCAGGTCAGTCCACGGATCGGTGCTGTTCTTGTAAGGCACCAGCAGAACAGTGATCCTGGCCATGCTGTTGAAAAGCGCGCCCGCCAGATGCTGCGACGTGCCCTGATAGCCCCCCATCGTGATCTTGCCCGGGTCAGCCCTGGCGAGGTCGATGAGTTCCTTGATGGTTTTTGCCTGGAAGCCCGGCCTGGTCACCAGGATATTCATGTTGGCCGCGAGAAAAGTGATCGGCGTGAAATCCTTTACCGGATCAAACGGCAGCTTCTTGAACAGACCCGGGTTGATCACATGCCCGGTGAAGCCCACCAGCAGCGTGTAGCCATCCGGAGCGGCGCGCGCCACGGCTTCCATCGCGATATTGCCGCCAGCCCCCGCGCGATTCAACACGACCACGGGCTGGCCCAGTTCGCGTGACAGCGGCGTGCCGATGACTCGCGAGATCAGGTCGCCGCCCGCACCCGGCGTCGATGCGTTGATGAATGTGATCGGGCGCGATGGATAGTCATCGGCGGCGTTGCCCGGCATGGAAGCGGTGCTGGCGACCAGGGTGAGCAAGGCCAGCAGCATACCTGCCGGCGTGATTCGCCAGCCAATGCCGCATCGCACGTGCGGCTGATTTCGATTTCCTGTTCCGGGATTGCCGATGGCCATCAATGTTCCTTTGCAGGAGACTGCAATAACGCGACGCCTATCGGCATCCCTGTCAGGTTGATCCTGCGCCATGCAGGGCCGAACCCATTACTCCACCTTGGCCCCCGACGCCTTGACGATGGCAGCGAATTTCCTGGTCTCAGCGGCAATGAAGTCGGCGAATTCCTTTGGCGTGTTGCCGGCGGCATCAACGCCGTTTTCTGCAAAGCGCCGCTGCATTTCCGGTTCCTCCAGCACTTTGCGAAAACCGCGGTTCAACTTTTCCACACGCTGGGCCGGCACGCCCGACGGGGTCAGCAAGCCAAGCCAGGTGCCGTATTCAAATCCCGGAAAAGTCTCGGCCAGTGCCGGTATGCTCGGGTAGTTCTTCAGGCGCTTCGTGCTGGTGACCGCAATGGCTTTCTTTACGCCGGTCTTCACGCCGCCCATGGAACTGATTTCCGAGCCGAAATGGCCTGACAGGCGGCCGCCCATGACATCGGTCTCGACGCCGGCCGTGCCTTTGTAGGGAACGTGCGTGATGTCCACGCCTGCCGCAAGCTGGAAGCTCACCAGCGCGAAGTGCGATGCGCCGCCGCTGCCGGAGGAACCGAAGTTGAGCTTGCCCGGATTGGCTTTCGCGTAAGCGATGAGTTCCTGCAGGTTATTGGCGGATACCGACGAATGGAGCAGCAGCACCATCGGCGATGTCACCAGCAGGCTGATCGGCTGGAAATCCCTGATCGGGTCATAACCCATGTCCTTGTACATATGCACATTGATGCCATGGGTACCGGGGAAACCCATGAACAGCGTGTAGCCGTCGGCGGGGGCCTTTGCCGCCAGTTGCGCGCCGATGTTGCCGCCGGCGCCGGGACGGTTGTCGATGACCATGGTCTGGCCGAAATCCTGCGCGACCTTCTGTCCGACCAGGCGGCCAACCGTATCGGTAATGCCACCGGGAGGATAGGGGATGATGAAGCGAAACGGCTTGCTCGGGAAATCATCGCTCTGCGCCAGCGCCAGCGTAGGCGCGATGGACAGTGTTACTGACAATACGGTGCGTGTAAGCCAGTGCATGGTATCTCCTTGCGGTCAGATGATTTTCTGCTTGCGCAGCTTGTCGATGGTTTCCTGGCTCAAGCCCAGCGTGCCACCCAGCACGGCGTCGGTGTGCTGCCCCAGCAGCGGCGGCGCGCCCTTGTAGGTGATGGGTGTGGCCGAGTACTTGATGGGGTTGCCTACCAGCGACACGGTGCCGCCCAGTGGATGCTGCATCTGGACCTGCATCTGGCGGTGCTTCACCTGTGGGTCGTCAAAGGTCTGCTTGATATTGTTGATGGGGCCGCAGGGCACCCCTTTTTCCTCAAGCTGGGCCACCCAGTAATCGCGATTGCGTTGCGACAGATGGCCAATGACCATGGCGTTGAGTGCATCGCGGTTGATGACGCGGTTGGGATTGGTGGCGAAGCGCGGGTCGCGTGCCATCTCGGGCACACCCATGGCCTCGCACAGGCTCAGGAATTGCGAATCGTTGCCGACCACGATGATCAGGTGCCCATCGCGGCAGGGAAATACCGTCTGCGGCACGATGTTCGGATGCTCGTTGCCATTGGCCAGCGGCACATCGCCGGTCATGAAGTAGCCCAGGCTGCGTCCGGTCATGACCGAGATCTGCACGTCGAGCAGCGCGAGATCGATGTGCTGACCCTGGCCGGTGCGATCGCGATGCGTGAGCGCCGCCAGGATGGCGACGTCGGCATACAGGCCCGTCATCAGATCGGCGATCGGGATGCCCACTTTCATGGGGCCGCCGCCGGGGCGGTCGGCGCGCTCGCCCGTCACGCTCATCAGCCCGCTCATGCCCTGAATCAGGAAGTCATAGGCGGGACGATCACGATACGGTCCATCCTGGCCGAAGCCGGTGATGGAGCAGTACACGATACGCGGATTGATCTTGCAGATGGACGCGTAGTCCAGGCCGTAACGGGCCAGATTGCCGGCCTTGTAGTTTTCAATGATGACGTCGGAACGCTCGGCCAGGCTGCGCACCAGTTCCTGCCCCTCCGGCCTGGACAGGTCCACGGTGACGGAGCGCTTGCCGCGATTGACACCCATGAAGTAGGCCGCTTCCCGGGTTGGCTTGCCATTCTCGTCGTTGAGGAAGGGCGGGCCCCAGGAGCGCGTATCGTCACCGGCGCCGGGTCGTTCGACCTTGATGACCTCGGCACCGAGGTCGGCCAGATTCTGCGCCGCCCAGGGGCCGGCCAGCACGCGACTCAAGTCCAGCACGCGCACGTGGCTGAGCGGCATGTTGCCCGCGTCAGGTGTCGTCGAAGCCGAGCTTTCCTGCGTCATTATTTGCCCTTGAAAACCGGTTTGCGTTTTTCAACGAAGGCAGCAGCGGCTTCCCTGGCGTCTTCGGTATGCGAGGCTTCGGCCGTCATGCCCTGCTCGAAGCGATAGCCGTCGCGCAGTGACATGTATTCGATGGCGTTCATGGCGCGCTTGGCCAGCTTGATGGCGATCGGGCTCTTGCTGGCCACGTTTTCGGCCATGGCCATGGCTTCGGCCATGAGCTGGTCGGCCGGGACCACCTTCTCGACAATATTGCGACGAAACAATTCAGCCGCGGATATGCGATCGCCGGTGTACATCATGCGCCGCGCAGTGTAGGTGCCGAACATGCGCTGCGCGTGACGACCGCCCCCGAGCAGGCCGACATTGATTTCACCCAGCTGCAGATAAGCGGTATCGGCGGCGATGGCATAGTCACAGGAGGCGACATAGGCAAGGCCGGCGCCGATGGCGGGGCCGTTGATGGCGCAGATGACCGGCACGTCGCACTCCAGCACCGAGTTGAAGCCTTCACGGCCCGCGCGTGAATGCGCCGATTGCGCGCCGGGTTTGAGGGCTTCGCCCGACTCGAGGTCCATGGAGCGCTGCTTGATGTCGGCGCCGGCACAGAACATCTTGCCGGTCCCGGTCAGAATGGCAACCCGGACGTTGGCGTTGTTGCTGAAACTGTCGAACGCGCGCTGGATGGATAGGACCATGGGCCTCGAGCACGCATTGACCGGTGGACGGTTGAACCTGACGATCCCGATGTAATCCTTGACTTCAACTGTGATGCCTGTGAACTCTTCCACTGTAACCCCCTTGTTGTATGCACTTGTAACGAATTAATGAATGCGTTTGGCGCCAGGCGGGTGCGCCTGGCGTCGCCTACTCTTCCAATTTGATTCCGATGTCCTGCACCAGCTTCTTGTACAGGGCAATTTCCTTTACGATCATCTGTCGCAGTTGCTCCGGCGTTGTCGCCACCAGTACACCGCCATCGGCCTCGACCGTCTTTATGATATCCGGCGATTTTGCCACCTTGATGAATTCGGCGTTGATCCGATTGACCAGTGACGCCGGAATGCCAGCAGGGCCGATGAATCCGAACGGGCTGGAATAATCGTAGCCGGGCACGCCTTGTTCGATCACGGTTGGCAGATCCGGCAGCAGCGGGCTGCGTTCGGCATTGCCGATGGCGATGGCGCGCAGTTTGCCAGCCTTCACGTTTGCCAGTGCGGTGGTGAGGGTGGTCGCAATCACATGCACGCGCCCGGCGAGCAGGTCCACCGTGGCCGGCGCTGCTCCCTTGTAGTGAACGTAGGTCACCCTGGTGTTGATCAGGCCATGCAGCCAGGCCATGTTCAGATGCGGGCCGCTTCCCGAACCCGGTGTTGCGATATTGATTTCCCCCGGATGCGCGCGCGTGTAGGCGATGTACTCCGGGATGTTCTTGAATGGAGCGTTGGCAGGTGATACCAGCACGATGCTGCGTTTGGTCATCAGCGTGATGGGCGAAAAATCCTTGTAAGGATCATAGGGCAGGGCCTTGTACAGTGCCGCTGCCGACGTGAACCCGCTCGTGAACGAGAGCAGCGTGTGTCCGTCGGGGGCGGACTTGGCGACATAGGCCGTCCCGGTCGAGGTTCCGCCGCCGGGCTTGTAATCGACCAGCACGGTGCCGCCGGTGATCTCGGCGAGTTTGCGCGCGTAAAGGCGCGTCTCGATGTCGGTCGATGCGCCCGGTCCAAAGGGGACGATCAATGTGACCGGCTTGGTGGGATAGGCATCCACGGCCCCCTGCGACAATGCGTGTGAGGGCAGGATCGCGGCAATGGCAACGGCAGCCGGTATCCACGGTGACAATGTTTTCATGATGAAGTCCGCTTCATGGTGTTCCGGAAGTTTTAATTATTGTGGTCAATTTTGAAAAAATAGATCGATTAGCTTGTAGTATGAACATTATTGTTATCAATCAATTCGTTCTGGAAAGCGTGTTGACCAGGTGATCGGCAGCATCAAAGCCTTCGCGCACCGCCGCGAAAATATTGCGCGGCGCGACGCAGTCGCCGGCGGCAGCCAGCGGGAGGTTGCCCGCAGCGTCCAGGCTTTCCAGCAGTTCGGAATTGGCGCTGCCCGAGATGGCATGCACGACTAGATCGATGCCCTGAACGCGGGTCTCGGCCTGGCCACGGGTGGAGATCACGGCTTCACCGGTGGCACTGACGCTGACCAGCGTGCTGTGGAAATGCCATTTGAAGGGCAGATCCAGCAGGCGTGCCATCAGCATCTGGCGATTGGCGTGCGGCAGCGAGGCGCCGACTTCGGCGCCGCCGGTGACGATGTGGACTTCCATGCCCTGGGTCAGCAGCAATTCTGCCGCGCCGGGGCCGGCCGGCATGCCGTCTTCGATGTGGACAATGACACGAGTGGCGCTGGCACCTGTGCCCTTGGCACTGGCACGCTGGTCCTTGGCAAGGCCCGGATTCGCCACGATTTCCTCGGCGCGTATGCGCGCCACGCCAATCGCTGCGTTGTCGGGCAAGGGTCTGAAGACGGTGCCGGTGGTCACGATCACCCCGTCGTAGCCGGATAATTCCGGCGCATTCGCGTCGAGTCGTTTATTCAGCACGACTTCTGCGCCAGAGCGCTTCAGTTCGCGCTGCAGATAATCGTTGACGGTGGCGAACGCATCGCGCCCCGGAACGGAGGCGGCCAGTGACATCTGGCCTCCCAGTGTGCTGCCTGCCTCCACGAGGGTGACGCGCATGCCATGCTCCGAGGCGCGCAGTGCTGCCTGCATGCCCGCCGGCCCGCCCCCGACGACCAGCACGCGTTTGCCCGCGACAGCGGATTTTGCCGGCACCAGCGGCAGTTGTGATTCACGTCCCGTCCTCGGGTTGAACAGGCAGCCGATGGTGACGCCGGTGTCGATGCGTTCGACGCAGTTGTTGCAGGCGATGCACGGGCGGATGGTGTCGGTCGTTTTCGCTTCGACCTTGCGTGCCCATTCCGGGTCGCAGATGAGGCCGCGCGCCATGCCGACCATGTCCGCCATGTTTTGTTCCAGCACCTGCGCCGCAAGCTCCGGATTGCTCAGGCGGCCGGCCGCGATGACCGGATGTTTGGTGATGCTCTTGACCTGACGCGCCAGTTCCAGCATGTAGCCCGGCTTGGAATAGAAGTCCCCCATGTTGAGGTGTTTGGTGGCTTGCGTGCCGCCCGTGACCGAGATGTAATCGACCAGGGGTTCGATGGCGCGGATGATCTTGGGGGCGTCGTCGGCGTCCGGTCCGGTATTCCAGGCCGGCTGCCCGATGCGTATGCCCAGGATGCCCAGCGGCAGCTTGCGCAGCGCCTCCAGTACCTCCAGCAACAGCCGCATGCGATTCTCGATGGGGCCGCCATAGGCATCGCGCCGCCAGTTCAGTTTGGAACTGATGAAACTGTTGAGCAGGTGACCGTGCGTGGCATGCACCTCGACGCCGTCATAGCCGCCTTCGATGCAATTGCGCGCCGTTTGCACAAAGCCGGCTACCACTTCCTTGATGTCACCCAGGGTCAGCGCATGTGCGATCTCGCCGGTATGCGGCGAGCGCGACGGACTGGGCGCCCATACCGCCATACCGGAAAACATCGGCATGGCGCCCAGGCCGCGATGGCTGATCTGTGCCAGCATCATGGCGCCGCCCTTGTGAACTGCATCGGAGATCTTGCGCATCGGCGCGGCGACACGCGGGTCGTAGCCCTTCACGTGAGTCGGCCGTCCCAGGCTGGCGACATGCACCGGCGTGGCTTCCTGAATGATCATGCCGACACCGCCCTCGGCACGGCGCGCATAGTAGGCCGCGTGCGCTTCAGAGGGCAGGCCCTCGATGCCCAGGCCGGTGGCGTGGGGCAGGAACACGATGCGGTTGCGGATGGTGCGCTGGCCGATGGTGATCGGCGTGAATAGATTAGGCAGATTGGCTGTGTTCACCGCATTCTCCTGATTTATTTGAGCCAGGCTGCGTCTGGCGCCGCATTCACCGTCCATGCCGGCAGCGTGTTCAGCACGTCGTCCGAATACTGAATGATGGGGCGCAGGCGCGTCAGTCGGCCAAGAGGTGTGGACACCTCGGTCAGCCAGTTCGCAATTTCAGGCAGTTCTGCCGGCATCGCGTCGACCACCGGCATGTCGAGCAATCCCATGCCCGTCATCCATTCCATGGCGCGACCGAGCGAGACGTTGACACTGTAGCTGCCCCCTTCGGTGTGACGGCGTTTCAACGCGACCAGCACGCCATAGGTCATCAGGTAGCCCGTGATGTAGTCAAGCGATGACACTGGGGTAAATTGCGGCTCCTTGCCGCGCCCCGAAATATTGGCCATGCCGCAGGCCGTCTGCACCACCGTGTCAAAACCGCGGCGACCGCGCCAGGGGCCGGTGTGGCCGAATGCGTTGAGGCTGGCATAGACGATGCCGGGACGCAGCGCCATCACCTGCTCGTGCGAGAAGCCCAGACCGGCCAGTGCACCGGGCCGGTAGGCCTGGCTGAATACATCGCATTGGCGCATCAGCGCGGTGAAACGCTCGCGTCCGGCGGGGGTGTCGATATTCACCACGGCCTTGCGCTTGCCATAGCCGGTGTCCATTTCGTTGATGGGCGAGTCCGGGTGCTTGTCGCAGGTCACCTTCAGGACGTCCGCGCCGTTCTCGGCCAGCAGTCGTGCCGAAGTGGGGCCCGCCAGCACGCGCGTCAGGTCCAATACCTTCAAACCGGACAACGGGCGTTCGCCGCGTGGCAGGGGGATGGGGGCGCTGTCGCCGATCTTGCGGATATCGACCAGGGGTTCGGCGTTGAGGAAAGGCGTGTTGGGCAGCGCATTCCACTCTTCGACCGTTCGCACGGCCGGTGCGCAGCCGCCCGCCACGTCAACCGCCTGCTCCAGTTCGAAGGCATTCCATTTCAAAGCCGCTGCCGCCACCTGCTTCACATCGGCAGGCACGCCCAGCACGCGCAGCACGGCTGCCTCATGGGGCCAGTGATTGCAGTGGAAATAAACCCAGCGGCCATTGGCCACCGGGTAAAAGCCGCTGACGCCGTCGCGCTTCTCCGGCGGCTTGCCGTCGATCTGCACGTACTTGCTGCTGCGCAGGGAGGCCGTCGCGCCGCGCACATCGATGGCAATGTCGGGACGCCGGCCGGTTTGCGCCTGGCGGATATCGGCCATGGCCAGGGCCATGGCGCCCAGTGCCGCGGACCCCGCGGTACCGACGCGATATTGCGTTGGAATGACCGGGTCGGCGCCCTTGAATGTAATGGTGTCGGCCAGTTCTTCGGCCAGTCCGCCGCAACGGAGTACGGTTTTCAAGGCTGCGTTGATCATCGGTTCTTCCTTTTTGCTTTTCGATTTGTTGAGCGTGATTGAGGGGATATTCTACCGGGTCGAACAGGTATGCCTTGTACGTCACTTGCAGACGTGCAAGACACATGAATGCCGGGAGTCATTGGCCAAACTGCGCCCTCATGTTGAAATGAGTTCTAGTCATCTGCCGCCTTGATATTGAATTGCTGCGCCAGGCCTTTCCAGCGCGTGATTTCCGTGACCAGGGTTTGCCGGAATGCTTCCGGCGTGCTGCCGATCAGCACGGTGCCATCGCCAGTCAGTTTCTCGATGACGTCCGGTTCCTTGACGTATTTGGCGATTTCGCCGGATAGCTTGTTGATGATGACCGCCGGAACACCGGCTGGTGAGAGCAGTCCTCCCCAGGCCGAATAGCCGTAGCCGGGGATGCCCTGTTCGGCTACCGTGCGGATGCCCGGGAGCATCTGCGATCGGGTGGCGCTGGCGATTGCAATGGGCCGCAATTTGCCTGAACTGATAAAGGGCATGGCATTGAAGATGTTCGATGGCGCCGCATCGACGCGACCGGCCACCAGATCGACCAGCATGGGCGCAGACCCCTTGTAGTGCACGAAGGTGACCTCGGTGCCGGTGGCACTGTGCATCCAGGCGCCTGCCATGTGCAGGATGCTGCCGGCGCCGGAGGTGCCGAAGTTCAGTTCATTCGGGTGTGCCCTGGCATAGGTGGTGTATTCAACGAAGTTCCTGATCGGCAGTCGCGGATTGATCAATACGGTGACGGGCCGCTCCGCGGTCAGGGATACGGGGGCCAGATCCTTCAGCGGATCGTAGGGCAGGTCCTTGTACATCGCCGCGGTGACCGTGAAGCCGGAGGTGATGATCAGCAGCGTGTGTCCGTCAGGAGCGGCCTTGGCGACATAATGGGTGCCGATGGTGCTGCCCGCGCCAGGCTTGAAATCCAGCACGAACGGTTTGCCGAGTGCCTGTGTCAGTTTCTGGCTCCAGACGCGTCCGTCCTTGTCGGTCACGGCGCCGGGTACATAGGGGCTGATGATGGTGACCGGTCTTGAAGGATAGGTGCCGGTCGTGTTCTGCGCGGCCAGATCAGGCGAGCCCAGCACGGCGAGCATGCCTGCTGCAAGCATTGCAAGAATTGCGAATGAGGACTTGTTCATGGGCACTCCATCACTCCGGTGGAATGAAACCTTGCGGTACCGCTGGATTGAGACCTGATCGTGATTTTCTTATTGGTCTTTCGCCAACTATATCACTGAGCCTCGCCAACCCACGTCAGGTAAAATCACCTCCTTTTACGGAGGATTCGGGCGTGCACCTGATCCAGCCATTTACCGGCCTGCGGCCGGTGCCCGAACGTGCCGCCGATGTGGCTGCGCCGCCTTATGATGTGCTCTCCAGCGCGGAAGCGCGTTCGCGTGTGACGGGCAAGCCCTGGAGCTTCCTGCACGTATCCAAACCCGAAATCGATCTGCCTGACGGGGTCGACGTCTACTCTGCGCCGGTCTACGCCAAGGCGGCTGAGAATCTCCGGACCATGGTGGAGAAGGGCGTGTTGCGCCGGGATGCCGAGCCCTGCTACTACGCCTACCGCCTGATCATGAACGGGCACACGCAGATCGGATTGGTCGCTGCAGCTTCGGTTGCGCAGTACGACGCCAATCGCATTCGCAAGCACGAGTTCACTCGTCCGGACAAGGAAGACGATCGGGTGCGTCAGATCGAGGCAACCAATGCGCAGACCGGACCGGTGCTGCTGGCCTATCCTCCAGCGTCGCAAGTGGACGATATCCTGCTGCAAGCTTCTGCCGGGGCGCCCGACTCCGATGTCACTGCAGACACCGGCGTTCGCCATACCATCTGGGCCATTCGCGACCGCGACACGCTGGAGCGGCTAACCAATGCGTTCGATGCCATGCCGGCGTTGTACATTGCCGACGGGCATCATCGCTCGGCTGCGGCATCGCGAGTCGCCGCAGCCCGCCGTGCTGCCAACCCGCGTCACACGGGCAAGGAAAGTTACAACTATTTTCAGGTGGTGGCCTTTCCGCACCATCAGATGCGCATCCTGGATTACAACCGCGTCGTGACCGATCTGGGAGGCTTGAGCACCAGTGATTTTCTGGCGCGCATAGCGGCCAGCTACGCCGTAGAGCCGAGCACTGCGGCGGTCAGACCGGCATGCCATGGTGAAGTCGGCCTATATGTCGAAGGCCAGTGGTATCGCCTGCAGATCAAGGCTGCGCTTGCGGCCTGCAATGATCCGGTGGCGCGACTGGATGTGAGCCTGCTGTCGGATCACCTGCTCGCGCCGGTGCTCGGCATCAATGACTTGCGGCGTGACAAACGCATCGATTTTGTCGGCGGCATCCGCGGACTGGAGGAACTGGAGAAACGCGTGGCCAGCGGTGAAATGGCGGCGGCGTTCGCGCTGCATCCGACTTCGATGACGGACCTGATGGCGGTGGCTGACGCGGGAAGCGTCATGCCGCCGAAGTCCACCTGGTTCGAGCCGAAACTGGCCGACGGGCTGGTGTCGCACGTACTGGATTGAATTAAGGGCATCTCTAATAATTTCAATATTGTCATTTCGAGCGAAGCGAGAAATCCGCTTTTCGTAGTGCGCAAGAAGCAGATTCCTCGCTGCGCTCGGAATGACACACTTGCCGGGCGTCCATCTTGAAACGGCTTGTTATCACTTTGTCGCCACGTTACGCCACTCTCTGTAAAAAATTGATCAGCGAGCCGGTGGCGTGACCTTGTTGGTGAGGATCGCCTTGAGCCGGTCATTCCATATCTGCGCGGCGGTCGCATCCGCTGACTCTCCCAGACCGCCATTGCGATAGATCTGCAATAGCCGTTCGATGGCCGGCACATGCCCGGCTATGGCGGCGCGTTTGTAATACATCATCGCCAGTGCAGCGTCAGACACGACGGCCAGCCCCATTTCGTAGATCACGGCCAGTTCCCAGGCGGCGAGCGCGTGCCCTTGATCGGCGGCGCGCTTGAGCCAGACCTGCGATTCATCCAGGTTGCGGGCCAGGCCCGCGCCTTTCTGCATCAGCGCGCCAAGGTGGTATTGCGCCTGGGCATTGCCCTGATCCGCGGCCAGACGAAACCATTCGGCTGCCTTGGCCGGGTTGGGCTCAGTACCCGTGCCGTCGAGGATCACCCGTCCCAGTTGCGCCTGGGCGCGATCGTAGCCGGCCTTGGCGGCACGCTCCAGCCAGGTGAGCATGAGGCGATCGTCGCGCGGAACGCCCTGGCCCCTGCCATGGAGCAGGGCCAGGTTGTATTGCGACAGCACGTTGCCCGAGGCGGCGGCGCGCTCATACCATTGCCGCGCCACCGTGTAATCCACCGGTACGCCGCGACCATCGACATGCAATGCGGCCAGATTGTTCATGGCGCCCACATGCCCAGCGACGGCGGCGCGCAGATACCAGTTGGCGGCTTCGGTGTGGAAGGCGCGCGTTGCTCCTGGTGCGGATTCCAGCATTTGTCCCAGCAGGTACTGGACCTCGCGATTGCCGGCATAGCCTAATGGGCGCAGCGATTGCAATGCGGTCTGAGTGTCGCCGCTGTCAAATGCCTTCAGCGCCATCGCCATGATGATGCGAGGGTCGGTATTGCGTGGTGCTAACGGCGTTTGGGACACGGCCGGAGGTGATGAGCCGCACAGCGCCAATCCCAGTACCGTTGCCGGCAATACAAGTCGCATGCGCGTCATGGGGTCGTAATTGCAGCGGCACCCAGTAGTTGATACACGCGGCGCACGGCGGCGCTGCGTTCTTCCAGTTCACTGGTGACGCATTCGACGCGAAGCTTGGTCGGTCCGGTCAGTCGCCAGCCGCGATTCTTTTGCACCATCTTCATGATGGCGACCGGATCCAGTGGCGGACTCGGCACAAACTGCAGTTGTATGGTTTCACTGGTGGCGTCCAGGCGGGCCACGCCAAGAGGTTTGCCCATGATGCGCAGCCGGTGACTCTCGATCAGCACGCGCGCGGCGCCGGGTAGTTCGCCGAATCGGTCCACCAGTTCTTCGCGCATCAGGTCGAGCTGGTCGGTGGTTTCGCAATTGGCGAAGCGCTTGTACAGCACCAGGCGCTCATGCACATCGTGGCAGTAATCCGAGGGCAGCAAGGCCGGCACGTGCAGGTTGATTTCGGTGACGGTATCAAAGGGTTGTGACAGGTCGGGCTCGCGGCCGGCCTTCAGCGAGCGCACGGCGTGATTCAACATGTCCGTGTAGAGGTTGAAGCCGACCGCCTGCAGTTCGCCCGATTGCGATTCGCCCAGCACTTCGCCGGCGCCGCGGATTTCCAGGTCGTGCATGGCGAGGAAGAACCCCGAGCCGAGCTCTTCCATCATCTGAATGGCTTCCAGCCGCTTCTTGGCATTGGCGGACAGCGCCTCCTCGTCCGGCGTGAGCAGATAGGCGTAGGCCTGGTGGTGCGAGCGGCCGACGCGGCCGCGCAACTGGTGCAGTTGCGCCAGGCCGAACTTGTCGGCGCGGTGCATGATGATGGTGTTGGCGGTCGGGATGTCGATGCCGGTCTCGATGATGGTCGAGCACAACAGCATGTTGGAGCGCTGCTGCACGAAGTCGCGCATCACGCGTTCCAGTTCCACGTCCGGCATCTGTCCGTGTGCCACCACGATGCGCGCTTCGGGCAACAGTTTCTCCAGACGTTCGCGCATCAGCTGTATGGTCTGCACGTCGTTGTGCAGGAAGTAAATCTGGCCACCGCGTTTGAGTTCCCGCAGCGCCGCTTCGCGTACCACGGCGGGCGAGTAGGGCTGCACGAAGGTCTTGATGGCCAGGCGCCGCTGCGGCGCGGTAGCGATCACGGACAGGTCGCGCAGGCCCTCCAGCGACATGGCCAGCGTGCGGGGAATCGGCGTTGCCGTCAGGGTCAACACATCGACTTCGCTGCGCAGTTTTTTCAGGGCTTCCTTCTGGCGCACGCCGAAGCGATGCTCCTCGTCGACGATGACCAGGCCCAGGCGCTTGAACTGCACGTCCTTCTGCAGCAGTTTGTGGGTGCCAATGACGATATCGATTTCTCCGGTGGCGAGACCCGCCACGCCTGCGGCGGTTTCCTTGGCGGTGCGAAAACGCGACAGCTCGGCCAGCTTCACTGGCCAGTCGGCGAAGCGATCGGAAAAAGTCTGGAAGTGCTGTTCGGCCAGCAGCGTGGTCGGAGTCAACACCGCCACCTGCATGCCGTCGGCCACCGCGACAAAGGCGGCGCGCAGCGCCACTTCGGTTTTGCCAAAACCGACGTCGCCGCAGATCAGCCGGTCCATGGGCTTGCCCTGGGTCAGGTCATCGATCACCGCTTTGATGGCGCCGGCCTGGTCCGGTGTTTCCTCGAAGCCGAAGCCTTCGGCGAAGGCTTCGTAGTCATGCTGATTGATCTTGAACACGCGGCCCTGGCGCGCGGCGCGCTGGGCATACAAGTGAAGCAATTCGGCGGCGGTATCGCGGACCTGTTTGGCCGCTTTCTTCTTGGCTTTTTCCCAGGCATCGCCACCGAGCTTGTGGACGGGCGCCGTCTCCGGCGGCCCGCCGGTGTAGCGGGCGATCTGCGACAGCTGCGCTACCGGCACGTAGAGCTTGTCCTCGCCGGCGTAGGCAATGAGGAGGAACTCCCCTTCGCCCTCGCCCAGATCCAGATTGACCAGGCCTTGATAGCGACCCACACCATGCAGCGTGTGCACCACCGGATCACCGACGCGCAGTTCGGACAGGTCCCGCAGCATGCCTTCAATGGAAGTCTGGCGGGCGCGCTCGCGCGCGTGGGTGCGGGCGGTGCCGGTGTACAGTTCTGATTCGGTGACGATGGCCAGGTGTTCGTCCGGCAGCACAAAGCCATTGAGCAGCGGCGCCACGCCCAGCATGAGTGGCGCATCGGCTGCGTTGAATGCGGCAAAACTGTCAGCCATTGCCGGCCGCAATCCATATTCGGCGAAATACTGGGACAGTGTTTCGCGCCTTCCGGGTGACTCGGCCAGCACCAGCACACGGTCCACCGTGTGCGCTATCGCGCTTGAGGCCAGCCAGGCCTTGAGGCGATGCAATGGATCGGCAGCGCGCCGTTCTACTCCCACATTGGGCACGACCTGCACACCGGTCAGCTGTATGGTCGAGCGCGGGAAGCGCTTGGTCTCCAGAAAGAACTGCTCGGTGTTGAGGAAGAGGCGATTGGGCGGCAGCACCGGCCGGGAGCGATCGCCACCGAGCACCTTGTAACGCGAAGCCGCGTCCTGCCCGAATTCAGCCAGTTCCGGGTGCACGTCCCCATGCAGTGCCAGCCGGGTGCCTTCGGGCAGGTAGTCGAACAGGGTTGCCGGTTTTTCGAAGAACAATGGCAGAAAGTACTCGATGCCGGGGGGGACGACGCCGTTGGAAATATCCTTGTAGATGGTGCTCTTGGACGGATCACCTTCGAAAGACTCACGGAATTGTGCGCGAAAGCGTGTGCGCGCCGCGTCATCGGTTGGAAATTCCCGCGCCGGCAGTAAACGTATTTCAGGCACCGTATACAAGGTGCGCTGGGTGTCGGCATCAAAGGTGCGGATGGATTCGATCTCGTCATCCAGCAGTTCGATGCGATAGGGCAGCACGCTGCCCATGGGGAAGAGATCGACCAGGCCGCCGCGCACGCAATACTCACCGGGGGCAACCACCTGGGAGACGTGGCTGTAACCGGCCAGTGTGAGTTGCGAACGCAGCGGATCGATGGCCAGCTTTTCGTTCTTCTTGAGGAAGAAGGTGTAGGCGGCCAGGAAGGATGGCGGTGCGATGCGCACCAGTGCCGTGGTTGCAGGCACGATGAGCAGGTCGAATTCATGCCGCGCGATGCGGTGCAGCGTTTCCAGTCGCTCCGAGATCAGGTCGTGGTGCGGCGAGAACCCGTCATAAGGCAGTGTTTCCCAATCGGGGAACAGGGTCACGCGCAAGCCCGGATCGAACCAGGCCACTTCGTCGTGCAACCGGGCGGCGTCCGCCGGATGCGCGCACAGGACCATCGCTGGTGTTGCAGCGCTGCGCGCCAGCCTTGCGACCGCCAAGGCATCGGAGGAGCCCGGCAGCGGAGATAATGCTGCCGGCACGCGAGCTTCCTCAGCCTGTGCGAGGGTGGCTTCGGTTTCGGATGGTTCGGTACTGGCTGACGCGTTCATGGAGGTGCATTCAAAGCGGGCGTATAAATAGCAAAACCCGCTTCAAGGGCATCGTCGTGTGTGGGCGACGCATTGAGAGCGGGGAAGACGGCTATAATTATACGTCTCAGCGCCCTCACCCAGAAGAGCATAAGCACTTGACTTCTCGATATTTTGGCTTGATTGCCGCCGCGGGTACGGGCGAGCGTTTTGCGGCGGGTGCGAATGCTCAAGAAGGCACCAGGGAAGCCTTTCTGCCCAAGCAATATCGCAGCATTGGTGAGCTCCCCATGTTGCTGCATGCCGCGAACAGCCTGCTTGCGGCAGCGGAGATCGAAATCGTCTTTATCGTGCTGTCTGCCTTGGACGAGCAATTCCGCATGCTGGATCGGTCGGCCTTCGGCAATCGCATCGAGCCGCTGTACTGCGGTGGCGCATCGCGGCGTGACAGCGTGCTGAACGGGCTGGTCGCCGCATCCGATGTCATTGATGCCGACGATTGGGTGCTGGTTCACGATGCCGCCCGGCCTTGCCTCGGAGCGGACGAATTGCGCAGGCTGCTCTCTATCGGCGTGGAAGAACACAGTGATGGCGGCATTCTGGCCATTCCCGTCGCAGACACCCTCAAGCGCGGCAATGCAGCCGAGCGCATCAGTGCGACGGAGTCGCGCGAAGGCTTGTGGCAGGCTCAGACACCGCAGATGTTCCGGCATGGTCTGCTGCTGCGCGCGCTGCACGAAGCGACCCAGGTAACCGACGAAGCCAGCGCAGTGGAAATGCTGGGATTGCATCCCCGACTGGTGCGGGGCAGTTCAATGAATATCAAAGTGACGGTGGCCGGCGACCTGGCATTGGCGGGGTTGATACTGGGCAGCCGGGCTGAACGAAAGTCGTAGGGAGCACTATGCGCATAGGACAGGGCTTTGACGTGCACGCACTGGTGGTCGGGCGCAAGCTCATTATCGGTGGCGTGGATATCCCCTTCGAGAAGGGGCTGGATGGCCATTCGGATGCCGATGTGCTGTTGCACGCGATATGCGATGCGCTGCTCGGTGCGGCCGGGATGGGCGACATTGGCCGGCATTTTCCGGATACCGACCCTCGCTACAAGGGCGTGGACAGTCGCGTGTTGCTGCGTGAGGTTGGCAAGAAGCTGGATGCCCAGGATTGGACGGTGTTGAATGTCGATGCCACCATCATCGCGCAGGCGCCCAAGATGGCGCCGCATATTCCCGCCATGATCGTCAATATTGCGTCAGACCTTGGTGTGAGCGTGGCGGCCATCAACATCAAGGCAAAAACAACCGAACGACTGGGGTTTACCGGGCGCGGTGAAGGCATCGCCGCCGAGGCGGTGACACTGGTTCGGCAGATACTTCGCGTGGAGCCATCCGAGTAGCCGGTTCGACGGGCAGATACACTTCGTTCACCTTTCACTTTGGGGGGAGACATGGTTGCAAGGAAGAGCGTGAAGTCTGGAAAGAGCAGTAAAGGGGAAGATCCCAAGGTCGGAAAGCGCAGCCAAGCGGGCAAGTCAGGCAAGTCAGCCAAGGCAGGCAAGTCAGCCAAGGCAGGCAAGTCAGCCAAGGCAGCCAAGGCAGCCAAGGCAGCCAAAGTTGCCAAGTCTGAAGACGCAGTCAATTTGGCTCAGCCCGTCGAGGTTCTGCCGGCCATTCAAGACGCCACGGTTCCTGAGACCACCAAAGTCACCAAGGCCTCCAAAGTGGCCAGGGAGGCCAAGTTGGTCGAGGCCGCGACGGCGGACGAAGTGATCAAGGTCACCGACACGACCGAGACGATCAAGCCTGCCGAATCAATCCAGCCGGCCGTGAATGCCGAGGCGGGCAAACCGAGCGAACCGTCCAAGCCTCGCCGACGCAAAGCGAACCCGGACGATGCGACTCCCAATGTGCGCAAGCCGCGCCGGAAGAAGGTGAGTGAGCCACCGGCATTGGTGGCAGATAGCGCTGTGGCAGTCGAAGCGACGACTGCCGACACCGGCGTCGTGCCGGATGTTTCGCCGGTAGTCGCAGCAACCGCGCGCTTTCTTTTCAAGGATATCGGTGGCTTTTATATCAACGGCAAGACGACCGCATCCGCGCTGCCGGATGTAGCCGAACCGCAAAAGCGCGGCGTCATTATTGTCGATCAGATGTGCGTCGAGTACATGATCCCCGATGTCGCGCAGTTGAAGGCGCCGATTGTCATGGTGCATGGCTCGGGCCATAGCGGCATGACCTATCTGACCACGCCGGATGGTCGCGAGGGCTGGGCGACCTATTTTGCGCGGCAGGGGCACCCGGTCTATGTGGTCGATCATGTCGGCCGGGCGCGTTCCGGCTGGGATGCGACCCGGCTCAATCAGGCCAGGGAGCAAGGCAAGGCCGAACTCCTTCCCGAGGCCGGCTTCATGCGCTTTACCTGCGAGCGGGCGTGGGAGTTCCGTTTCGGTCCCGGCCCGGATGAGTGGTATCCCGATACGCGGTTCCCGAAGGAGGCCCTGGATCAGTATCTGGCGCAACTGGTGCCGAATACCGAAGTCATGCTGGGCAATCCAATGGAAACGGTGGCGGCCCTGATCACGCTGTTGCGGCGAATCGGATCGTCGATACTCATCGTGCACTCGCAATCGGGTGCCTATGGCGCGCTGACGGCCATTGCGGCGCCGGACTTGGTGAGGGCGTGGGTCAATGTCGAGGGGCTGGCGCGTTACGCGCTAAACGAAGCGCAGATCACGGGCCTGGTTCCGGTGCCCATGCTGGTGGTGGCCGGGGATAACGTCTGGCGCGGCGATCATCTGATTCGTCCGGTCGTGGACAAGGTCAATCAGCAGGGCGGCAATGCGTATTACTTCGCCCCGCACGAACACGGGATGCGCGGTTATTCGCACATGCTGATGATGGAGCACGGCAACCTGGAACTGGCTGCCTGGATAGGCGAATGGCTCGGCAAGAACATGAAAGCAGCCGTGGTCAACGCCAACCCAGCAGCCGCGCCGTCGATTGCGCGCTCGTCCCTGGCGGCGCCATTGGCACTGCGGGACGTGGGTGCATTCTTTGTCAACGGGAAGAGCGTTGTTACGGAATTTCCGAATGCCGGCGCCTCGATCAGTCCCGGCCGCATCATCATCGACCAGATGTACGTGGAGTACATGATTCCGAATGTCGATACCGGCAAGGCGCCCATCGTCATGGTGCACGGCTCGAACCACACCGGCATGATCTGGAAGACCACGCCCGACGGCCGCGAAGGCTGGGCGACGTATTTCGTGCGTCGGGGGCATCCGGTTTATCTGGTTGACCATGTCGGGCGCGGCCGTTCCAGCTGGGATGTGACGGGCGTCAATCAGGCCGCGGTCGAGTCGCGCGCTGATTGTATTCCGGCCGCAGGCTTTCCCCGTCTGAGTTATGCGCGAGCCTGGATGGTGGCGCGGCTCGGGCCCTCCGCAGGGATGTGGTGGTGGGATTGCCGCTTCCCCAGGACAGGGCTGGATCTGTACATGGCGCAGCGCATGCCCAATACCGACACCACGCTCTCCAACCCGCGCGAAACAGTCGCGGCATTGCACTCGTTGTTGCAGAAGATCGGGCCGTCCATCGTGTTCGTGCATTCGCAATCGGGCAGCTACGGCGTACAACTCGCAGCGACGACACCGGAACTGGTGAGGGCGCTGGTCAATGTCGAAGGGCACTGCCGATTTCCTGCGGGACCGGCCTCGGCAGAACAGATGGCGAGTGCCTTTGGCGGAGTGGCTTACCTGGGCCTGAGCGGTGGACACGTCTCCGGTTCGGGATTGGAGTCCGCAGCGCGTGACAGCAGGCTGTTGGTGGCAGCGATGAATGGCATGGGCAAGAAGGCGGACTTCTGCCATGCCGATGCGCATGGCATGCCCGGTCATACGCACATGATGATGCTGGACCATGGCAACCTGCAGATAGCCGATTGGATAGACAACTGGCTGCAGCAGAACGCCGCTTAGGCCAGCGCGAGCAACCCGGGCGAGTGCAATCGGGACGCACGCAGCGCCTGTTCTTCGCGCTTTGGCCGCAGCCCGGGGTGCGCGCCGCGCTCGCCGGCTGGCGCGATCAGGCGCATGCGGTGGCGGGTGGCCGTGCCATGCAATCGCGCAATCTGCACATGACGCTGGCTTTTCTGGGCGAGACCGGCATCGACAGGATGCCAGCGATTGAAGATGCGGCACGCTCAGTCAGGCTTGAACCCGGTGTGATGAGGCTGGATCGCTGTGCATTCTGGAAACACAATCACATCGTGTGGGCGGGTGGCGATGCCCCGGAAATACTTCAAAGCGCAGTTGGCCGGTTGCGCGATGCGCTGGATCGCGCCGGAGTCACGGTCGATCACAAACCTTTCGTGCCGCATGTGACGCTGCTACGCAATGTCAACGCTTTCGCCAATGTGCCCGTGATGGAGCCGATTGACTGGCCTTTATCGGATTTCGTGCTGGTGGCCTCCGGACATGATGCGGCAGGGGTGGTCTATCGCATTGCTTCAGGCCAATTCTGAATATGAGAAATGATGACTATTCCAATGAAAATAGCTTTTATAAGCTGATGCAAATATAAAAACGATCATATTAATATGGAGGTCAATATGAGTTCAGCCGAGCACGGAGCAAAGCAATCGACAAAGGAATCGACGAAGGAATTGATTTGGCCGCTGCGCATTCAGGAACAGGGTTCGTTCTATGTCGGCGGAAGCTACGACAACGCGGCCGATCCGTCCTGCATGACCGGGCAGATGTACGTGCGCTACCAGATACCGGTTCGAGCCGCTTCCGCTGCGAGGCGCTATCCGGTGGTGATGGTGCATGGCGGCGGACAGCAGGGTACCAATTTCACCGGCACTCCGGATGGACGTCCCGGGTGGGCGGATTATTTTCTGAAGAAGGGCTGGCCCGTGCATGTGGTGGATCAGCCCGGCCGCGGCAAGTCGCCCTACATCGACAGCGACTATGGTCCGAAGTCGAAAATGGATATTGCCGGCGTGGAAGATCGATTTACTGCCGTGTCGCGGGCGCGCAAGTGGCCGCAATCGGTGCTGCATACCCAGTGGCCGGGTACCGGCATGCGTGGCGACGCGGTCTTTGACGAATTCATCGCGTCACAATACCGGGGCATGGACCGGCCGTTGCAGGAAAAGCATTCGGTGCGCGCGCTGATTGCGTTGCTCGACCGCATCGGGCCTGCCGTATTGCTGACGCATTCGCAGTCCGGTCCCTTTGGCTGGTGCGTTGCCGATGCGCGGCCGCATCTGGTCAAAGCTGTGCTGGCGGTGGAGCCCAATGGCCCGCTGTTCCACGATACCGAGATGCCCGAAGGCATGGTTGAACGCCCGTGGGGGCTGTCACGCGAACCGCTGACCTACGATCCGCCGGTGAGCGATCCGGCTGAAATCGATATCGTGCTTCAAGAAAAGCAGGATGCGCAGGATCTGTTTCGCATCTGGCTGCAACGTAAACCGGCGCGGCGTCTGCCACGCCTGGCTGGCATCCCGATCCTGATCCTGACCGGCGAGGCGTCATACCATGCCCAGTATGACCACGGCCTTTCGCGCTATCTGAAGCAGGCTGGCGTGGCCAACGATCATATGCGCCTTGAACGCCATGGAATACGCGGCAACGGCCATATGATGATGCTGGAGAAGAACAATCTGGAGATTGCCGCGTTGATGGAGAAATGGTTGCGGCGAAAATTGAAGAAGCCGCTTGCCTGAGCGAGGAATCGAGAGCCGGCTTGCAAAATGAAGCCTGAGGGCTTGAACAGAGGTCATGTTTTGTGAGCGGATAGCCTCATCATCCGCACACAAAACATGACCGGATTCATCGCCCGTTGAGGGCATTGTCGGAGGTCCTCGCGCGCTTCGCTTGCGGCCTCGGGCTTTGGGTACGGATACACATCATCCGCACCCAAAGCCCGAGGTATGGAAATCCTTTCTTATGAAGTTTGCTTTGAGTATCACCAATGAAAAAGCCCGCAAGGCTGCGGGCTTGTAAGGTATTGGCGCCGAGCCGAAGATTACTTCCCGGTAAACACCGGCTTGCGCTTTTCGAGGAAGGCTTTGCGGCCTTCGATGTGATCCTGGCTGCCGGTAGCCGCATCGGCGCGCCTGGCCACCAGGGCCATGTCGCGCTGGTCGGGGTCCTTGACCAGTTCGTTGATGGCCGTCTTGGCATTGAGGATGGCCAGCGGGGCGTTGTTGGCGATGACTTCGGCGTAGGAGCGCGTGAAGCTCTCGAGTTCCGCTGCCGGCACCACCTGGTTGACCAGGCCCATCGCCAGTGCTTCGGCGGCGTTGTACTGCTTCGCCGTATACAACACTTCCTTTGCGGCCGACGGACCGACCAGGTCGATGAGTTGCCTGATACCCCTGGAGGCATAGCCGATGCTGAGTTTTGCCGCCGGGATGCCAAAGCGCGAATTTTCGCTGCAAATGCGCAGGTCGCACTGCAGCGCCCAGGCCATGCCGCCGCCGAGGCAGTAGCCGCGGATCATGGCGATGGTCGGCTTCTCGCAGCTGTAGAGCGTTTCGCGGGAGCCTTCGGAAATCTTTTCGTAGTTGGCGCGGTCTGCCGGTGTGGAACGCTGGCCGGCGAATTTGGAAATGTCACCGCCCGAGATGAAGGCCTTCTCGCCGCCACCACGCAGAATGATCACGCGCACTTCCGGGTCACGGCTGAATTCCCTGACCACGTCTGCGGCAGCCTGGGACATTTCCAGTGACACGGCATTGAGCCGCTCCGGGTTGTTGAAGATCAGCCAGCCGATGCCGCCTTCCTTTTTGGCGATGATCCGGTCGGTGATGGGCGCTTCTACAGTCGTTGCCATGATGTGTTTTCCCTGCCTATTTGCCGGTGAACACCGGTTTGCGTTTTTCGAGAAAGGCCTTGCGACCTTCAATGTGATCCTGGCTGCCGGTGGCGGCATCGGCGCGCTTTGCCACCAATGCCATGTCGCGATGGGTGGGGTCTTTCACCAGTTCATTGATCGCCGTTTTGGCATTGAGGATGGCCAGCGGTGCATTGCCGGCGATGACTTCCGCGTAGGAGCGCGTGAAACTCTCCAGTTCGGCTTCCGGGACAACCATGTTGACCAGACCCATGCGCAATGCTTCTTCGGCGTTGTATTGGCGCGCGGTATAGAGAATATCCTTGGCCGACGACGGGCCCACCAGATCCATGAGTTGACGTATGCCCGCGGCGCCATAACCGATACTCAGCTTGGCAGCCGGAATGCCGAATTTCGAGTTGTCACTGCAAATGCGGATGTCACAGTTGAGCGCATAGGCTAACCCGCCGCCGAGGCAGAAGCCGCGAATCATCGCGATGGTGGGCTTTTCGATGGTGTAAAGCAGATTACGGGTGTCGGCCTTGACTTTTTCCCACTGGGCCCTCAGTTCGGGTGTGGCGCCCTGTTTTTCGAATTTTGAAATATCACCGCCGGAAATGAAGGCCTTGTCGCCCGCGCCGCGCAGGATGACCACACGCACAGCAGGGTCAGTGGCGAAATCCTGCAGCACTATTCCAGCGGCTTCGGACATCTCCTGCGATACCGCGTTGCGCCGTTCCGGGTTGTTGAAGATCAGCCAGCCGATGCCGCCTTCCTTGATGGAAATGATCTTGTCCGTGCCCGCGGGCGTGGCAGCATCCAGAGTTGCTGTGCTCATGGTCGTTCCTTCATCGTGAGGAGGTGGGCAGAACGGAATCGACGTGCGTCAATTCCGTTCCCCTGCAGGTGATGCTCAGGTGATGATGCTCTTCTTGCGGAAGGTGGCGATTTCATCTGGCGAATAGCCCAGTTCGGACATGATCGCGTCGGTGTCCTGGCCGCCTTCGGGGGTTGCCGTCCGAATGACCCTGGGCGTGCCCTCGAAGTTGATTGGCGAAGCCACCAGGTCAAGTTTACCCAGGCGTGGATGCACCACCGGTGCCGCCATGCCCAGATGCTTGACCTGCGGATCATCGAAGACCTGGTCAACGGTGTAGATCGGGCCGCATGGAATGCCGGCCTCTTCGAATGCCTTCATCCAGTAAGCCGTCGGCTTGGTCTTGGTGATCTCGGCAATGCTGCCGTTAAGCTTGACGCGATCAGCACTGCGCCCGTTCTGGGTGGACCATTCTTCCTTGTCCTTCCATTCCGGCTTGCCCAGCACATCGCAGGAGCGCATCCACAACCGGGTCGAACTGCCGGCCAGGTTGAAGTGCCCGTCGCTGCTGGGATAGACGCCGGTCGGTATGCCGGTGGGGTGATGATTGCCGGCCTGGCCCGGGATGTCTTTGTCCATCAGCCAGCGCGAGGCCTGGAAATCGAGCATGAAGATCAGCGATTCGAGCAGGCTGGTATGCACCCAGCGCCCTTCGCCGCAACGTTCGCGGTCGAACAGCGCCATCATGATGCCCATTGCAAGCAGATTGCCTGCAGTCATGTCGCCGACAGCGATGCCGACGCGAACCGGGCCCTGTCCGGGCAGGCCGGTGACCGACATCAGGCCGGACATGCCCTGGGCGATCTGATCCACGCCGCCACGGGTGCTGTAGGGACCGGTCTGGCCAAAGCCGCTCAGGCTGCCATAGACCAGTCGCGGATTGACCTTGTGCACGTCTGCCCATGCGACATTGAGGCGGTACTTGACCGTGGCGCGCATGTTCTCCACCAGCACGTCGGACTGTTTGACCAGGCGCATGAACGCAGCATAGCCATCAGGGTCCTTCAGGTTCAGCCGAATGGTGCGCTTGTTGCGATGCAGGTTCTGGAAGTCAAAACCGTCACGCTTGCCGGTGACATCCTCGGCGGCGACATCCGGTGCTTCGACCTTGATGACCTCCGCGCCCCAATCGGCCAGGTGGCGAATGCAGGTGGGGCCCGCGCGGGCCAGACACAATTCAATGACCTTAACGCCAGCCAGTGGTAAACGCGATGATTCCATCAGGTGATTCCTCCTGCGACTTGAAATGGGGATAGGGTTACATCAACCACTCACTGGAGAACTGCGATCCGTTTGTCTCGCGGTAACTACCTGGCGGTGCTGCAATAGAGGGGGTGAGTTCCCTGGTTCACTGCATCGCCGAGACCCGGCTTTTTATTAACAACGGCGGGGAATCTTATCACGGCAGACCTGCTCCGGTAAGGACTGATGGCGTGCCAAGCCCGTACCAAGCTGATGGCATGTCAATCAACCTTGATCCCGACCGTCTTGATGAATTGGGTCCACTTGGGGATTTCCACTCTCAGCCATTGCGCGAACTCCTCCGGCGAATTGCCGACGGGTTCGGCGCCTTCGTCGGCGAGCCGTTTAAGGACATCGGGGGCGCGCATGGCCTTGATGATTTCGCGATTGAGCCGATCGATCACGGGTTTGGGCGTTCCGGTCGTGGTGAATATGCCCTGCCAGGCACCGATCTCGAAGCCGGGGTAGCCCGCTTCGATCATGGTTGGCAGTTCGGGCGCCGCGCCTGAGCGCCTGGCGCTGGTCACGGCAATGGCGCGCAGCTTGCCCGAACGGACATGCCCCATGACCGAGGGAATCGTGGCAAAACTGAGCTGGATGCGTCCTGCCATCAGGTCGATCAGGGCCGGTGCGGCACCCTTGTAGGGCACATGCGTCATGTTGATGCTGGCCATCATTTTCAGCAGCTCGCCGGCAAGATGTCCGGCGCCGCCATTGGCCGAGGAACCGAAATTGAGTTCTCCCGGCCGGGCCCGCGCCAGGTCGACCAGTTCCTTGATGTTTCGTGCTGGCAGCGACTGCGTCAGTACTACCATATTGGGTGCATTCGACGGCATGGTGATGGGGGCGAGGTCCTTCAGCGGATCGTAAGGCAGGCTGGTGTATAGCCCGGGATTGAGTCCGAATGAACTCCCGGTCAGGAGCACTGTGTAGCCATCCGGACTGGCCTTGGCGGTGGCATCGGTGGCAGGGATGCCACCGGCGCCGGGGCGATTGTCGGTGACAAAGGACTGGCCCATGGCTTCGCCCAGTTTCGCCGCGACCAGCCGGGCGATGAAGTCGGCATTGCCGCCGGGGGCCTGAGCGATGATGAACTTGACCGGCCGGTTCGGATAGTCCGAGCCCTGGGCGGGTTTGGCTTGGGCAAACACGGCGGGCGTGTACAGAACAAAAACAAATATATTCAATACTGATAAAAATATGCCATATCTAAAGAATTTTCGCGATAATTGCATTCAATGGCCTCTGTCGTTTCCGGATTGCATGATTAGCGGTTGTTGCGAAAACGATGCTACCACGATGCCCCGCAACCGCTAAGATGCTGTACGTAAATGCCAGCCAAGGAACTGTGGACAATCCGCATAATTTGCATGGAGGGGGGGAAGGCTCGTGAAGACAATCGATACTCAGATCACTCCTGCGAATGAAAATCGTACGGCTTCAGTACTGCGTGTCATAGCAGGCACGGCGTCGCACACGCGCTCCTCAAGAGGCCCTCATGGTCTTGCGGCTTGGACCTCATTTCAAAATGAGGGGATACTCCCCTCATGCTCCCCTACAACAGGGGCCATTTCAGTTAATTCTGAAATGGCCTCTTAGAAGCAAACTCGCTTTGATGAGCGAAATTGGCTGACCAAAGCCAGTCTGCCCGTAAGTACGCAGGTCTTCTTTGTCCGATGTTATCAAGGGGGAATCAATATGCGGCATATGCGATTGCGGATGTTGAGTACGGTGATGATGCTGTTTTCAGGTGCGGTCATTGCCCAGGGTAACGCCGGTGTATTTCCGTCGCGACCGGTGACGCTGATTTCATCCACGGCGGCGGGCGGGCCGATCGACAACGAAGCGCGACTGCATTCCCGGATGATGAGTGATTCGCTTGGGCAGCCGTTTATTGTGGATTACAAGGCGGGGGCCGGAGGGACCATCGGCGTTGCCTATGTAGCAAAGGCCGCCCCGGATGGATACACGCTATTGGCGACAAACTCGAGCCTTACCCTGTTCGGGGCCCTGTACAAGGATCTGCCATTCGACGCTGTGCGGGATTTTGCGCCGCTATCGCTGGTGAGCCAGCGGGTCACTGTGCTGACAGCACGCGCGTCATTTCCAGTGAAGACCTTCGCGGAGTTTATTGCGTATCTGAAGTCCAACCCCGGGTCGGTCAACTATGGGACGTCTGGCGCCGGCAGTGCCACCCATGTGGCCAGTTCCTGGATGAACATCGCAACCAGTACAACGATGACCTTCGTGCACTACAAGGGCATAGCGCCAGTCATGCTCGATATGCTGGCGGGGCGCCTGGATGTGTCTCCGTTCACGTTGGCACTTGCCTTGCCGAATTTGCGGGCGGGAAAGTTGCGCCCCCTGGCGGTCATGAACAATGAGCGTTCAAAGCTTCTGCCCGGCGTGCCGACCATCGCTGAACAGGGAATACCCGACTACAACTGGGTCAACTGGATGGGGTTTCTCGCGCCGGGGGCAACGCCCGCAGTGATTGTCAACAAGCTGAGTGAGGGGTTTGTCAAGGGAGCGAAGTCGCCGGAGGTGGTTGCCATGCTGGAGGCCGATGGCAACATTCCGGTGGGCAACAGCCCGGCGCAATTCAGGCAAGTCATCGCGCTCGAAAGTGCGCGCTGGCGCAAAGTGGTCCAGGACGTTGGAATCAAACTCGAGGAATAGGCAAGCGCAGAGTTGACCTGACGCAATTTCGGCATTACTGATGAAAACCGTACAGGTCACATGACGCTATCAAGACAAACGACCGTCGGCGACCTTCCGTTCAGCGGCGAAGCGCTACCGCTTGTCGGTAAATACCCCCAATTGTGAATTAGTTGGCACCCGTTGACAGGCTGTGGTCTGGATTATGCGACTCCCTGGCTTATGCAAATACGCAATCGAGCACAGGAGCACATCATGAGATGCACATATGACGGTTCAGAAGGAATACCGGAACTGGATGAGCGGCGCAGGCTCATGCTAGTACGCCTGGCGTTCCTCAGGAAGACCCTGGCCGAAGGTGGAAACTGGAATGACATGCATTCGGCGCTGTCGATGCTGGTCAAGGATTTCGAGATTTGTTTCACGGTGGAAGAAGTGCTGATGCGCATCCATGACTATCCCGAGTACGATCGTCACAAGAATGATCATGCCGACTTGCTGCGGAGCCTGCATACACTGGAAAGAGCGATACTGACCAACGGATTGACCGAACAGATGATCGGGGATGCTTTCGAGGCAATGATTAATCATCACCTGATACAGGACTGGCGCTGCAACCGTTATCTTCCGCTGGTGGGCGCACGCGCATAGGCGGTTGTCGCACTGGCTATTGATTCGGCTGGTGTTGCTTCGGCTGGTTGCTTAACCGGCCGCCAGCAGTTAAAGCTATACTTTTCCGAATTTTCTTTCCTTGCCATTCCGCAGGATATGGCGCTCAAAAAACTTCGGAGAAACAATATGGCTGCAAATTCACTTGTACTGACCCGGATCGAAGAGCGCGGCGAAGCGGGCCGCGTTGCCTACGTCACCGTGAACAATCCGGAAAAACGAAATGCCCTCACGATCCAGGGGAAGCTCGACCTCATCGCAGCGCTGCGCGCGCTGTCGAATATCGAAAACCTGCGTGCCGCGGTCATTACCGGCGCCGGTGACAAATCCTTCATCGGCGGTGCGGATCTGAAAGAGCTGTCCGAGGTCGATAATGATCACGACTCGGCAGCCGTCAGCAACAATACGCATATCACATGCGATCTTTTGCGCGAACTTCCCGTTCCGGTGATCGCGCGCATCAACGGGTATTGCCTGGGTGCCGGCATGGAGATCGCCGCCTCCTGCGATATGCGTGTTGGTGCCGACACGGCGAAATTCGGCATGCCCGAAGTCAAGTTCGGAATACCCTGTGGCATGGAGGCGTGTCTGTTGCCCGGCCTGATCGGTTGGGGAAAAACCTGCGAGCTGGTGTTTACCGGAGAACTCATCGACGCACAGGAATCGCTGCAAATCGGGTTTCTGCAACGGATGGTGCCCAGTGCACAACTGGATGCCGCCGTCGAGAAATGGCTGACTTCCATCTGCTCGGCCGGCCCCCGGGCCATTCGGCTGCAAAAGCGGCTGAACAAGGACTGGGAGCGCATGTCGATTACCGATGCGATCAATCAGGGAATCAAGGCCTGCATCGAGGCGCGCACCACGGATGAACCGCGCCGCATGGCGCAGGCGTTTTTCGATCGCAAGAAGAACAAATGATGTGATCAGGGCAATGGCCGGCGCAGGCGTTCGGCGCGAAGCGAATCGATGAACAGATTGGGAGGGGTGACCGATGAAATCCAGCTGTCGAGTGATCTGCAGAACTGCACTGTTGTTGGCTATTGCCGGAGTCTCCCTGCATGCGCACGCTCAGGAGTATCCGAACAAGACCATACGCGTCATCACCGGAACGGTTGCCGGCGGAACCGATTTCTCTGCGAGGCTGATTGCATCGAGCCTTGCCACTGCACTGGGACATCCGGTTGTCGTGGAGAACCGGGCCAGCGCAATTGTCGTGAGAGATGCCGTGATCAAGGCGCCGCCGGACGGTTATACCCTGATGTTCTACGCCAGCTCGATCTGGTTGCTGCCCTTTCTGCAGAGTGATGTCGTATTCGATCCATTGAAGGATTTTGCGCCGATTGCGCTGGTGGCCGGCGCGCCGACCATTCTGGTGGTGAATCCGTCTCTTCCAGTCTCTTCAGTAAAGGAGTTGATCGCCTACGCCAAGGCCAGACCGGGTCAGTTGAATTACTCGTCGGGCAATTCGGGCAATGCGCCGCATCTGGCGGCGGAGCTCTTCAAGGCCATGGCCGGTGTTCATATCGTGCGCATCGCCTATCGCGGTGGCGGGCCCGCGGTGACGGCGTTGGTGGCAGGTGAGGTGCAGTTGTCATTTGCCACGGCGGGGGCCGGAGTGTCATTCGTGAAGTCTGGGCGCCTCAAGGCGCTGGGCGTCACCAGCGCCAAACCGTCTGCGCTGTTTCCGGGGTTGCCCACCGTGGCTTCGTCCGGGCTGCCAGGATATGAAGCGGTTTCGACGTACGGCATGCTGGCCGCGGCCAGAACGCCCGCAGCGATCATTGCGCGATTGAACCAGGAGATCGTGAAGATGCTGGGGCAGTCGGATATCAAGGAAAAATTTCTTGCCTCCGGGCTGGAAACAATTGGCGGTACCCCCGAGGAGTTCAGGGCCGTCATGGCCGCAGAAATGGCTGGCATGGGCAAGGTCATCAAGGAGGCCGGTATCACCGGGGATTAGCAGGAGCCGGCCGGAATGAAATGGCCGGCCTTTGAATAAGGCCGGCCGTGATGCAATTCTCCCTGTAACATTTGGTGCGCACGGAAAAGATCAAAGGGGAGAATTCGTCACATGTCATTAAGTACGACTAAAGGAACGACGGCCGTCCTGGCCGAATGGGCCGCGGGCTTCAGGCTGGAAGCCGCGCCGGCTGTCGTCGTCGACAGCATGAAGGCGAAGGTGCTCGATTTTCTGCGGGTGGTCACGGTGGGGGCGCGACTGCCCTGGAGTCGTTCTGCGCGTCGCCTTACGTTGTCGCTTGGAGGCACGGGCGACAGCACCGTATTGCTGTTCGGTGATCATCTGGATGCCGCGCGCGCGGCTTTCGTCAATGGCGCCTTTGCTCATGCCTGCGACCTGGACGACACGCACGTCGGTTCCATGCATCATGCTGGCGCATCCATCCTGCCTGCGGTCCTGGCGATGGCAGAAAGAACCGATGCCAGTGGCCGGGAACTGCTCGAAGCAGCCATCATCGGCTACGAGGCTTCGCTGCGCATCGGACTGGCAACGCAGCCGTCCATGTTCAATCGCGGATTCATGTCGACTTCAAGCTGCGGCGCGCTTGGCGCGGCGCTGGCGGTGGGAAAGCTGCTGCACTTCAATGCGGAGGACATGGCTGGTGCGCTGGGTGCGGCGTCGAGTTATGCCGGTGGCCTCGCGCAGTTCTACCACTCGGGTTCGGTCATCAAACGCATCAATGGTGCCCTTGGTGCCGAGTCCGGGGTCATGGCAGCCCTGCTGACGCAGCAGGGCATCTGGGGTCCCAGGGATATCCTCGAGGGGGAGGCGGGATTTTTTCGGGCGTTCTCCGACGCATGCGACCCGACGCAGGTCACCGCTGCACTCGGGTGCGAATATCGCCTGCTGGAAGTGAGTGCGAAAATCCATGCCGGCGCAGGACGCTTGCAGGCCTCGGTCGACGCTGGTCTGTCGCTGGGCAGTGAGCACGGCCTGACGCCGGAGCAGATCGTGGACGTTGAGGTGGGCATTCCCCAAGTGATCCAAGGCCGGCTTACCCATACAGATCCTCACGATCTGCAAAGCGCGCAGATGAGCGTGCCATTCAGTCTGGCCATGTCGCTGGCAATCGGGCGCGAGCGCGGTGCTCGCGCCGGGTTGCGCCGTGAAGATTTTGAGTCCGCGCTGGTGGCTCCTGAAATATGCGCGCTGGCCAGCCGCGTGCGTTGCGTGCTGGATGCCGAGGTCGAGGCCGGCACCAACACCGAGGAAGTGCCGTCGCGCGTGACCATCCGCCTGGTCGACGGACGGGAATTTGTCGCGCGGGTGCCGCATCCGCGCGGCAGCCCGCATCGGCGCATGAGCTGGGACGAACTTGGTGCGCTGTTCGAGGATACCGTTGCAGGCGCGCTGCCGGCAGGGCGTGTTGCGCAGGTGCTCGGCCTGGTCGCCAATCTCGATCGCGACACCCGGGCGCGCCGGATCACGGCCGCATTTGTTGCCAATCCCGACTGGTTGAAGGTGGAATGACATGAAACGCCTGCTCTGCAAACTGATGTTGCCGCTATTGGTGGTGCTTGCAACGACAGAGACTGTCGCGCAAACATACCCATCCCGGCCGATACGGTTGGTGGTTCCGTTTACACCCGGTGGCTCCACCGACATTCTGGCGCGCACTGTGGGTCAGAAAATGACCGAGGCTCTTGGCGTGCAGGCGCTTATCGACAACCGCCCCGGCGCGGCCGGCAATCTGGGCGCGGAGATCGTCGCCAAGGCGAAACCCGACGGTTACACGCTGTTGGTGGCCACCGTCGGCATACTGGCGGTCAATCCTGCCCTGTACGCCACGCTGCCCTATGATCCGGTGCGCAACTTCTCACCAGTAACCCTGGTGGCCATCGTGCCTAACATGCTGGTGGTGAATTCAGCGTTGCCGGTTCGGTCCGTGAAAGAATTGATTGCGCTGGCCAAGGCGCGTCCGGGCGAACTCAAGTATGGTTCCTCGGGTGCCGGTGGCGCACCCTATCTTGCTGTGGAGTACTTCAAGTTGATGGCCGGTGTTGATATCAGGGAAATACCCTACAAGGGCGCGGCACAACTGACGACGGATCTGATTGCCGGAGAAACTGCGCTGACCATTACCGGCATTCCGGCGCTGCTGGCGCACGTCAAGGCGGGGCGGTTGCGGGCACTTGCAGTATCGTCGGCGAAGCGCTCGGCGGCAGTGCCCGATCTGCCCACCATCAGCGAAGCGGGGCTGCCCGGCTATGATGTCAGCACCTGGTTCGGCGTGGTGGCGCCGGCGGGCACTGCAAATGATATTGTCTCAAGACTCGACACCGTCATAGGGAAGGGCCTCAGGCAGCCGGACGTTGCCGAGCGACTCGCAGCTGAAGGCGCCGAAGCCGGTAGCAGCACGCCCGAAGAGTTCGGTGCATTTATCAAGGCCGAGATCGTGCGCTGGGCGAAAGTGATCAAGGCAACGGGTGCGGAGCCGTTGTAATCAGTTGATCGTGCATCGGGGCTTCGCATTGATCATCCTGCCTGGATTGAGACTTCGCAGCAGGCGTGCAAGGTGATCTGGTAACCAATTTCAACTTCAAGATGAGTGACAGAGAATGACAGCCAAAAAAACGTCAGTACTTTCCAAGACAAAAAGCTCCAAACCCACCCCCGAACTGACCAGCGCGTTGCCACGCGCCCTCGGCATGCGGATTACCGCGATCTCGCGCAAGAAAGTGATCGCCGAAATGCCGGTCAAGGAGATACACCTCACCAGAGGGGGCTTTGTTCATGGCGGAGCAGTCATGGCGTTTGCCGATGCGGTCGGGGCGGCCGGCACCATCAATAATCTGGCGCCCGGATATCGCACCGTCACCATGGAGTCGAAGACCAATTTTTTCGCTGCGGCCGTGTCACCCATGCTTACGGCGGTCTCAATTGCACTGCATCTGGGCCGCTCCACCAATGTCTGGCAGACGACGATCAGCAATGCCGACGGGAGCAGGGCGGCGATTGTCACCCAGACCCAGATCGTGCTGGCGCCACGGCCGGAGAAGGCAAAGGCGTAAAGTTTAATCGGCCCGGATGTTGTTTTCCCGAATGATCTTTGCCCACTTCGCCACTTCCAGCCGGTTTTCTTCGGCAAACTGCTCGGGCGTGTTGGCGACTGCGATGGAGCCGTCGCTGGCAAAGCGCGCCAGCGTCTCCGGTGAGTTGATCACCTTCGCGATGGTGTCGTGTTGCAGTTTGATGATGGCAGCCGGTGTTCCGGCCGGGGCGAGCAGGCCGTAGAAGGTGCTCGACTCAAAGCCTGGAAAACCCGACTCTTCGATGGTGGGGAGGTCAGGTAACAGGGGCAGGCGTTTCGTTCCGGCAAAACCGATTGCCCTCAGCTTGCCCGATTTGATTTGGGACAGCGCAACACCGGTGTTGGTGAACAGCAATGCAGTTTCGCCAGCAAGTGTCGCAGTGGTTGCCGGCCCCGCGCCCTTGTACGGGACGTGCACAACCTTGATGCCGGCCATCTGCGCAAACATGACCATTGCCAGGTGGCCGCCCGCGCCATTACCTGAAGATGCCCAATTGATTTTGCCCGGATTGGCCCTGGCATACGCCACCAGCTCTTGAATGGCTCTGGGCGGAAAGCCCGGGTATGCCACGAGCACTGCAGGAATGGTCGCAAACTTGGTGATGGGGGCGAAGTCCTTGACTGGATCGAAAGGGATCTTGTCGTATAACAGGGTCGAAAAAATATGCGTTGCACCGGCGCCCACCAGAAAGGTGTAACCATCAGGTGTTGCTTTGGCGACCATCTCGGCAGCGATGAAGCCGCCACCGCCACCGCGGTTGTCATAGATGATCTGCTGGCCAAAGGCCTCGCCTACCTTGATTGACAGGGGGCGGGCAATGACATCGGCGCCGCCACCGGGCACGTAGGGAACGACCCAGCGCATGGGCTTGTTGGGGTAGGCGCCGGTCTGCGCCAGTGCCCCAGTGATATTCAAGGCGGCGATCAGCGCTGCCGCGAGCGTATGAGTCCATGTCATCCAATATCCTCCTTTATGCATCGCTCCGTATTGCGTTCTATTCGGGGCGCTTCGCCAGCATGAAAAACAGCGATCCCATGCCTGACAGTATCGCCAGCAACGTAAAGCCGGCGCGATAGTTGCCCGTCCAGTCGGCAAGCGCACCGGCGATCATCGGCCCGCCGATCTGGCCGATGACGATGATCAGGGACGATAGCCCGATGATCATGCCGATGGATTTGCGCCCGAAGTAGTCGGCGCGGATGGCCTGCATGAACGGCCCTCGCAGGCCCCAGGCGGTGCCATGCACGATGGCGAATGCGGCGAGCATCACCGGACCAGTGGCATAGGTGAGCATGAGCATGCCGGCGGCGTGCATGAGCATGCAGGCGGCGCAGACGAAGCGTTTTTCAAAGCGGTCACCGATGACCCAGCCCAGCAGCACACCAGTGAGTTGCGACGCCGTCACCAGCATAATGACCAGCGATGCCTGCGCCACCGTATAGCCCAGGCCCTCCTTGATGTGCGTAATGGCATGCACGATCACGGCCATGACCACCAGCAGCGCGAAGCCGTGGCCCAGAGAGATCAGCCAGAAAGCGCTGGTGCGCAGTGCCTCGCGCGTGGTGAATTCACGCTGGGGTTTCGTCTCTGCCGCTTGCGGATCGGTATTCGCGGAGGACGGTGGCAGGCCGTCGACTGTTTCGCCATGATCCTCCGGCCGGCTGCGGATGACACGCGCCAGCGGCCAGCCGACCACGATGGCAATAGCGCCAGAGACAAACGCTGTCGGGCGCCAGCCGAAATGCTGCATCGACCACGCCACCGCGAACACGCAGATGCCGCCGAGGGCGCTGCCGAATTGCACCGCGGAGAGTGCGCGCGCACGGCGCTTTTCGAACCACTGGATGATGGCCACGCTGATGGCGAAATTGCCGCACAGGCTGGAACCCAGGGCGATGACAAAGTAAGCCGCATAAAAGCCGACCAGTGTATCGATCTGGCTGAGCAGCATGAAGCCGATGCCGAAGGTCACGATACCGGCGCGGATGATGCCTTGGGACCCGAAGCGATCGACCATCCAGCCCAGTGCCGGGCCGAGCATGGCCGCCTCCAGCGGCTGCATGGCGGCGGCGCCCGACAGGGCCGTCTTGCTCCAGCCACGTTCCTCGATCAGCACCGCGAAGTAGGCGCCGAAGGCGTGGTGCAGCAAAAGGCCCTGCAGAAACTGAATGGCGCCGCCGGCGAATACGATGCGCCAGCCGTAAAATATTTTCATGGGATGACCCGAAGGATAACGCAGCTGCCGACGTTCCGAGTAGCTGTTTTGTTTTTCGGGTCGCCTGTACGCGATCCTGGCAGGCAGTCCGTTGCTCCCCTTGCGATACATCAAGGAGATGCGATATGCAGACTCTTTGCCCCCCGAATGGCTTGAAGCAATTCATTTCGGCAGGCGCGGTTGTGTAGCGGCTTGATGTGGGGGGCAATCCGATGTAAAACAGTCAACAGGGCGCGTATAACAAGGAGGGGACATTGAAAAAATTATTGGTCGCAGCGGGTTGTGTCGGTACGTTTCTGGTTGGTGCCCTGAGCAGTGCACCTGGTTATGCGCAGAATTATCCGAACAAGCCGGTCAGGATGCTGGTTGGCTTCGCCGCTGGCGGCCCCACTGATGTGATCGCGCGCGTGATGGCTCAGGACATGAGTATTCCGATGGGGCAGTCGGTGATTGTCGAGAATCGAGTCGGGGCCAATGCCATTATTGCGACAGAAGCGGTAGCTCATGCCGCGCCAGACGGGTACACACTGCTGTTTTCGTCATTGTCGTTGCTGGTGAACGCGCTATTGCCAAACACCAAGGCAAAATACGATCCGTTCAAGGACTTTGCGCCGGTGTCCAACGCGGCGCTGCTGCCCATGGTTGTGGTGACTGCACCCAGCTCCAGTTTTAATTCCATGAAGGATTTGGCTGCGCTGGCCAAGACCAGGGAGAACAGCGTCAGTTATGGCACGTCGGGGATTGGCGGCTCCTCACACCTGGCCGGTGCCTGGTTGGAGAACATGACCGGCACCAAAATGATCAATGTCCCCTTCAAGGGGAATGGTCCTGCCCTGGCAGAGGTGATGTCCGGACGCGTGAGTTTCATGTTTTATCCGATTGTCGGAATAGCGGACCAGATGGCGGCGAGGAAACTCAAGGTCATTGCCGTCGGAACCGCCACGCCTGACCCGGATTTTCCGGATATTCCGACCATGGCTCAGGCGGGCTTCCCGGAGTTGGTGGCGACCGCGCCCTGGGTCGGGGTGCTGGCGCCGGCCGGCACCTCTCCGGCCATCGTCAGCCGCTTGTCCGGTGAGATGCGCAAATCCCTGGCAAAGGCCGATATCAAATCACGAATGAAAGGGCTTGGCGCCGTTGTTGTCGGCGATACGCCCGAGGAGTTTGCTGCATTTCTCAGGAAAGATCATGAGCGCTGGGCTCGTGTCATCAAGGCGTCGGGTGTTACTGCGGAGGAGTGATCTGTGGCGCCCGTTATGCGCTTAGTCCGGTTGATCGCTGCCGGCTGATGACGTATTTCGATTGACGCGATCTCGCAGTTCCTTGGCAGCCTTGAAGTGGGTGGCACGCTTTGCCGGGACCAGCACAATTTCCCCTGACTTTGGATTGCGACCGACGCGCGGAGAACGGCTGTTGATGCAGAAACTGCCGAATCCGCGAATTTCAATCCGCTCACCTTCGCTGAGATACTTCATCATGCTGTTCAGAATGGCCTTCACGACCATCTCGGCATCCTGTTCGGTCAACAGTGCATGGCGTTGCGCGAGTTTGGTGATCAAATCCGATCTCGTCATTGCAGTACCTTTACTGATTCAATTGTTGATATACATACCGCTGCGGCCAATTGCCGCAATGAGTCCTGACTGATTCTGTCACTTGTGCATCTTCAAGACTCAAGGCGGGGCGCTTCATCAGGGCACTCAAGTCAGGCGCACGATGGTTGCCGGCAATCGTGCAATCTGCAAGTTCACATCCAGGAAATAGTACTGAAGGAAGGCTGCACAGAGGGCAAACAACGAACCTGCCTGTCTGAACATCAATTTCCTCGCTGCAGGACCCTCGGGCATCAGATTTTGATGCAGGTAGGTGGCGCAAACACCAGAGTGGTGCTCCCAGCTGCGTTTGAGATTGCCGAACGCGTCCAAATGCGTGGCGATCCGCTGGATGGGGTGGCGTTGCGCTTCCCACTGGTCGTTCGCGCCACAGTAATCAGGCCTGTGAACAGCAATGTCCAGGCGGGTGTAGTCGTTTCGCAGCCGCTCGATATGTGCACGTAATTCCCGGGTGCGGTGGCGAGCTTCGCGGCAACGCATGCTCGCTGCATCAATCGTCGAACTGTCATCGGGGCCAATCTGCTCATTGGTCAACTCGGCGAGTTCTGCCACGATTTGTGCCAACTCGGCTTCGGAGTTTGTCAGCGCAGCTGCTGCCCTGACGAGCTGCGATCCGATGAGATCAAGATTGATTCTGTGCAGTGGCAGATCACCTGACGGATTCGCGTGCATAATTTCGCTTTGTCCTACGTTTGGTTCTGCAAGCCAACAACGGCTGGTCAGCTGGAGTAAAACCCAGGAATCAGCTGGAATGAGATACCCTTTCCTGATTCCTGAAGGGTATATGTTGCACTTAAAAATGTAACTCGACCAATTGCAGAAAAGTCGACCGATGGGATTAATCCGTTCGGATTAGTTTGTGCAGGGTCAACTGGATCCATATTCACTCATGCTTGGCGGTTTTGTACTGAGGCGGCAAGCAATTGTTCCGGCATCTCCGCCTGTGGTCCCTGGTGCCAGATTGCGGGTTCGCGCTTCTGGCAAAATGATGAGCGCGGTTTCAGGCTGGATGCATGCGCGCTAGATAGAAAGTATAGAAATGAAATGTACGAAACTTCTTATATGCGATGACCATGGACTGATTCGCGACGCCCTGGTTCATATGGCGCATGAAATCAGCACCGGCATCCATACCGTGGAGGCCAGGAATGGAATGGAAGCCCTGACCATGCTTGAACAGCAACCGGATATTGACATGGTGCTGCTTGATGTTCACCTGCCGGATCGAAATGGGCTGGATCTGCTGGATCAGATGAAGGCGCAGTATCCGAAACTGGTGGTGGTGATGCTGTCTTCGGATGAAACTCGCACCACCATAGTGGATGCGCTCGAGCGTGGTGCCGCAGGATACATCTGCAAGTCTTCCCCCACGACATTGCTTTCGGAATTCCTGGGGCATGCGCTGAACGGCAATATCGCGCTGCCAAGCACTATCCTGGTGGGGGCGAACGGCGACCCAACGCAGAATATTGAGCAACGCCAGTCCCCCGGGGGGGCGGTCGCCGGACTGTCTCCAAGGCAGTCGGATGTGCTCAATTGTCTGCTGCGTGGCATGACGAACAAACAGATTTGCCTGGAACTGGGGCTCGCCGAGGGCACGGTCAAAACGCATGTCAACGCAATATTTCGGGTGCTTAATGTCAACAGCCGGGCGCAGGTGGTAATTGAGGCAAGCCGGCGAAAGATGCCGCTCGCGAATCTTTCGAGCTAGGCGCTCTGAGCGGCGCCGATTGTTACGGTAACCCGTGTGCCGCCGCCAATCATTGATTCAACATGCAGGACGCCACCAATAGACTCTGCGCGTTCCTGCATCGAGAGCAGTCCCATGCCGGATTTTCCGGTGCTGACTTTGGCCAGATCGAATCCAGCGCCGTCATCGCATATGCTCAAGCACAGGCCGGCAGCGCCCATGCTGAGTTCAATGATGATCGTCTTGCCTTTGGCATGTTTGGCGCAGTTCGTGAGCGCCTCCTGGGCAATCCTGAATAGCGCGATTTTCGCTTCTCCCTGCAAACCGGTATCACTTCCCTGTCCCTTGAATTCAACGGTTATGCCTGTGTTATGCCAGAACTTCCGCCCATAATCCTCCAGGGCTGAGCGCAGATCCCTGTTGTCGCGAAGCAGCGGACGAAGGTCGACGCTGATGTCAGTTGCATTGGCCTTGGCCTCGTCAATCATCGAAACGACATTGACCAGGCGGTTTTCAATTTCCGCCAGATTGATTTTCGTCAGTTGCCTCTTCAGGTGTTCGAGGTTGAGGCCGATGGCGGTCAGGTTTGAGCACACGCCGTCGTGAAGTTCCACCGCCAATCGCCGTCGCTCATCTTCCTGGGCTTGACCAAGGCGCCGCGTCACGCCCCCCAAGCGCTCGGCGAGCGTCAGCGCCTTGGCTTCGGCGAGGCGCCGTTCTTCGACTTGCATCCGAAGTGCGCTGACGGTGGCCGTCAGTTCTGCAGCACGGTCATCGACGCGCTGTTCCAGTTCGCGATTGAGTTGGTGGATTTCTTCTTCGATCAACTTCCCTTTGGTGATGTCTTCGTAGGCGCAGATCCATTCCCGGATTTCGTTGCCTGAATAAAAAACCGGGACACCACGAACACGCATGTGGCGCCACTCGCCATCGGAGCGCCTCAGGCGAACCTCCGTCTCGTACGGCATCTTGTCAATGAGCGCCGCGGAAAGCGTGCTTTCCATCGTTGCGCGATCGTCCGGATGTATGGCCTTGATCCACTTCATGCCGGCCACATCTTCCTCGGTCTGGCCGGTGAACTGACGCCAGCTGATGCAGTCGCCAATGGGAAGGCCAGCCGCATCGGTTTGATAGATGACCGTGGCGGAGGCATTGACGAGGGTGCGGAATCGTTTTTCGCTGAGTGCCAGTTCTTCCATGGCCTGCCTGCGTCTGGTGACGTCCTGAGCGACCCCGACATACCGTACTACGTGGCCGGTTTCATCTCTCACAGGAAAACCGCGATCCCAGATCCAGCGTATGGATCCGTCAGGTAAAATTATCCTGTACTCGTAATCGAACGGTATTCCCTTTTTCTTGCTTCGTACACTCATCGCTGCCAGCACACGCTCGCGGTCATCCGGATGGATGGGGTCGATAAAGGAACGGGGGTTTTCCAGCAGGCTGTCGCGCGAACGTTTCCAGATGCGCTCGTAGGACTGACTGATATAAAAGTTGGTATTGATCGAAATGTCTGACGACCAGATAACGTCATCAATATTCGCTGCGATCAGCCTGAATTTCTCCTCGCTTTCACGCAATTCGGCCGAGAGCCGGGTTCGTTCGCGTTCGTTGGTATCACTGATGCGCTGCCGGAAAAACAGCAGTAGCGCAATCGCCAGCAGCAAGCCGGTGGCCACGGCACCGCCTATAAAGTGATTGTTGCGCAGAACATGGTAGGGTTCCAAAACGGCGCTCAAGTCCTGTCGGACATTCAGCATCAACGGATAATCACGTACCTTGCTGTAGGCAAACAGACTCTCCGTATTGGATATTGGGCTGATACGGCGGGATATTCCGGACATCGGGTCGTTCGGTCTCAAGCCCGGGGTCTGTGCCGGTACGAGCGGCGTTCCGAGCATGCGCATCAGATGCTCTGTTGTGCTGGCGAGGACCTGTCCGTCAGATCGGATCAGCGAAATGTCGCCGCCTCCCGGCAAGCGGATACTGTCGTAGCTGTCCTGCATATAGGGTGACGGTACTGAAACGATCATGACACCCGTCAACTTTCGCTGGTTGTCATGAATCGGACGCGAAAACCCGATTGTCCATTGATTCCAGATGGGGCCGAGTGCAGGCGCACGGATAGACAACTCATCGGCCATCTGATCCTTGTTCAGCTCAATTTTTCGGCCGCCGGACAAGTAATTACGCGGCCCATTGAGCCGGCTGCTGTCGAATACGATCCTGCCTTTGGCATCGGTGACTTCGATTTGCGCAATTGATCGCTCAAGGAGGTATTTCCTCTCGCTTTCAAGGAGCTCGACAAAGGATTTTCGATTGCGTACCCACTCATCACGAAATTGCCGCAATGTGAAGTCAATCGCCCAGACGTTTGAGGCGACATCCTGGGCCAGACTGTGGGCGAGGTTGCTGGCGGCAATATTCGCGCGGTCGATGGCATCGGATTCCAGGTTCCGCAGTGACAGGACGATGGACAGCCATAGCACGGCAATTACGACGCCAAATCCGGTGAAGCATCGAAATCCGGGCGACTTGATGAGGCTAAACATCGGCTGCCTTGGCCGGCAATCGGCTGCATGGATTCATTAAAAATGATTTTGTGATATCAATAACTATGCAATATGTTATTCGCAATAGATATATTCTTGGAATTGATAACATATTACCTGACTTCCTCACTAGCTCAATCAGTCAAGCGTGCGCTTGTAAAACCGCAGTCCAATCAGGATCACCGCGAGCATGAAGGCGACGATGGGCCAGATTTGCGGCCACAGTTCGTGCAGTTCATTGCCCTTGAGCATGATGCCGCGCACCAGCAGCAGGAAGTGGGTCAATGGCAGCAGGTTGCTCAGCCATTGCGCCCATTCGGGCATGCCGCGAAACGGGAACATGAATCCGGAGAGCAGGATGGAGGGGAGGAAGAAAAAGAAAGTCATCTGCATGGCCTGCAGCTGGTTCCTGGCCACCGAAGAAAAGGTAATGCCCAGCGTGAGATTGGCGGCAATGAACAGAATCACCACGCTGTAGAGCAGCAAGAGGTTTCCCTTCATCGGCACGCCAAAGACAAATCGTGCCGCCAGAAAGATGAGCGTCACCTGGATCAGCCCGATCAGTATGTAGGGCACAATCTTGCCGGTCATGACTTCGAAAGGTCGCGCCGGTGTGGACAGCAGGTTCTCGAAGGTGCCGCGTTCGCGTTCCCGGGTCATGGCAAGTCCGGTCATCAGTACCATGGTCATCGTCAAGATTGTGCCGAGCAGTCCTGGCACGATGTTGTAGGCGGTTATGCCTTCAGGGTTGTAGCGCCGGTGTACACGAAGGTCGATTGGTGGCGGACCGGGATTCTGGTCAGCCAAGGGTCCGGCAAGGTCGCGAATGAGCGCGGTCGCTGCAAGTTGCTGCATTGCGCCGATGGCATTGTTGGTGGCAGACGGATCGGTGGCATCGGCTTCCAGCAGCAACTGCGGCCGTTCACCACGAGCCAGTTTGCGCGAAAAATCGGCCGGTATGGTCGCGACAAATTGTACGTCACCGTGGGCAAGCAGTTCGTTGGCCTGAGCCTCGTTGTCCAGTTGGCGGACCACGCGAAAATAACCGCTGTTCTCCATGGCGCGCACAAAGCTGCGCGCATAGGGGCTGTTGTCTTGCGACAGCACTGCGGCAGGCAGATTCTTCGGGTCGGCGTTGATGGCGAAGCCAAACAACAATAGTTGCATGACCGGAATGCCGATGATCATGCCGAAGGTCAGCCGGTCGCGCTTCAACTGGATGAACTCCTTGAGGATGATGCCGTACCAGCGCGTGAAGGAAAAGGTGTTCATGTCACTGGAAATTGTCCGTCGCATCGTTCATCAGGCTGATGAACACATCTTCAAGCGTGGCATCGATGCGTTCGATCTGGTAGCGACTATCGCCACCGAGAACGGCGAGCGCGGCCACCAGCGCGGCATCGTTGCGGCCCGTGACGTGTATTGTGTTGCCAAATGGTGTTATCTGACCCACGCCGGGTGTCGTGCGAAGTCGCTGCGACAACGCGCTGAGGTCAGGGCCGGTGACTGCGTAGGTGATGAGTTGCTGGCCATGAATCACTTCGTCCACCGTGCCGGTGGCCATCAGGCGCCCGTAGGCCAGATAGGCAAGACGATGGCAGCGCTCGGCTTCATCCATATAATGTGTTGATACCAGTACTGAGAGACCGGATTCCGCCAGGCCGTGCAGTTCCTCCCAGAATTCGCGGCGTGCCTTCGGGTCGACGCCAGCGGTCGGTTCATCGAGCAGCAGCAGCTTCGGTTTATGCAGCATGCAGGCAGCCAGGGCCAGGCGCTGTTTCCAGCCGCCAGACAGAGAACCGGCCAACTGGTTCTGGCGAGAGTCCAGTCCCAGTTCTGTCAAGGCGCTCTGCACCGTGGCGGCGCGCTCAGGCATGCTGTACATGCGTGCGACGAAGTCCAGGTTTTCGCGAATAGTGAGGTCTTCCCACAACGAAAAGCGCTGCGTCATGTAGCCTATTTCACGCTTGATTGCAGCAGTGTCGCGAATCACATCATGGCCAAGACAGGTGCCGCTACCCGAGTCCGGCGTCAGCAGTCCGCACAACATGCGGATGGAGGTGGTCTTGCCGCTGCCATTGGGGCCGAGAAATCCATAAATTTCGCCGCGGCGGACCTGCAGCGAAAAATCGCGCACAACGTGCTTGTCGCCAAAATGCTTATTGAGACCGTGAACGTCGATGACCAGCGGCGGCTGGCCGGCACTGCCACCGGTTCCATCGGGGTTGGTGTCGGGTGGAGCGGCAACGACTGCGGTCATGAGGCGTTGCTCAGGGAGCGGCGGTCGCGGTCGACGCCGCAGGATGGAACACAACGTCGACGGGCTGCCCGGGCCGCAGTTTGCGTGCATCTTCCGGGGTTGATCTTGCCTCCACCATGTAGACCAGTTTGGCGCGTGACTCCTTGCTGAAAATGACGGGGGGCGTGAATTCCGCCAGAGCAGAAATAAAGGTGATTGTTGCCGGGACAGCGGCACCACAGCCGTCGCAGGTAATGCTGACGCGGTCGCCTTGCTTGATTGCGCCCAGTCGCTGCTCCGGAACAAAGACGCGAACCTTGACATTGCCATGCGGCAGCAGGCTGACCACTGGCCTGCCGGGTGGAACCCATTCACCCTCCACAAAATACGTGTCCTGAACCAGGGCCTTGGCGGGTGCCGAAGCGCCGCGCTGATTAAGGCGCCATTCGTTCTGGGCGAGGGCGGCGCGCGCCGTGGCGACTTCAGCTTCGGCGGCACGAATTTCCGCATCGCGCCCCAGAGGCAGTCGTGCGACTCGACCCTGGGCATCGGACTCGCTCAGTTTCGCCATATCACGCTCGTAATTGGCGTGCGCCTGATCCAGGGCGGCCTGAGAGATGAAGCCGCCGGCAAACAGTTTTTCCTGTTGCTGCAGTTGCGCCACCGACAGTTTTCGGGATGCTGCGGCCTGGGCGGATTGCGCTGCAATGACTTCCAATTCGGCGGGGCGCTTGCCGATGCGCAGATTGGCCAGTCTTTGTTCGCTGCTGCGCAGGCGCTCGCTCGCTTCACGGGCGGCGGCCTCTTCGTTGGTGCGCTCTAACTGGAATAATTCGGTACCGGCATCAATCTCTTGGCCGCGACGCACTTTCAGCTTGGCCAGCGTCCCTGCTGACGGGGCGGCGACCAGAGCAAACTCACCTTCAACATAGCCCTGGAGCGGCCCGGTGGTTTCAGGCGGTCGGGAGCAAGCATTCAGGACCAGCACCAGTGCGCACAGCCCCGTCGGCATGAGTGTACGTGCACGGCTTGTAAGGCATTTTGCGGAGCGAATGGGCATGTGCGGGGGCATTGTGGTTGGAACCCTGTCTGGAATCGCTAAGGAAACACTGCACAAGTCTTAAATATGGAGAAAGCACTACACAGTGCTTTCTCCAAAGTGGGGGATACACAAAGTGCGCGCCGACTAATTCGGTGCTTACCTAACGCATTGATTTTAAAGCGAACTGTGCTGTTGGCTTGTGCCGCAGCTTTTCGCCCTCATTTAGGATGAATCGAGAAGCCGAGTCTTGGTTTGCAGGTGGTTCGGGCAGGCATAGCGAATTGGACAGAGTCATGTCGTCCAGACGGGAGGGTATCAGGCATGCGTTCAGGAAAATCGTGGATGTGGTCGGAGGCGCTGGATTTGTTGCAGAGTGCGGAGCGCCTGCAGCGCCAGTTCTTTCGTGTGGGAGGGACGCCAGGCAGTCGCTGGGAGCCTCCAGTGGATGTTTATCAGTGCGCGGAGGACGTGTGGATTTTCCTTGCTGTGCCGGGTGTTCCTGAGAATCACGTTGAAGTCGTCATGGACGGGACAACGCTGGTGGTGCGTGGTGAGCGTCCTTTGCCACGCGTGGCAAAGGACGCAGCGATTCACCGGCTTGAAATTCCCTATGGACCGTTTGAACGGCGTATCGGGCTGCCCGAGGGCAGGTATCAGGTGTTGCAGCGCGTGTTTGACAACGGCTGCCTGGTTATTGGATTGAGGCAATTAGGATAATCATGATGAATCTGGACAAGAGCAACCCTGTTGAGCAGGAAGCGGTGCCGGGCGCAATCGTCCGCAGTTCCGATGGTGAAGCGCTTTCGCTTCCGGCGGACGCGATCATACTGATTCCGGTCAGGAACACCGTGCTGTTCCCCGGCATGATCCTGCCAATCACGATTGGACGGGAAAAATCCATTGCCGGTGCCCAGGCGGCCTTGAAGGCCGAGCGGCCGATCGGATTGCTGCTGCAGAAAAATGCCGAGGTCAAAGCACCCGCCGCAGAGGACATGCACGCCTACGGCACGGTGGCAGGCATCCTTCGCTATATCACGGCGCAGGATGGATCACACCATATCGTCTGTCAGGGGCAGGCGCGCTTTCGCATCATTGAATTTCTGCAGGGGTATCCGTTTCTGGTTGCGCGTATCGAGCGTCTGGAAGAGCCTGACGCAACGGGTACCGAAGTCGAAGCGAGCTTTCTGCAGTTGAAGGAGCGCGCCAAGCAAGCGCTGGAACTATTGCCGCAGACACCGCAGGAACTGGTGGCGACCGTTGAAAACATGCCCTCGGCCGGTTCACTTGCCGATATCGTTGCCGGGTTCATGGACGCCAAACCCGCCGAAAAGCAGGTTGTGCTTGAGATTGTGCCGATACGCGAGCGCGTGGACGCGGTATTGCGCATGCTGTCGCATCGCATCGAGGTTATGAAGCTGTCGCGCGAGATTGATCAGCGCACCAAGACCAGCATGGACGACCGGCAGCGCAAATACCTGTTGCAGGAACAGCTGCGCTCCATCCAGAAGGAGCTCGGTGAAGAAGAGGGCGGCAGTGCTGAAATTGAAGATCTGCGCAAGGCGATTGCCGAGGCAGGCATGCCTGAAGAGGTCGAGAAGCAGGCGCTGAAGGAGTTGAAGCGCCTGGAACGCATGTCGGAGGCCTCGGGTGAGCATTCCATGATCCGTACCTATCTTGACTGGTTGATCGAGCTGCCGTGGAAGGATCCAGAAACCGATCGTATCGATATCGCAGAGGCTCGCAGGATCCTCGACGAGGATCATTTCGGCCTCGACAAGGTGAAGAAACGCGTGCTGGAGTTTCTGGCGGTGCGAAAACTCAACCCGACCGGTCACGGCCCGATCTTGTGTCTGGTCGGCCCCCCCGGCGTGGGCAAGACTTCGCTTGGGCAGTCGATTGCACGGGCACTGGGACGCAAGTTCGTGCGCGTGGCGCTGGGTGGCGTACATGACGAGGCGGAAATTCGCGGCCACAGGCGCACCTATGTGGGTGCGCTGCCCGGTACCATCATTCAGTCATTGAAAAAGGCCGGGACACGGGGCAGCGTCATGATGCTGGATGAAATCGACAAGCTCGGCACCAGCATGCATGGAGATCCGTCCTCGGCAATGCTCGAAGTGCTGGATCCGGCGCAGAACAACAGCTTTTGCGATAACTATCTCGCGGTCCCTTATGACCTGTCCAAGGTGCTGTTCATTGCCACGGCCAACGTGCTTGACACCATTCCGGGTCCGCTGCGCGACCGCATGGAGATATTGCAGCTCCCCGGTTATACGCAGGAGGAAAAGCGCCAGATCGCTCGTCGCTATCTGGTGCGCCGGCAACTGGTAGAGAATGGCCTGAAGCCTGAGCAGTTCGAACTCACCGATGCAGCGCTGGCGTCCATCATCGCCGATTACACACGCGAGGCCGGTGTGCGCAGTCTGGAGCGCACTGTTGGTTCGGTGGCTAGAAATGTGGCAGTGCGCATTGCAGAAGGTGCAGACGAGACGGCCCTTAATGAGTCTGAAGGCGGAATACAGCGCATCAGTATCGACGTGGGTGACCTTGCCGCCATTCTCGGGCCGGTCAAATTTGAAAGCGATGTGGCTCTGCGCGCCGGAATGGCTGGTGTGGCGACCGGACTCGCCTGGACGCCGGTCGGCGGAGATATCCTGTTCATCGAGGCCAGTCGCACGCCGGGCAGCGGAAGACTGATCCTGACCGGACAGTTGGGAGATGTGATGAAGGAGTCAGCGCAGGCGGCGCTGACTCTGGTGAAGTCGCATGCCGCCAGCCTGGGCATCGATTCGGCATTGTTCGAGAAGAGCGACGTTCACGTGCACGTGCCAGCGGGCGCCATCCCCAAGGATGGACCCAGTGCCGGGGTGGCGATGTTCAACTCGCTGGCGTCATTGTTCGCTGATCGCCCGTTGCGCAGTGACACCGCCATGACCGGGGAAATCAGCTTGCGCGGTCTGGTGTTGCCAGTTGGTGGCATCAAGGAAAAGGTTCTGGCGGCCATGCGCGCCGGAATCAAGCGGGTCCTGCTACCGGCCAGAAACAAGCGTGATTACGAGGAAATTCCGGCTGAAGCACGTGAGTCGATGGCTTTTTACTGGCTGGAAAACGTGGATCAGGCCCTGGAACTGGCGTTGGAAGTGGCCGAAGTCAGCCAGCCTTGAGGGCAGTTTGTACGATTATGCGCGGACGGGGCAGAGGGCACAATTGCGTCACTATGTGCCTTTAATTCGTCCGGATATCGGTTGTGTTCCCGACAAGGAAAGGGCATTCACATCTCAAGTTGCTGTATTGACTGTTTATTAAATATTTGTGCCCAAAGCGGATTTTAGGCATGTAGCTTGCGTTCCTCTCCTATATCGACTCCATCTGGTGCCGATAACATTCAGGAGAATTATTTGAGAACAATCCAGAAGGGCTTTACCCTGATCGAGTTGATGATCGTCGTTGCGATTATCGGCATTCTGGCAGCAGTTGCGCTGCCGGCATATCAGGACTACACGGTTCGTGCCAAGGTATCGGAACTGATTCTTGCTGCGTCCAGTGCTCGTACTGCGATTGCTGAAAAGCTGCAAGCCGATCCTTCCGCCACCGCTTCCATGGGGGTAGGCGTGACCATCAACGTGGTGGGCAAGATTGCCACGGCTGATGTCAGCGACGCTGGTTTGGTCGTTGTCACGGGTAGCACCGCCAGCACCTCGACAGGTCAGGCCGTTACACTGACCGTAACACCGACAGCAAACACTTCGACCGGCACAATCACCTGGTCTTGCGCCGGTACACCTGGCAAGTACATGCCAGCTACCTGCCGCTAAACACAGCGGATTGCAAATAAAGCCCCTCTTCGGAGGGGCTTTTTTTTGCCTGCTCGGTATTGGGTCGTTGTCACGATTAAGTGGTGCACGTGTTGACAGGCCTCAATTGCCTTACTCCGGAAAGCTTCTTAACCGGATGCCACTGCAAAAGTGCCGAATAACTCACTCAGCGTGAGTGCATCGCGTGTACAACACAGCAGTTCGTCTTTCCTCACGAAAATGATCTGGAGGAGGGCCTCTGATTGTGAGCATGGCTTGATGCTGATCAAGGTGCCTTAAATGAATACGCCCAAACTCAGGTACGAAATGGAAGGTGTGCGTGTTGTCATTTTGCTAATGAGTGTTATTCATCAGGTGACGGAACTGGGACTGCGCTGGCGCAATACAGTAAAGGGGTATGGCATATTGTCCATGCTGTTTCACTGGCTGATGTTGCTGTTGCTCGTCGCGGTATATGCGACGATGGAATTCAAGTCGAATTATCCCAGAGGCAGTGCGGGCCGGGAATCCCTGGCGGTCTGGCACTACACACTCGGCCTGTCGGTATTCGTGTTGGTCTGGTTGCGATTGCTGATCCAGTCCTTTGGCAGCAGTCCCGCCATCGATCCGCCGCCGCCAGCCTGGCAGATAAAACTGGCCAGATACATGCACTGGACCTTGTACCTGCTATTGATTGGCCTGCCGCTATTGGGCTGGCTGGTACTCAGCGCGAAGGGGACGCCGATTCCATTCTTTGGAATTGAGTTGCCTGCGTTGATCGACAAGAGCGAAAGTCTTGCCAAAGGCCTCAAGCAAATTCATGAAGCCATTGCCACCGCCGGCTATTTTCTGATTGGAGCGCATGCCTGTGCCGCCCTGTATCACCATTATGTCCAGCGAGACAACACATTGCGGCTGATGTCGCCGCTGCGTTGACATTATCGGCGGCACTGCAATACCGGCGTTATGGTGCCATGGGAATGGCGAATTGCATGGCAAGCTGCAGTAGCCGCCCGGCGACACAGACCAGTCGATCTCTGATAACGTAATCGCTCATTCGGACGAACCGTCCGCATCCTTACCACCTGACGGAAGCGAATATGGAAGCGATTGATTTTCTGGATCGGGGTGCCTATCTGGGCGCCGACAGGCACTGTTTCGTCGCAGGGGAGCGTACCTGGACATATGAGCAGTCCAGGCGACTGACCATGCGCATTGCCTCGGCACTGACGCGCGATGGGTTCCGCATCGGTACCCACGTGGCGTTGCTGAGCCCCAATGATCCAGTAGCCTTCATGTGCGCATTGGGGGCAGTGCGTGCACATATGGTCTGGGTGCCCCTCAATCCGAGGAATTCGGTCGAGGACATTGTTGACCAACTGGATGCATTTGACTGTGAGGTGCTGTTCTATCACAGCAGTTATGAATCCATTGCTGCGGCCGCCAGAGCGCGCCTTCCGGCTGTGCGTCGCATGGTGTGCGTGGATGCCGCCGTCGGCGCGACGCCGGTCCTCGAGCAATGGCTGGACGGGGCGAGTGACCAATTCAGCATCGCTCCGGCTGATCCGCATGATGTGATGATGATCATGACGACGGGAGGTACGACGGGGCGTCCCAAGGGTGTCATGCAAACGCACCTGGCCTTTGAATCAATGGTGGCCTCCAGATTGGTCAGCAGACCAACGGATCACCCACCGCGCTTTCTTGCCGCCGCGCAGTTGACGCATGGCGGAGGGCTTGCCTGCTTTCCCATCTTTGCACGGGGTGGCACCGTATATGTACTGCCAGCGGCAAAACCCGAACTCATCATGGATGCCATTGCGCGTTATCGGATCACGGAACTGACACTGCCCGTGGCGGCGGTGTATATGCTGCTGGCCCATCCGGATGTTCGAAAGCACGACTACAGTTCGATCGAATATTTCAACTATGCCACGGCACCAATGTCCGAGACCAAACTGCGCGAAGCGCTGGATGTGTTCGGTCCCGTGATGATCCAGGGATGGGGGCAGAGCGAAGCGCTGGCACTGACCTTTTTGTCCAAAGAGGATCATGTCACGGCGAATGACGGATCGAACGGCAAACGGCTGTTGAGCTGTGGCCAGCAACTGCCCTTTGCTGAAGTTGCCGTCATGGATTTAGAAGGCCGTTTGTTGTCGTCGGGTGAGATCGGTGAGTTTGTGGCGCGCAGCAATACCGTAATGAAAGGCTATTACAAGGATCCCGAAGCCACGGCAGAAGCCTTCCGTTTCGGCTGGCACCATACCGGTGACATGGGCTATTGCGACGAGGACGGCTATTTCTATATCGTCGATCGAAGCAAGGATATGATCATCTCTGGCGGCTTCAATGTTTTTCCGAGTGAAATCGAGCGAGTCCTCTGGAGTCACCCAGCCGTGCAGGACTGCGCAGTCATCGGCGTACCGGATGAAAAATGGGGCGAGCGGATTACAGCGATCGTGGAACTCAAGGCCGGCATGTCCGTCGCTGCAGAGGAACTGCTGGCGGCCTGTAAAACCCGCCTTGGATCAGTCAAGGCACCCAAGGTCGTGGAGTTCTGGGCAGAGTTGCCGCGCAGTCCGATTGGGAAGGTGCTCAAGCGCGAAATTCGCGAGAAGTTCTGGGCCGGCGCTGCGCGAAAGGTCTGAATTCAAGCTTGCTTCGGAGCGGGCAGCTTCAGCCCGATCATGTCGAAAAACGCCTCTGCATTCCGATGGAATACCTTTTCCAGGACGTCCTCCGTGTAGCCCTGGTCACGCCAGTCCTTGATCATGCGTTCATAGGGCAGCATGGGATAGTCGGCGGCGAACATGACCTTGTCCTGCAGGCGGCGCGCAATTTCGTATTTGAGCTCTGGCGGGTGGTACTTGGGTGACCAGCCGTGCAGTTCATACCAGATATTGCCCTTGTGAATGGCGACCGCATTCATCTCTGCCTGCCAGGGCCAGGCTGGACGCGCCGCGATGATATTGAGGTCGGCGTATTTGGCAGCCACTTCGTCCAGATAGCGTGGGTGCGTATGGTCCAAAATGCGCCCAAGCCCCCCACGCACGCCGGCTCCGATTGCCGACATGCCCACCAGGATCATGACCGGGATATTGGCTTCGAGGCATAGCCGGTAATACGGCTCCCAGATCGGATCAGTTGCCGGTGGTGTTGAATTGATGTGCATGCCGACGAAGCCCACGCGCTTGTCGATGCAGCGGCGCAGTTCGCCGATGCTCTCCGGCTTGAAAGGGTCGAGGTGAATCCAGTGCCCGAGGATTACGTCGGGATAGGCCCGTTCGGTGGCAAAGGAGTAGTCGTGCTGGTCCCGCACTTCGTCCATCGGCAGGTTCTGCGTGAAAGCGAGATCAAGCACCACACGTGCGTTGCTGTTGCGGAAATATTCCGCCATGTGCGCTTCGGTGACAAAACCGTCATGCCAATTGAAGTATTTCTGCAAGGCGGCAAAAGCCTTCTTGCCACCGGCGGGGTTGCCGCGCCAGCCGCGTTCCGTGCCCCAGTGGGAATGCATGTCAATCAGGCGCATGATATTTCCGTATTCCTCTGCTAGTTATCGATTTTGATGTTGGCTGCCTTGATAACCTTGCCCCACTTGGCGAAATCGGCTCTTAACAAGGCGGCAAACTGATCCGGGTTGGTGATGAAGGGCTCAACTCCCTGGCTGACGAGCTTTTCCTTGACGTCGGTCGTATTCATGATTCTTCCGAACTCTGCAGATAATTTGCTGACGATATCCCTGGGTGTGCCGGCGGGTGCCAGCACACCATGCCAGTTCTTGGCTTCAAAGCCAGGCAGGCCCGCTTCGCTGAAAGTGGGCACATCGGGCATGGCTGACGAACGTTTGTCACCTGACATCACGATCGCCTTCAGCTTGCCGCTTTTGACAAAAGGTGCAACCGGCAAGGGGTTGTTAAACGTCATCTGGACCTGTCCGCTGATCACGTCCGTTACGGCCTGGCCGGAGCCCTTGTAGGGAATGTGGCGGATTTGCATGCCGGTCTGCTGATTCAGCAGTTCACTGGTGAGATGATTCGATGAGCCATTGCCGGCGGAAGCGTAATTGAGCTGGCCGGGACGGGCTTTGGCATAGGCAATCAATTCCTGCAGGGTGTTCACCGGTACGGATGGGCTGAGCACCAGGATCTGGTCGCTGGCGTCCAGGGAGGCCACTGCTGAAAAATCCTTCAGCGCATCGTATGGCATCGGCAGCAAATGCGGCACAACGACGTGCGCCGCGGCGATCAGCAGGATGGTGTAGCCATCGGGTGCAGATTTCGCCAGTGCATCGGTGCCGATGACGGCATTGCCACCCGGGCGATTGTCAACGATGACCGGCTGTCCCCAGGCACTGGTCAGGTTCTGACCGACCAGATGTGTAATCACAGTCGTGATTCCGCCCGGAGGATAGGGAACAATGAACCGGATCGGCTTGTTCGGATAGGTCTGCTGGGCGGTGGTCAGCCCGGAAATGGCAAACAATCCAATGCCGACCAGACGCGCGAGCTCACGTGACGAATTCTTCATGACGCCTCCAATGACAAATCCCTGCATGATTTTCGAACTATTCAAGTTTGATATTGGCCGCCTTGACCACGGCGGCCCAGCGCGTGGTTTCCTCGCGCAGCAACTGGGCGAAATCCTCCGGCGTACCCGGCACAACCTGCAAGCCGAGATTGCCGAGCTGGGTGCTGCCCTCGCTTGAGTTTAGGTACTTCACCACCTCTGTATTGATTCTGGTGATTGCCGAGCGTGGTGTCTTTGCTGGCGCCAGCAGGCCGGTGCCGGATTGCGACACGAAGTCGGGCAGACCCGACTCAATCATGGTTGGAACGTCTGGCGCAAAAGGGAGGCGCTTGTTCGAACTGACCAAAACCATGCGCAGCTTTCCGGCCTTGATAAAGGGCAGGGTGGTGGCCGGACTGATAATCATCATGTCCACGCGGCCTGCGACGACGTCGGACAGTGCCGGACCGCTGCCGCTGAACGGCACATGCAGCATGGGCGTTTTGGTAATCATGGCCAGCAATTCGCCCCCCAGGTGATTCACACTGCCAATGCCAGCCGAGGCATAGCTCAACTTGCCAGGATTGGCCTTGGCATAGGCCATCAGCTCCTTGGCAGTTGGAATCGGCAAGGCCGCATGCAGGACAATGACGCTGGGATTCATGGTGACTTGCCCGACCGGTGCAAAGTCCCGGGTCGCGTCAAACGGCATCTTGTACAGTGCGGGATTGACCGTCAACTGGCTGGTCGATGCGAACAGCATGGTGTAACCATCCGGAGCCGATTTGGCGACGAAGTCCGCGCCAATATTGCCATTTGCGCCCGCCTTGTTTTCCACGATGACCTGATGCCCGAAAACGCCGGACAGGTATTGCGCTATCGGTCGCAGCGTCAGGTCGTTCGGGCCGCCGGCGGCGTAGGCGTTGATGATGCGGATCGGTTTGGTTGGGTAGTCCTGTGCCAGGGTACTTTGCGAAATGGCAAACAGTGACAAGCAGAGCAACACGGAATGCATGATTCTGGACATGAGGTATCTCCGGTACGCGAAGTGCAAAGTGAAATTGCGCGGGGGCTGATTTCGAATCAGTCATCCTTGCCATAATAAATGCGGCGATAGGGAATCGGCAGCACGGTCCGAGATACCCGCAGGTCGATGATCATGGGGCCGGGATTGGAGACCCAGGCTTCGGTGGCGACGCGCAGGTCTTCGATGCTGCGGGCGAGCTTGCCACGACCGCCCATGGCAATGGCCACGGCACCCAGGTCGGGTGTGGTAACGATGGCCTCGGTTGGATCGAGTTTTCTTTTTTCCAGCTTGTAATATTCCGGCCCCAGGGCTTCGTTGTTCATGACGACGACGAGTAAGGGCATGCCATAGCGCACCGCGGTTTCAAACTCTGCCAGATGCATCATGATGCTGGCATCGCCCTCCAGCAGGATGAGCGGTTTGTTGCCGGTGGCGACCATGGCGCCGATGGCGGCCGGGAACATTTGCCCGACGCAGCCAAAGAAATGACTGGCCATGGTGATGGGGCGCTGACGATGCATGGTCATGTTCGAGATATTGGCGATCATGCCGGTGCCCGAGACCAGGCCGATGTGTTCCGGAACGATGTCGTCGAGCAGCAGGCAGGCTTTACGAGGGTCGACTGTCCCAGGATCAATTGGATATTCCGCACGGTCTTCGAAATGTCGGATCAGCTTGGTTCTGACTTCCGGCGTACGGTATCCATTCGATTGAATGCGGCGCTCGGCCAGCAGTTGCTCAAGCGCTTGCGTGCCCACCTTGGCATCCGAATGCAGATAGCAATCGGCCGCTCTGACACCGCTCATCATGACATGCGGGCTTGAATCAATCTGTATGAAACGCGCCTTGGGGTAGAGGTAGCCGTGCTCGGTGGTGTATCGATTGAGGCTGGCTCCAATGCCGATGACGCAATCGGCTTCCTGGAACAGGTTAATGGCCGGCCGCGATGCATAACTGCCTGAAATTCCGGCGTGATAGTCGGAGTCGTTCAGAAAAGTCTTGGCGAGAAGCGAGGTCGCAATCAACGCACCAATGCGCTCGCCGAGGCGCAGCACCGCGTCGCCGGCGCCTGAACGTATCGCGCCTCGACCGACAATGATGACAGGCCGTTTACTCGCGGCCAGTATATCCGCGGCTTTCGCCAGTGTCGCCGTGTCGGGATAGACGACGCCCTGGGTGAGCATGGCCGTGGACGGCACGTAGGGATCGTCGTCCTCGAACTCCATTTCCTGGAGGTCCATCGGGACGCTGAGCATGATCGGCCGGCGCTCTGTTCTGGCCAGATAAAAAGCCTTCCTTACAGCTTCATCCGTGCCGTCCGCTTTGGCGAGGCGCACGTAGCCTGCTTCGCAGGCGGCCGCAAAGGGCGCCTGTTCCAGGCGCTGGTTATATTCGTCGTCGCTGATGGGATGCTCGCCGCAAAACGCGACCAGCGGTGATCGGGCACGGCTGGCGGTGACAAAAGCAGTGGCCAATTGCGTCACGCCAGGCCCGCAAGTCGTGGTGGCGACGCCAGGATTGCCCGTAATGCGCGCCCATCCGTCTGCCATACCCATACCGGCACCTTCGTGACGAACCTCGTGTACCTTGACCCCCAGTTTTCGCATCGCGGTCAACCAGAACAGGTTGCCGTCGCCCATCATGCCGAATGTGGCGGTGGTACCTTCCGCCGTGAATGCCGCCGCGAGTCTCTGATAGACCTTCATGCCGGAACGCTCCTTCAAACAGTTCTGTAATGGAATACGGAACAGTAATCCGCATTGCGGATCCATTACGGATCAATATTCTATCTTGTCATTTGACCCCTTCTGTCAATAAAATGCGGTCACGCTTGGTCATTGACGCCGCGCTATGCGTGCATATTGCGGACCCTATCGAGTCGATATTCACCGGCGACTACAGATCTTTTCGGGCAACAAAGGCCAATCCTGAATGCGAAAATCAAGTTCTTTTGATGTTACGGCAAAGTGTCCGCTGGACAAGGTGCGGATTGTTGATCTGTCGCGGCTGGTGGCTGGCAATACGCTGACCATGACGCTCGCCGATCTTGGTGCCGATGTCATCAAGGTTGAACCGGCTACCGGGGACACACTGCGTGAATGGAAGGTCGAGGGCATATCCACGGCCTGGAAGGCGTATTCTCGCAACAAGAAGAGTCTGGCGCTCGACTTGCGACAACCGGCAGCGATCGAAATACTGCTGAAACTCATTGAGCAGGCTCAGGCTCTGATTGAGAGTTTCCGACCGGGTACCCTCGAGAAAATGGGGTTGGGTCCGGATGTCCTGCATCAGCGCAATCCCGGTCTTGTCATCGTGCGAATTTCTGGCTGGGGACAGGATGGGCCCTATTCGCATCGACCCGGCTTCGGTACCTTGATTGAGGGGATGTCCGGTTTCGCGTCGATGAATGGCTTTTCCGACCGAGAGCCGGTGTTGCCACCCATCTATCTGGGCGACATGGTGGCGGGGTTGTATGGTTCGATCGGCGTGCTCACCGCGCTGCGTGAAGTCGAAGTCCATGGAGGCAAGGGGCAGGTCATCGATCTGCCATTGCTGGATCCGTTGTTTGCAATTCTGGGCGCGCAGGCAGCCAATTATCGCCTGACGGGCGCGGTCAAACCGCGTACAGGCAGTCGTTCCACCAATAGCGCTCCACGCAATGCCTACCGCACCTGCGATGACAAGTGGGTCTGTCTCTCCGGTTCGACGCAGGCAATGACCGAGCGTCTGCTGCATGCCATCGGTCGGCCCGAGTTATGCACTGACGAACGTTTTTGCACCAACAAGGTCCGCTTGCACAATGTGGATGCGCTGGACAAGATCATTGGTGACTTCATCCGCAGGATGTCACAGAAAGAGTGCGTGGATTATTTCGACAAGGAAGGTGTCACTATCGGGCCAATCTACGATATGTCCGAGATTGAAAATGATCCGCATTTCCTGGCGCGTGGCATCGTGCAGGAAGTTCCCGACGCGGACATGGGATCGATCCCGATTCACAATGTTTCTCCGCGCCTGATGGGGACTCCCGGTGCAATCCGAAGCGCGGCTCCCGTGCTCGGGCAGCACAATCAGCCCATCCTGCGCGAACTGGGCTATTCCGATGCTGAGATCGCTGCACTTTCATCAAGCGGAGTGCTGGTTCAGCAGGTGAGGTCACCAAAAAAATGAGACTGACCAGACCGATGCGCAGCAAACTGTTCGTTCCAGGATCGCGCCCGGAACTGTTTGCCAAGGCGCTTGCCAGCGAGGCCGACAGCCTTTCCATCGACCTTGAAGACGCGGTGGCTGAAAACCGCAAGCATGAAGCGCGAGAGGCTACGCATGCGTTTCTCGTTTCAGCGGCTGCCGCAGCTTCTCCCAAAATAATCATTGTCCGTGTCAATGCGCCAGGAACAGTATATTTCCTTGATGACATCCGCGCCGTCACCTGTCCGCGCCTCGACATACTGAACCTGCCCATGGTGGAATCGGCGAGCACTGTTCGCGATGCTGCAGCTGCGCTGGAACGGCATGAGCGGGAATTCGGAATCGACACGCCGATAGGCATTCTTGCCAATATCGAGACGCCACTGGGATTGCGTTGTGCCAGGGAGATTGCCTCGGCCGATCCGCGCGTGGTTGGAGTGCAGATTGGTTACGCGGATTTATTTGAGGCGATGGGGGTTGATCGATACGATTCCATGACCGTTCATCAGATACTGCTTATGCTGCGGTTGGCTGCAGCCGAAGCGGGTGTCTGGGCGTACGACGGCGCCTATCCTGCCATCGGCAATCCGGATGGCTATCTCGCGGAGGCAAAGTGCGCGCGGCGTCTGGGCTATCTAGGCAAGAGTTGCATTCATCCCAGTCAGATTGCACTGGCCAATGAGGCGTTTCAGCCTGGCGAGGCGCAAATAGCCCAGGCCCGCCGAATTATGGAAGTGGCCGCCAAGGCAGCGCGTGACGGCGTCGGTGCATTTACAGTGGATGGCAGCATGATTGACGCGCCGTTCATCAAGCGCGCCGAAGCTGTGCTGGCAGCGGCTGGCGTGCCAGTCGTGAAGGTGTGACGGCTGTGCTTTGCGCCATTGATTCAATATTGAATGAACAGGAATGCCATGCGCTTGATTGACATGCACTCTCACTGGGGAACCGAGCGCGGATGGCGGGGCAATCCTGCCGCCAGCGGCAAAGCGGTCGCGGCCTTTCGCAAGTACTGGAATTGGGAAGGCGGCTTCATGACCGAGCAGGAGATGACCGATTACTTCCGCAAGAACAATGTCGGTGCCATCCTCAGTCTGGCTTTTACCGATGGCCTGCCGATGGAGCAGGTGCGCGAACAGCATGACTACGCCTTTGCCACCCAGCGCGCGCATCCGGACGTCATACTCGGGCACTGGGTGAAGGTTGATCCCTATAAGCTGGAGAGCATGGCCGAACTCAAGCGATGCATTGAACTGCATACCGGGTTCATGGGAGTGGTGATACCGCGTTCGCCGCCTGCCAGTGACCCGGTGTGGGCGCCGTACTATGAGTTGTGCATTGAGGCCAACATTCCGGTCATGATTCTGGTCGGGATGTCGGCGATAGGCGCTGGCGTTCGCGGTGGATTGGGCATCATCCTCGATCACACGCATCCGCGTCATCTGGATCAGGTGGCGGCGGTTTACCCTGATCTGAATATCGTGGCGGCCCGACCGGCATGGCCTTGGCAGGCGGAGATGAATGCGGTTGTGCTACACAAGGGCAACATCTGGTACGAGTTGCACGGCTGGTCACCCAAGCATCATCCGCCTGAACTCAAGTATGAAATCGCGCGGCGCCTGCAGGACCGGGTGATGTTCGCAGCTGATTACCCGATGTTGACCTATGAACGGCTGGTCAGGGACTGGCGTGACCAGGGTTACACTGAGGAAGTTCTTGAAAAGGTCTTCCATCGCAATGCCGAAGCATTTTTTGAGGCGATGGGGCTGAAGCTTCCCGAAATCAATCAGAATCACAAGGACTGACATGGACCTGCAATTAAAAGACAAGATTGCCATCGTGGGTGGTGGCAGTGAAGGCATTGGTTATGGTATTGCGCACATGCTGGCTGCCGAAGGCGCGCGCGTCGCCATCATGGCGCGGCGAGTTGCAAAATTGGACCCGGCTGCCGAGCAGATCCGCAAGGAGACCGGCGGGGAAGTGCTGGCCATCCAGGGTGATTGTCGCCGGGATGAGGACATCAAGCGGGTGGTCTCCACCGTGGTGGAGAAATACGGAACCATCGACATTGTTGTCAATAATGACGGCGCGCCGCCGCTGGGTGCGCTGGATACCTTCGATGATGTGGCCTGGGCGCAGGCCATTGAGCGCAATCTCATGTATGTGGTGAGAATGTCACGTGAAGCGGTCCCGCACATGCAGAAGAACGGCGGCAGCATCCTGAACATCATTTCCCGCGTGGCGATACAGCCGCGGGTGAACTTCGGTCTGTCTACAGCAAGCTGGGGTGGCGTGATCGGCTACGCCAAGACCTTGTCGATGGAAATCGGCAAGTACGGCATTAACGTCAATACCATCCTGTCCGGTTTGATCGAGACACCTCGCCTGCACAAGGTGGTGCTGACCGGTGACAAGGAAGCCGCCGAGGCCGAGCGGGTTCGGCGTACATCGCAAATTCCCATTGGCCGCATTGGCATTCCCGAGGATATTGCCTGCCTGGTGGCGCTATTGGTTTCGCCGCGCGGTCGCTATATCAATGGCACTTCCATACCGGTCGACGGCGGCAGTCTTGCAGCCGTGAGATAAGTATTCATGATGACTCAAAATTCAAGGAGTAACTGGTGATGGTAAATCCCCGCCTGGATCCGGAGGAAGAACTTCGGCAGATGAGTCAGCGTCGTCCTCCGTATTACTGGGAGTCGCTGAATTTTCCGGAACTGATGAAGGAATATCCGCCGCCCCCCGACTATTTCAATACCATTTACCGCATGCCCCGCGACCAGATTCGCGACTTGCAGGAAAAACGTTTCAAGACGCAGATTGACAGGGCCTGGGATGTTCCGTTTTATGCTCGCCGCTGGAAGGCGGCAGGTCTGGACAAGAGTGATATCCGCAGTATCGCGGATATCACCAAGATTCCGGCGTACACGGTCAGTGATATTCGCGACAGCATCGCGTTGCAACCGCCTTTTGGTGAATTCATGGGTGTCTCGCCGGAGGATGGCAAACGCATGCCACTGGTCATTCAGACCAGCGGTGGCACAACCGGATTGCCGCGGGCCATGCTGTATTCGCCGCGCGACCGGGAAATCATGGCGATACTGGGGTCGCGGCGCCTGACCATGCATGGCGTGCGCCCAGGCGACCTGGTTCAGGTGACCCGTGCGATGGGGCTTCCCAATGGGGGGTTTGCTGTTCGCGAGGCATTGTGGAAATACACCGGCGCCGTTCCGGTCATGACCGGTAGTGGCAACATCACGCCGACGCGCCGCCAGATTGAAATCATGCAGGCCTGGGGCGTCAGTATTCTGGTCGGGTTTCCCGCCTATCTGCGGCACATGGCCCTGTTTGCGCGAGACGAAATGAAAATTGATCCGCGCAGCCTGGGCATACGAGCGCTCGACTCGAACCTCGGCGTCGAGGACCGCAAGACAGTGGAGGACCTGTGGGGGGCGCGCTGCCATGATTTCTATGGCGCACACGAGACCGGCATGGTCGCCGCCGACTGCCTTTATCGCAACGGCATGCATATCCAGGAAGACGCATTCATCGTTGAAATCCTCGATCCGCAAACCGGGCAACCCGTTCCCGATGGCAGCAAGGGCAATTTGTGCGTGACCTCGTTGTTCAAATACAGCGCGCCGCTGATTCGCTACAACATCAGCGACGTATCATGCAAGATGCATGGCACCTGCGATTGCGGCAGCACCTTGCAGCGCCTGGAGCGCATCTTCGGGCGCAGCGACAACATGATCAAACTGCGCGGCGTGAATGTATTTCCCGAGGCGGTCGGTGCTCTTGTCGCGGCAGAGTCGCGCTCCACGGGTGAATTCATCTGTGTGGTGGAACGCGTGGGTGCGGCTGGCCAGGATGAAATGACGGTCATGGTCGAAGCAGCCGACAACAGTGTCGACCGCGCGAAACTTCAGGCAGATCTGCAGGTGCGCTTTCGCGAGGCGCTGAGCGTGAAACTGCTGGTGAATATCGTCAGTCGGGGCGAACTCGATCCACTGACCGGGTTGTCGAAAAACACCAAGGCCAATCGCCTGCTGGATAAGCGCAAAAGCTGAGGATATGACGGGCTAGGTGCAATTTCGCACCTAGGCTGTCAGTGTCCGATAAACCTTGGTCAGTTCGCCGGGCAGGTCATCGACTTCGTCAATGACGAGATAGCGGTTGCCATCGCACATGCGCTGAAGGTAGTCGTGTCCGGAGGGATCGATGGTCACGCAGAAGGCCTGCACGCCTTGCTCCTTGGCTTCCTGCAGCGCACGCGCCGTATCCTGAATGCCGTATTCGTCGTCGATGCGACTGGGGCCGTAGTCATGGTCTTGCGGATAGCCGTCGGAGACGACAATCAATACTTTCATGCGCGCTGGTTGACGCTTGAGTTTGGTCAGCGCGTGGCGGATGGCTGGCCCCATGCGCGTGGAATTGAGTGGCTTCATTGCTGCAAGTGCGGTCCACGTTGCGGAGGACAGCCGGTCTTCGAATTCTTTGGCGACGTGAAACTCGACTTTCTCACGTCCACTGCCGGAGAAACCGTAAATGGCGTAGCTGTCGCCCAGCGTGCCAAGCGCGTCACACATCAGCGCCAGTGACTCCTTGGCCACGTCAATGACGCTGCGTTTGGGTGGGGCAGGTTTGAGCGGATCGTCGTTGCTGTCATAAAGGTGCATCGGGTATTCGCCCGTATCAGGTTCCGGTGGCGGTGGATTGGTGTCCGGAATCGGATATCCCGTCGAGGCGCTCATGTCCAGCAGGAATGCTGCGGAAACATCGCGCAGCGCCCGGTCGCGCCGTACATAGACATATTCGTCCGTGGCGTGGCCGGCGCGTCGGTCGATGACCGCCTCAATGACACCGTCGATTTCCAGTTCGTCGCCATCGCTGACGCGTCGCGTGCGCCGCAGCGATTCGGGCTTGATGAAGCGAAAGCGCCGCTTGACCTGATGCGCCAGCACCGCGTGGCGGCGGCGAACATCACGAATGAAATTGTAGTCTTCACCCTTCAGGCGGTATTCATACAGTCGGCACCAGCCTTTGATATAGCTCTGATGATGAAAATCCCATTCGTCATAAAGGAACGTGCGTGGACCGTCTTCGTCAGTGCGGCCGGGCGGTGGTGCTGCTTTAAGGTTGGGTGGTCGGGGCGGGCGCACTGGGGCGTCCTTAGGCCGCTGGGGGTCGCTTGTCAACTGCATGCCCTCCGGAGGGGAATCAGTGCTGCCGCCGTAGAGTTCGCACTGAACGAACTCGGGGATGAGTTCGCCGCGAAACTCCACACGCGTAGCTCCGATGGATGATTCATCCAATGCTGCGGAGTCGCCTTCGCCATTACCGTCGCCCGCGTTGTCGCTCGCATCAGGACTGGGTGAGTCCTCCGCACCAAGTTGCGGTTCCTGATCCGATTCTTCTCGTGGCAAACCGGCCAGTTCCAATGCGCGATAGCAGGCAATTGCCGCTTGCGCGCTGTCATATACGCTGGCACTGCCGGTTTCCAGTGGCGCGACCGCATCCAGCAAGGAGTCCAGCAGGCCGCTGCGATCCATTGGCTGCAAAGACTCGCGCGGCGCCCCCAGCGTGTACCGCACCAGGCCTTCCCACAGGGCGGCGACCCGGTTCAATGCGCGCATATCCGGGCGCTGCTCCAGCGCCTGGGCCAGCACCCGATCAAGGTCGGCGCGGGCGCCTGGATATCGCGAGCGCATCGCGACATCTATTCGCAAGTCTTCCAGCGTGACAAACAATTGCCGTATCAGCTTGGGCGAGGGCCACAGGGAAAAGAAGCGCGCAAGTTCGGAGTCCGCACCGGCCGCCAGGATGGTCGGTTGCGCTAGAGCATCGGGCAGGCTCGGTATGCGCGCACGCGCTTCATCGAAGGAAAACAAGAAGGTGCCATTTTCAAAGAATCCCAGTTGATGCAGAACCGCGATTCGATAGGCGCCAAAGTTGTGGCGTGCACTGTCAAAGCCATCGACGAATTCGGGCAAGTAGATAGCCCCACCGTCGGTGGTGATGCCGCCCGAGCGCAATTCGTCAGGTGCATCGGCGGCCATCGACGCGATGGGTTTGAGATGCAGATAGTGTCCGGACAGTCCCTGCGCAAACAGCGCAAGAACGCGCTGCACATCAGAAAAATAGACGCTGTGATTGGCAGGCGACGCAGGTGCAGCGAAATTTGCTGCCGCTGTGTCGGCAACAGCCGGCTGATTCACGGCAACAGTACGTCCACGATATCTGCAACGGCTTGCTGTACTTCGCGATCGTCGGTCACAGCATGGGCGATGGCAACCTCGCAGGCGCGCCGCGGTGGGATACCGGAGGCAACCAACTGTGCGGTATAGACCAGCAGGCGCGTGCTGACACCTTCTTCAAAGCCGTGCTCGCGCAGATTGCGAACTTTTTCGCCAATCAGCGCCAGTCGATGGGCAAGAGCGGCGTCGACGCCACTTTCATGCGCGATGATGGTGGCTTCAACGTCGACGACCGGGTAATTGAATTCCAGGCTCAGAAATCGCTGACGTGTCGAGGGTTTCAGATCCTTGAGTACGCTTTGATAGCCGGGATTGTAGGAAATGACGAGTAGAAAATCCGGATGCGCATCGAGCAGTTCACCGGTTTTCTCAATAGGCAGCAGGCGGCGATGATCGGTCAGCGAGTGCACCACTACGGTGGTGTCCTTGCGTGCTTCGACTACCTCGTCCAGATAGCAAATGGCACCGGTGCGGACCGCGCGCGTCAACGGCCCGTCATTCCATACGGTCTCATCACCGGATAACAAATAGCGCCCGACCAGATCGGTTGCGGTGAGGTCTTCGTGGCAGGCGACCGTCACCATGGGGATTTCCACGGAACGTCTATGGGTGTCTGCCTGTCGATAAAGCCGCCAGGCCATGTGCTCGACAAAGCGCGTCTTGCCGCAACCCGTGGGTCCTTTGAGCAACACCGGAAGGCGTTGCTGATAAGCTGCTTCGAAAACCTGAACTTCGTCGGCGACTGGAAGGTACCAGGGCTCGCTGTTCAGTTGATGGGCTTCGCCGCCATCGGGCTCAGTTGATCTGTACATGATTGATTCTACTATGGCTCTATACCAACGGTTTTTTCAATCGGGTTGAATTACCTGACGGCGGTTGCGTAAGTGCGGTGTTGGCTCTAGCATGAGCTGCGAAATCGGGTACTTTTATCAATAGCCTGCCAGTCATATCCCACAAGGAGGTATTCCATGTCATTCAAGCTCAATCACTTGCATCTGAAGACCAAGGATCCGGAGAAGACGGCGAAGTTTTACATGGACACGCTGGGCGCCAAGTTTGTGAGCAAGTCCGACACCGGCAACTACCGCCTGGATCTGCACGGACTTTCGCTGAACGTAACTACCTTCCTCAGCAAACAAACGCGCGAGCAGCGCTATGGCATGGAGCATATTGCCATCGATACTGACGAACTGGACGATTTGGTGGCAAAACTGAAGGCCCAAGGCATCAATATCCTTGAAGAGACGGTAGTGACCGGCGGGCGACGGGTCTGCTTTTTTGAAGGACCGGATGGGGTGCAGCTGGAGTTTATTGAGACGAAAGCCTAGATCCGAGTTTTTCTGTTCCGTGGCGGTGAGTGCGAGCCAAGATAGGCCAGTCCGGCGGGCTCACCGGCCAACTCAATGGAGTTCATCAGGAGGGAACTGCATGATGCGCAGCATGGAAAAGTATATTCTACTGATAATAATAAGTGCTTTAACATCGATCGCAAAAGCACAAACTACAGTAATTGATAATTATCCGATCAAGCCGGTTCGTTTTGTGCTTTCGTTTGGCGCACCGGGCGGTGCGCCGGATATCATCGCCCGGCTGGTGGCCCCTAAGTTGAGCGAGGTCTGGGGGCAACAGATGGTCATTGATGCACGAACAGGGGCTGGTGGAATCATTGGTACCGAGATTGGCGCGAAGGCGGCGCCAGATGGTTATACCTACCTGATTACCAGTCCAAGCCACGCCATCAATCCTGCCCTCTACAGCAAGCTTCCCTATGATCCGATCTCGGATTTCACGCCGGTATCGCAATTGGCGGACGTCCCCAACATTGTTGTTGTGCACCCGTCGGTTCCGGCGCGCTCCGTCAAGGAACTGATGGCCTATGCCAAGGCCAATCCGGGCAAACTCAATTATGGTTCTGCAGGCAGTGGTTCATCACAACATCTGGCTGGAGAATTGTTCTCGAAAATGGCAGGTGTGAAATTGGTTCACGTGCCGTACAAGAGCGGTCCGGCGGCTGTGATCGATCTGGTGGCGGGCCAGGTGCAGCTTACCTTTGGCTCATCGTCGGCGCTTCCTAATGTTCGGGCTGGAAAACTATTTGCGTTGGCGGTTACAACATCAAAGCGCGTCGGCAGCCTGCCCGATATGCCGACAGTTTCTGAGGCTGGTTTGCCAGGTTATGAGGCCTCTGCCTGGTATGCCATGTTCGGGCCGGCGCGCACGCCCAAGGCAATGGTGGACAAAATGCAGGCAGATTTTTCGCGTGTACTGAAGATGTCTGACGTTCAGGACAGGCTGGTGTCATTGACCATCGAGCCAATTGGATCGAAACCGGCCGAATTGGAGGCTTTCCTGAAGCGGGAGATTGCCAAGTGGAGTGTGGTGGTGAAAGAGTCTGGTGCCAAGGCTGACTGACAGCCGGTTTTATTATTTATCGGAGAATGAGGGATTACATGCATATCAACGGCGGATGTCATTGCGGTTACATCACTTATGAAGCCGAGGCCGATCCGGCGTCAGCGCGGATTTGTCACTGCACCGATTGTCAGATCTTTTCGGGGTCGGCATTCCGGACGGTGGTGCCGACCAAAGGCAGTCATTTCAAGCTCCTAACGGGCAAGCCGAAAACCTACGTCAAGACGGCGGACAGCGGCAACCAGCGCGCGCAGGTGTTTTGCCCGGAGTGCGGCACGCATATTTATGCGTCCAGTGTGGATGATCAGCAGGTTATAGGCATTCGCGCCGGCACAATCCGGCAACGCGCGCAATTCAAACCTCAATCGCAGATCTGGTGTGACTCCGCCATGCCATGGGTGATGGATCTGAATTCGCTCAGCAAGGTGCCCAGGCAGGGCTGAGAAGCGAGATTAATTCTGTGAGTCGTTATGTCTGAAAGCGATATTCAATCCGTAAGGGCATTGGTGTTCGATGTATTCGGCACCGTGGTGGACTGGCGCGCATCCATTATCAGGGAAGGCGAGTTACTGGCCCAAGCCAAGGGACTGGTAGTGGACTGGGCAGCATTCGCGGATGGTTGGCGTGATGGTTACAAACCGGCCATGGATCGCGTGCGCAAAGGGACGATGCCGTGGACCAATATTGATGGTTTGCACAGATTGATTCTGGATGATCTTCTGGTGCGCTTCGGTATCAAGGGCCTGGCTGAGTCAGAAATTGCCCACCTTAATCGGGCATGGCATCGTCTTTTGCCGTGGCCAGATACGGTGCCTGGACTTAATCGCCTGCGCTGCCGGTATGTGATATCGACATTGTCCAATGGCAATGTGGCGCTGTTGGTGAACATGGCGAAGAATGCGGGCTTGCCTTGGGACTGCATATTGTCTGGCGAACTCTTCGGCCATTACAAGCCTGATCCGGAGGTTTATGAAGGTGCCGCGCGCCTGCTGGGGCTGGCGAAAAATGAAGTCATGATGGTGGCTGCGCATCCTTCGGATTTGCATGCGGCAAAGCGGGCTGGGCTCAGAACAGCTTACGTGCACAGACCCCTGGAACAGGGTGCCGGGCACAGCGCCGAATTGGTGGCACCGGGTGAGTTTGATGTCATGGCCACGGACTTCCTTGATCTCGCGGTGAAGTTGCGAGCTTGATTAGAGTCACAGTTAATCGGAGTTGATTTGACGTCGATGTGCGCTGACAACTAGACTCGGTCCTGATCATGCTGCCACTGCGTGCCTTATAAGAAGTGCGCTGCATGTTCTGAAATTGCGCACTAATTAGGCGGCAGCAGCCGCAACAAAAAGAGGAATGGTTATGAAAACACGCGTAACGGAAATGCTCGGTATCAAGTACCCCATCGTCTGCGGCGGCATGATGCGGGTGGGGCGGGCAAAGCTTGCTGCGGCTGTGTCCAATGGTGGTGGTCTCGGCGTCATGACAGCGCTATCACTGTCGACGCCTGAGGAGGTTATTGATGAAGTGAAACTGTGCCGCACCATGACTGACAAGCCGATCGCCGTCAATCTCACGATACTGCCCACCATCAAGCCGGTCCCCTACGAGGAGTATGCCCGGGCGATCGTCGCCAGCGGCGTGAAGATTGTCGAGACTGCAGGCAACAATCCGCAGCGTGTGCTGCTCATCTTCAAGGATGCCGGCATCAAGGTGATCCACAAGTGCACGTCGATTCGGCACGCAAAGAAGGCAGAGTCCATCGGCTGCGACATCATCAGTGTCGATGGATTCGAATGCGCTGGCCATACTGGCGAGGACGATGTGCCCAATATGGTATTGCTGCCGATCGCGGCTGAACAGCTGAAGGTGCCCTTCATCGCCTCTGGCGGAATTGGTAGCGGCAGACAGTTGGCCGCGGCGCTGGCGCTGGGGGCCGATGGCATCAATATGGGCACGCGCTTCCTGGCCACGAAGGAATGCTGGGTGCACGACAACGTCAAGCGGGCGCTGGTCGAAGGCAACGAGCTTTCAACACAGCTGATTTTTCGACGGCTGCGCAATACCTCGCGGCTTTACAAGAATTCGGTGGCGAAGCAACTCGCAGTTCTGGATGCCGATCCAACCAAGACGTTTGAGGACATGAAGCAACTGGCTGCAGGGGCTAAGGCACCGGCTGTATATCAGGACGGTGACATCGAGGCTGGCACCTGGAGCGCAAGCGCGGTCATGGGCCTGATCCACGATGCACCTTCCTGTGCCGAACTGATCGAACGCATCGTCAACGATGCGGAAAATATCATCCGCATGCGGCTTGCAGGGATGGTCGCGTAGTAGGGGATGAAAGTGGGCCTTCGCCGGCCGCAAGCGGTAAGATGACCCCTTCTCTGCGACACAGGAGATGGATGTTATGACGGATTACCGCATTGAGCGCGATACGTTCGGGGACATTCCTGTCCCGGCCGATCGATTGTGGGGCGCGCAGACACAACGCTCGCTGGAGAATTTTCGTATTTCCAGTGAGCGTATGCCGAAAGAACTGATTCTTGCACTGGTGCTGGTCAAGCGCTGTTGCGCAGGGATCAATCGTGACCTGGGTCTGCTGGATGCGAAGAAGGCGGATGCCATACTGGGGGCGGCTGACGAAGTGCTTGCGGGCAGGCACGATGCGGAATTCCCGCTGGTGGTGTGGCAGACTGGTTCCGGTACCCAAAGCAACATGAATGTCAATGAAGTACTCGCGAATCGAGCGTCGGAATTGCTTGGCGGCCTGCGCGGGGAGGAGCGTCTTGTTCATCCGAACGACGATGTCAATTGCGGGCAATCCTCCAACGATGTATTCCCGACGGCAATGCATGTGGCTGTTGCTCGCGCTGTCAACGATCAGCTTGTCCCGGCCCTGCAGCAATTGCAAAAAACGCTTGCTGCGAAAATGAAAGCCTTTGCCGATATCGTCAAAATCGGGCGTACCCATCTTCAGGATGCGACGCCACTGACGCTTGGCCAGGAATTTTCCGGGTATGTTTCTCAGCTCGATCATGGTATAGCCCATCTCAACATGGCTCAGGCGCATGTTTTCGAACTGGCGCTGGGCGGGACGGCGGTGGGCACCGGGCTGAATGCACATCCTGAATTTGGCAAGCGCGTCGCCCGAGAACTGGCCCACGCCACCGGACTGCCGTTTGTCCCGGCCCGAAACAGTTTCGAGGCGTTGGCCTCCAATGATGCTCTGGTGCACCTGCATGGGGCGCTGAAAACCGTGGCTGCCTCCCTGAACAAAATTGCCAATGATGTGCGTTGGCTGGCCAGCGGGCCGCGCTCCGGGATCGCTGAACTCACCATTCCGGAAAACGAGCCAGGGAGTTCCATCATGCCCGGCAAGGTCAATCCGACGCAGTCGGAGGCGCTGACCATGTTGTGCGCCCAGGTTTTCGGCAATGATGTTGCCGTCAATATTGGAGGGGCTTCGGGGAACTTCGAACTGAATGTTTACAAGCCGCTCATCATTCACAACGTCTTGCAGAGTATTCGATTGCTGGCTGACGGCTCGGCCAGCTTTAACGATCACTGCGCGAAGGGAATCGAGCCCAATCGTGAGCGCATCGCCGAACTGGTGGCCAATTCCTTGATGCTGGTAACAGCGCTCAATCCCCATATTGGTTATGACAAGGCGGCCGAGATTGCCAAGAATGCCCATCGCGAAGGCAAGACGTTGCGTGAAGCGGCGTTGGCGTCGGGGTATGTTTCGGCCCAGCAATTCGATATGTGGGTTCGGCCGGAAACGATGGTGGGGCATTCGTGAGCACGCACTCGGTCGCTAAACTTATTTCATGGTGGGCCTTTCGATGAGCACCAGCATTCGGGATTGGACTTCCTTTATCAAGCAAGTGGGTCGAGGCGCGCGTGGTGCGCGCGATCTGCCTGAGTCGGATGCAGAGGAACTTTTTGGCGCCATGCTCGATGGTGAAGTGCCTGAGATGGAACTGGGCGCCTTGTGGATTGCCTATCGCATCAAGGGCGAGTCGCTGGGCGAGTTGCGTGGATTCTGCACTGCCGTAGCGAAACGCATCGCACGCATTGATGTGCCAGATGGTCCAATGCCGGTGATATTGCCCAGTTACAACGGCGCGCGACGTTTGCCCAATATGACGCCGTTGCTGGCCATGCTTTTGGCTCGCGATGGTATTCCAGTATTGATGCATGGTGTTGCAGATTCGTACGGTCGAGTCACCACAATTTCCATTCTGAGGGAACTCGGTATTGCCGAATCGAAAAGTGCCGTCGCAGCGGCCGGCAGTTTGAAGAGGGGGCGCCTCGCCTATATGCCATTGGAAGCGCTTTCTCCCGGCTTGGCCAGACTGATGACCGGGCGAATGCGCATCGGCGTGCGAAGTTCGGCACATACGATTGCCAAACTGCTCGATCCGTTCGGTGGCAAGGCTTTGCGAATTGTTCCGGTTACCCATCCAGACTATTTACAGCGCATGACCGATCTCTTTGCTGTTGATGGGTGGCCGGCCATTCTTCTGCGGGGCAGTGAGGGAGAGCCTTATGCGAGCCCTCGCCGCATGCCTGCATTGACTCTTTTCAAGCAGGGTGAAGGCCGGGAAATCGAGCCGCAGGGGGATCATGAAGTAACGGCCGATTCACTGTCGCAGGAGGTCTCCGCCGCGACTACCGCTGCTTGGATAGGCGAAGTACTTTCGGGGGCAAAACCCGTACCCCCAACGCTGATGACACAGGTGCAGCGTTTCAGCGCCGCAGCGCGTGGACAGTCATGAGCGATAGGGCAAAAAGGAGTACTGCGCCGCCTTGATGGGCGGCTGCCAGTGGCACTGGCACAACCATCAGGAGGGTGGCGATTCCCAGCCCGATCTGCACAATCAGCATGCCGATCAAGAGGTTGCAGGAGATTCGCGCTCTCTTTGACAGCAGTTCAGCGCGCGAGCGCAGCCAAAACCATGGCACCAGTGCTGCCAATGCCCAAGCTCCGAGTCGATGATCGAATTGTACCGTCGCCATGTTGTAGAAGAAATTCATCCACCATGGATCGATGGAAAGGATTTCAGGCGGCACAATGTAGCCGTTCATCAGCGGAAAGCTGTTATAGGCAAATCCGGCGCGTATCCCGGCGACAAAACCGCCGGTAATCACCATGAAGCAGATAATGAAAAAGATGATCCGCGAAAAGTTTCTCAGGCAATTGCTTGAGCGTTGCGAATCCGGGTTTGTGTGGAGCAGGGAAAGTGCTGTCCATTGCATGGCGGCAAAGATCGCGAAAGCAAGGCTGAGATGGGCGGTGAGTCGGAACTGTGACACGCGCGGATTGTCGACGAGGCCGGACTTCACCATATACCAGCCCATGGCTCCCTGCAGTCCGCCCAGGACGAAAATGCCGCATAGGCGCAATGCCAGGGAACGGTCAATCCGCTTCAACCAGGCAAATGCGATCAGGGGAATGAGAAAGACCATACCGATGGTGCGTCCAAGCAGTCGGTGGGCGTATTCCCACCAGAAAATGCCCTTGAATGCGTCCAGGGTCATACCGGCATTGACCTTCTGGTACTCCGGTGTCAACTTGTATTTGTCGAAGACGACGGCCCAGTCGGCCTCGGTGATGGGCGGGAGAGTGCCAACGATCGGTTGCCATTCGGTGATGGACAAGCCTGAGTGTGTAAGACGCGTGGCACCCCCAACGACGATCATGCCGAATACCATGACGCAACATACGAACAGCCAGATGGCAACCGCGTATTGCGTTCTGTCTTGACTTGAGTTGGCGGCAGGTGCGGATGAGGAGGTAGGCTGCATGAGGTCAATTGTAGCGCGAGCCTGCCGCCTTGCCGGTATTACCCCATGGTGACGCTGCCTGATGGCGTTACGCGGCAGTTTTATTGTTATCAGTTAAGGAAAGTAGATTGGTTTTAAATTATATTTATTGGAATATTATTATCAGAAGTAGGAATTTTTAACGTTGTTCTGAAGTCCAACGTCCGTAGAATGAGTTATGCCGTCATTCAGAGATTTTTTCACCACCCAGCGCATTGACCAGATCAGCCAGCATGAGTGAAAGTTCGCCTGTCATTAGGGCGAAATCGGCGTCGAATTGTTCATCTTCGTTGCCTGCATCCGACTCCGAGTCGGCTGCAGGTTCTGACTTGAGAAGTTCGAGGAATGTGATTCGCTTGATATGCAGTTGGTCCGTCAATACGAATGAAATCTTGTCTTGCCAGGTAAGACCAAGGCGAATGGCTGTCTTGCCGGCACTGATGTGATCTCGAATGTCACGGCCTTCGAGGGGATGACGCACATAGCGAACGGTGGCCTTGCTCATGTCGGACGATTGCAGTTCCAGATCCTGGTCGATGCTGAACGACTGCGGGGCCTTGCCGGTAGCGAGCCAGTTGGTCATGGCAGCACCCGGTGAGCGTTGCGTGTCCAGGCGCTTGCATGGGAAGTTCTCCTCGGCGCGGCGCAGCGCCTCAAGAAATTCCTCGGCTTTCTTGTCGGCAGCAGCGTCCACTGCAAGCCATTTTCCAGTCGAGTCAATCCAAGCCCTTGTCGTGGTTCTGCGGCTCAGTGCACGAGGTAGCAGTTCGTTGGTGACTTCGTCGCGGATTTCCCGCATTTGTTTGCGGCCAACCGGATGAGCCTGCTTGCGAGCTACTTCGGCGCTGCGTTCCTTGGCTACTTGCCGAATAATTGTGGAAGGCAGTAATTTGAGTTCGATTCCCAAGGTCAGCAGCCAGTGGTGATTCTGGGTATAGATGAATCTTGCATCATCCTTTGGGGGTAGCCAGCCGCGACTTTCCATTGCAAAGCTACCGCAGGGGCTCAGCGGCTGTAGCGAGAGCTTCTTTTCCAACTCGTCAGCATTGAGGGACCAGCTTTTCGGAAGGCGGAAGACGACAAGATTCGTTAGCAGCATATTTTCAGGAAAAGGGGCAGATTATACGGGTTAGGAGATGGCTACGGACCAATCAAATGGCGAAGCGTGGGGCCGCAGGCAGGGATAAGTCGTCATCAGGTCCAGATACAAATTGGGCATTTTCGGGTTCGGAAGCCCTTTTGCGTCTTATTTTTTGATTGAAACGGGGATTTCTGTCCAGTTTAACGCTGAGTTAAAGCCCTAATACAGGTACAATTCGGCCCTTCTCAGCTTGACCCCACATTGTTCCTGCACTTATTGCGTGCAGGCCGTAGACTGGCGGTCAATGGCGCTATTGGATGCAGCACGCCGTTCTGAGTCAACGATAAATTACTTTTTACAGAAGGCAACGTCATGGCACGAAAGAAGCCGCTAAACCTTTACCGCAACATCGGGATCATTGCCCATATCGATGCTGGCAAGACCACAACCACGGAACGTGTTCTGTATTACACCGGAAAGAAGCATCAGATTGTGGAAGTCCACGACACCAAGGACGGCAAGGGCAGCACCACTACCGATTATCTCGAACAAGAGCGCAAGCGCGGAATTACGATTCAGAGCGCAGCGGTTTCCACCGAGTGGAAGGGTTATCAGGTTAACGTTATTGACACCCCGGGTCACGTTGACTTCACCATTGAGGTGAACCGCAGCTTGCGTGTGCTGGATGGCGCTGTGGTGGTATTTGATGGCGTGGCTGGCGTGGAACCGCAGACTGAAACCAACTGGCGTTTGGCCAATCAATACAATGTGCCGCGTATTTGCTATGTGAACAAGATGGACCGTATGGGAGCGAACTTTGCTCATTGCATCAAAGGCATTAAAGAGCGTCTGGGTGCGGAAATCGTCCTTTGCCATATCCCGCTGGGCAGCGATAGCGAGTTCACCGGCATGGCCGACCTGGTTGCTGGCGTTGCCTATGTGTGGAGTTCGGATGACAAGGATGCCGAATGGGAAACGATTCCGCTCGATGCACTGAAAGCGCGCTTTACATTCACTGCCACCCGTGACAATGACTGGATTGACCAGATTCCGGCACTGCGCAAGGAAATGCTGGAAACGGCGCTGGCGCTGGATGATGACGCATTCATGGACTTTGTTGAAAACGACAAGTTCGATCCTGCCAAACTCAAGGAATGCATACGCAAGGGCTCGGTGAGCGGCAAGCTGGTTCCGGTGCTATGCGGTTCTTCCTTCAAGAACAAGGGTGTTCAGCAGTTGCTTGACGCGGTTATCGACTACCTGCCGTACCCGGGCGAGAATGGGGGTATTTCCTTGGTGGATCCGGATGGAAATATCATCGGATCACAGGAGGTCACGGACGACGCGCCCTCGCGTGCGCTCGCGTTCAAGGTGATCAACGATCAGTTCGGTACGCTGACGTTTGCGCGTGTTTATTCGGGGATCATCAAGAAGGGCGATACCCTCATGAATGTGACGCGTGACAAGAAAGAGCGGATTGGTCGTATTGTCGAAGTGCAGGCCAATGTGACCAAGGATATTGATGAAGTCCGCGCTGGCGATATTTGCGCCTTTGTTTCGATGAAGGACACTGAGACGGGTGATTCGCTATGCGATCCAGCCCATCCGGCACTTCTAGAACGGATGCGTTTCCCGGACCCGGTAATCAGCGTTTCGGTGGAACCCAAGACGCGTGCCGACATCGACAAGATGTCTACCGCGCTCTACAAGATGGTCAAGGCCGATCCGTCGCTGCGTCTCAATGTCGACCAGGAAACCGGTCAGACCGTATTGCGTGGCATGGGCGAACTGCATCTTGAGGTGACCATTGACCGCATGCGCACCGAACTCGGCGTGGAAGCCAATATGGGCAAGCCCAAGGTCAGCTTCCGCGAAGCCTTTGGCAAGCCGGTGGAACACATCTACACGCACAAGAAACAGTCCGGCGGTTCAGGTCAGTTTGCTGAAGTGAAAATGGTCTTCGAGCCGCTGCCTTCCGGTACCGGCATTGAATGGTCTGATGAAGTGACGGGCGGACGTATTCCGCGCGAATTCATCCCGGCCGTGGAGCACGCCATCCGCACCGAGAGCAAGAAGGGCCAGATCGCGGGTTACGAGGTGGTCGACTTCAGGGCGCGCCTGCTTGATGGCAAGTACCACGATGTGGACAGTTCCGCGTTGGCATTTGAAATCGCCGGACGCAGCTGCTTTCGGGAAGCGCACAGAGCGAGCCGGCCCAAGCTGCTTGAGCCGATCATGCGGATTGAGGTCGTCACCGAAGCTCAGTACCTGGGCGACATTATTGGCGACATCAATCGTCGTCGCGGTCAGGTGACCGATCAGGGCCAGAAAGGTCCACAGGCGACTGTGCAGGGCTATGTGCCGCTTGCAGAGATGTTTGGGTACATCAACTTCCTGCGCTCCACCACGAGTGGCCGTGGCACCTTTACCATGGAGTTCGCGCACTACTCTGAGGTGCCGTCAGGCCTGGTCGACAAGTTGATGGAGAAAGAGGCGAAGTAGGCAAAACAAGTAATCTTGTCTTTGAGCTTCGAAAGGCCAGGGTGTCCACCCTGGCCTTTTTTATTTGTGCGCGCGGCAGGGCGCACTGACTTCGTGGTGGAAGTCGTATATTAAAAAAAAGGAACTTCTTGAAAGAGGGGTGCTTTTTGGCATTTGGCGCTGCCTCCCTAATTCCATAGGGTACGTTGTACTTGACGTAAAATTCTGCTCATTCTGAATGCGGTGACCTGGCACTTATGGATTGGCGAAGGGTATTGGCCTTCATCACCGCTACGGTGGATCAGGAACTGCTGCTACGAACAGAATATCTGGCGGCCGAGAACCTAATTCTGATGGCGCAAAAGCACGGGCGTTTGCGCCTGACCGATCCGGATGCTGCCATCGAGTGCCACGAAGGGCTTGGTGGACTGCTTCATTATCACCGCCAAGCCGCGTAAGAGTTTGACATGGCAGGGCAGGGCGAGTTGCTTCATCGGCGCGCCATTTTGCCCACTTGCATTGACAGGGCCAGCGCGTACCCCGCGCGCCAAAACCGCTGTTATTTTGTGGGTCAGCTTGCCATTCAGCTGCGCCCTTCAGCCAAGATCGCGGCAATAAAGAGGCTGTCGTTTTTACTGAAAAAGGTGCCGATTGGTTTTTTGGCCTGAGGGATTGTCGTTGGCGAGGCTTTTTTGCTTCCGGCTCTGCAGGCTTAGGTTGAGCTACCTTCCATTAAACAAGACAGGGGTGTACATCGGACGATTCCGGGTTCATACCCCTTTGAGCAAGGGCTTCAGGCGCTGGCGGTATTCCTCGACGTAGGCATTGACCTTGGCTGGGTCTCCTTCGATATGGGGCTCGACACCGAGGGCTTCGAGATCCTTGGCGAGCGCTTCGTCCCTCATCATCGCGGTCGCATGCCGCGCTAGTTGATCGACGATGGCCTGGGGCGTGCGCGCGGGCACGGACACGACGTTGAAGGTTGAAAGCAGCATGTCCGGAATACCCGATTCGATGGCTGTAGGTATATCAGGATAGGATTTGACGCGCTGGGGCGTGCACACGGCGAAAATGCGCAGCCGTCCCGACTTTTGCAGCGACGTCACCGACGCCATGGTCGAGGGATAGAGTTGCGTGAGGTTGGCGAGCAGATCCGTAATGATCGGGACGGCCCCCTTATAGGGAATCTCGACGATGTTCAGCCCCCCCACCTGCTTCGCCAGCATGCTGACGGTCAGTCTACTGATGCTGCTGGAACTTGCATAACTGTACTTGCCGGGGCTCGCCTTGATGTAGGCGACGAGTTCGCGTAGGTTTTTTACCGGCACTTCGTTATTGACCACCAGCGCCATCGCCTGGGAGCCGAAGATCGCAATCTGCGCGAAATCCCTGACCGGATCGTAGCCAGGCTTTTCCATCAGGCCGGGCGTGATGACATGAGTCGACAGAGTGCCGAACAGGATCGTGTAGCCATCCGGCGCGGCGTGTGCCACTTCGGCAGCACCGATGGCGGCTTCCGCGCCGGGTTTGTTGTCGATGATCACCTGCTGGCCCATCAGGCTGGACAGGCGCTCGGCAAATTTGCGCGCGACGATGTCTGTGCCGCCGCCAGCCGGATAAGGAACCACCAGGCGCACGGGCCGAGCCGGGTAGCTCTGTTGCGCACGGGCCGTATTCCAGCCCAGCAGGCCCAAGCCGGCCGAAGCCGCGATTCCCAGTGTCAGGATTCTGCGTCGTTTCATGATCTCCCCTCTCGTTGCTCCTGAACCGTAGAGTTAATAACTCATCGGCCCTCTTTTCCTGATGGACAATAGCGCTTTCATTGCGGTAGATGTTGATTTTAGGTCAGGCTGCCCACTAACCGGTCGGGTATTTTATGCGTGACTGGCATGGTGATCCGTACTAATCCGGAAACTGCGGGTGGCGCTGGTGCGACTCGCAAGAAATGTTGCGTCAAGTGTCAGGTAAGGCTCGAGTACTGGTGCAGTATGCGTACTGGAAGCAATTTTGTCGCCAGTTCATTGATGCGGCTGGTAAATGGCGCGCAAGTAAACGGCGCGCAAGTGGCGAAGGTAATTGTCAGGCCGGACTTCAAATTGAAGTCTGCCAGTGCAAATGCCTGGATAGAAAAACGGGCACTGCAAGCCGAAGTGAATTTGTTTTAGTCAATAGTTCCCATAAAGCAAGGAGGTTGCAGCCGGTCGAGTCACTCATGAAGCATCGTTTCACCCTGCTATGATCTGTGGAGATCACAATTGGAGGAAACATGAGTTCTCTGAGCGGGAAGGTTGCGTTGATTACCGGTGCAGGCGGCATGAAAGGCGTTGGTCGCGCCGTGGCGCTCAAACTGGCATCGCAGGGCGCGGATATTGTGCTGACTGACGTGCGGCGACCTTCGGGAAATCTGCCGGCACAGGAAATCAAGGCCGGCTGGAAAAGCATTGAAAGCGTTGCCAGGGAAGTCGAGTTACTTGGCCGAAAATGCCTGCCCGTATGGTGCGATCTACTGGTTGGTGAGCAGATTCAGTCCCTGATACAACAGGCTGCAACACACTTTGGCCATCTGGATATCCTAGTCAACAACGCGCGCGCCATTATGGGGGAGGAGCGCGTGCCTATCACTGAACTGGCTGAAGAAGTTTGGCAGCGATTTTTGGCCATCAACACCACGGCAGCCTTTTTGACCATCAAGTATGCCGGGCAGATTATGATCAAACAGGGTACCGGAGGACGCATCGTCAACGTTGCATCGGAAGCATCCAAGCGCGGACGCCCCCGCATGGCCGCCTACGTATCGTCGAAATTTGCGCTCATCGGACTCGCGCAATGCGCAGCACTCGAACTTGCCCCGCATCGCATCACGGTCAATTCGGTGTGCCCGGGCTCCATCAACAGTGACCGCTTCAATTATGGCGAAGCGGCTGACGCGGCGGCGAGGGGCATGACGATTGAACAGGTCCGTGCCGAATATATAGCCAGTGTGGCAAGGAATGTGCCGCTCGGGCGCATAGCAGAATCGGAAGACGTGGCAAATCTTGTCGCTTTCCTTGCTTCGGATGAAGCCAATTTCATCACGGGCCAGGCCTACAATATTAACGGCGGCACCACTTTTCACTGAAGACGGCGATGGGCGTGCACATCGTGCCCAATAAGCAATCATCAGATTCTCTGAATCATGCTGAAAGGTCAAAATGAAAGGTCTTATTAGGCAGGCTGGAATGGTATTCGGCATTGCGCTTGGAGGTGCGAGCTTGGCGCCACCAAGCGCCTGGGCGCAGGCATGGCCAGTGAAGCCCGTGCGGGTCATCGCACCTTATGCGGCAGGTGGCCCCATCGATGGACTTGCTCGCATGATTTCGCCGCGCTTGACGCCGATCTGGGGCCAGCAGATTGTTATCGAGAACCGTGCTGGCGCCAACAGCATCATCGGTTCAGAGGCCACCGCCAAAGCCACACCAGATGGTTATACCCTCATGATCAACACCACGGCATTCACGGTCAATGCTTCGCTTTATCCAAAACTTCCTTATGACACCGCCCGGGACTTCTCGGCCATGGTGCCGATCGCGATAGGTCCGGGTGTGTTGGTGATACACCCATCGATTCCGGCAAAGAGCATCCAGGAGTTCATCAGCCTTGCAAAATCGCGTAGTGAAAAATTGAGCTATGCATCTTCGGGAAGCGGCACCACCGGTCACCTGTCGATCGAGCTGCTCAAGACCAGGCTTGGTATCGAACTCGTGCATGTTCCTTACAAAGGTGCAGCGCCTGCAATCACCGACTTGCTCGGCGGGCAAGTACAGGTCGCTTCCTCCAATATTTCGGCGGTCTTGGGGCACATCAAGAGCGGACGACTACGGCCACTAGCGGTGACATCGAAACAGCGCTGGCATTCACTCCCGGAGCTGCCGACTATTGCCGAAACTGTGGTCCCTGGCTATGAAGCCAGTAACTGGTACGGAGTGTTCGGCCCGGCCGGAGTCCCAGCCGCCATCGTGAACAAAGTCAACGCTGATGTTGCACGCGTTACGCAGTCCCAGGATCTGCGCGACCAACTAGACGCACTAGGGGTGGATGTGCTGCGCATGACGCCGGAAGAGTTTACCGCTTATTTCCGGTCGGAAATTACGCGCTGGGCTGAAGCGGTTAGGATTTCCGGCGCCAGGCCGGACTAATGGACGAGGTTTATCTCTCACGGTTGAAAAAATACTTACGACCACACGCAGGCCACCGAGGCAATCAGTGGTTTTACACGTGTGGCACGATTTGGCCGATGGTCAGAAAGTCCTGTTAGACTGATTCATTATTCACCAGACCAATCAAAGATAGATCCCATGTCCGACGAAGACCTGAAAGCAGAGTTGGAGCGTCTGCGCAATGAAAACGCCGCGCTCAAAAAGGGTGCTGCCACTGGAATTACGATGAAAGTCAGCGAGAAAGGCGGACTCTCCGTCTACGGTATGGGGCGTTTTCCGATCACGCTGTACAAAGAACAGTGGCTGAAACTTCTGGACATGTCTGATTCGATCAGGTCGTTTATTGTCGCAAACGACGCTGCATTGAAGACGAAGGGGTAGGCTCTGCAACAGCCTGGAAGACTGCGGGTGCAAGTCTACAATCGGCAACTGCGGCGTGACAACCTCGCTTTGGTAAGTCGGCACCGATCAGTTTGAGGCCAGGCGAAGTCAAATTGTTTTTGACAGGTATTTCCTTCTTTTGCATTTGCATTTGCATTGCAAGAATTGGGAAGTAGAGCAGCAGGCGCATTAGCGATCCGCACTCGTCATCGATCCCCGCAGCAGGCAGCCTGGAAGTGCACCTGTATGCATGCCATCTCGAAACAAGGTCTTTCCTCCGACTACGGTTGCAAGAATGCCTTTCGATCGTTGGATCAGGCGGCGCGCTCCGCCGGGCAGGTCGTGTGCAAGCTGGGGTAGTTCTGGCGCGAGGCGCTTGTAGTCGATGACATTCAGGTCGGCGGCCATTCCCTCCCGCAACAGGCCGCGATCGTGAAATCCCCAGGCGCGGGCCGGTGCAAGGGTGATCATGCGCACCGCTTCCTCCAGCGTGAACGCCTGGCATTCACGCGCCCAGGACGCAAGCAGATGCACTTGAATGGAGCAATCCAGGATCTGGCTTACATGCGCACCGGAATCGGAAAAGGTCATCACAGTGCGCGGGTGCCGCATGACCTCAAGCAGATCCTCGGGATCCAGGTTGCCACTACCCGTTGGCTGCATGAAGAATTGATTGAAGTCTTTCTCCAGTGAAAGATCGATGATCAATTCGACAGGATCCACACCCCGCTTAGCGGCCGCGGCAGCGATAGTCGGATTGGGCCGAACGGTGTCCTCAAATACCCACATGCGGTTCCAATCCGGCCTGCGCGCTTCCGCGCCGATGGCCCGTCCGTAGTCACCCTGGTTGGCGGCGCACACGAGGCGGCTGCGAATCTCCGGATCACGCAGCAGGCGCTTTTGCTCGTTGAGCGGACGGCTGCGCACGGCCTGCCACTCTGCCAGCCGGTCAAACGGCAGTGTGGTGAGAAATGATGTCAATACATTCACGCCGCGTGTATGGGTTTGTCCAAGCATGCAACCGCCCCTCGCAGCCGTGCTGTCAAACAATGCCAGTTGATCAAGCCACGCCTGGCGGTCGGGAATCGAAGTCTGAACGCCAAACATCGTGGTGGCCCCGCTTTCCACCGTCAGTGCCTGCAATCGATCATGGTATTCGGCACGAACAGCGGGATCACCCGAATTCCCGGCGGATTCCTTGGCGAGTTCAAAGATGCCGCCGCCAAGGCTGCCCATTGCACACACCAGGCGGCGCACCTCATCCCATGACGCCAGCCTGGAGGCAACGGGGCGGTCGTCGGCGGTCTCGTGATTGGCGCTGCGCGAAGTGCTGAAACCCACAGCGCCTGCCTTGAGTGCATCGCGCAGTTGTGCTTCCATTTTCATGAGGTCGTCATCGGAGGCTTGTTGCTCGAAGGCGCGCTCCCCCATTGCCCACGTGCGCAAGGCGGAATGGCCGATATAGGTAGCGTAGTTGATGCCTTTGGGCAGGCGCTCAAGGGTCTCCATATACTCCGGAAATGTCTCCCAACTCCAGTTGATGCCCGAGGCCATGGCCGCCGGAGAAATATCCTCCGCGCGCTCAAGATTCTTAATGACCAGTGCGGCATCCTTTGCACTGGACGGGGCAATCGTAAAGCCGCAATTTCCCATCACGACCGTTGTTACACCATTCCAGGATGAGCAGGTTCCGAGCGGGTCCCAGTGGATCTGGGCGTCCATGTGAGTGTGGCCATCAATAAAGCCTGGTGTTACAACGTGGCCTTCGGCATCAATTTCATCTCGACCGCGATCCCGAATACGGCCCACTCGCGTGATTCGGGTGCCGTCAATTCCGATATCGGCCCGGAATGAGGCCATGCCGGTGCCGTCAACTACCGTACCATTCCTAACTACGAGGTCGTGAGCCAATTAATCCTCCGCAATTCGAGAAGTTCTATTCGCACCTGGCCAATCCGGAAAATCACTCGGCTTTGGCCCCTGATGCCTGCACAACCTTTGCCCATTTTGGAAGTTCAAGCTTGATGAGTTGAGCAAATTGCTCCGGCGTATTGCCAACCGGTTCGATTCCCTGGCCGAGCATCTGCTTTCTGATGTCGTCACTGCTGACGATTTTGCGGATCGTCGTGCTCAAGCGGTCGATGCGATCGCGCGGTGTTGCAGCCGGCGCGAGCAATCCGAACCAGGTTGTCGATTCATATCCTGCAATGCCCGCTTCTGCCAGCGTTGGCAAATCGGGCATGACGGGTGATCGCTGCGATCCAGTGGTGCCCAGTGCCCGCAATTTTCCCGCTTTGACCATTCGCATTGAAGTCGGGATGGTGTCGAACATGAAATCGATCTGCCCGCTGAGCAGGTCGATCAGCGCGGGCGATCCGCCTTTATATGGCACATGCACGACTTCAACTTTCGCCATGCTCTTGAACAGCTCCGCTGAAAGGTGGGTGGCAGAGCCGCTTCCTGCGGAGCCATAGCGCAATTGACCGGGCTTTGCCTTGGCCAGGTCGACAAATTCCTGCAGTGAGAGCACTGGCGTCGAGACGTTGACCACCAGCTCGAAACTGGTGGCCGCAACGACGCTGATTGGAGCAAAGTCCTTGATTGAATCGTACGGCAGCTTTGGATAAAGGGCAGGCGCGATGCATAGTGTTGCCGCGCTGCCCATGTAGAGCATGTAGCCATCGGAGGCAGAGCGCGCAACGTTTTCACCGGCGATCGTGCCACCCGCGCCGGCGCGATTCTCGATCAGGAACGGTTGCTCAAGAATTTCGGTAAGCTTTTGCGCCGTGAGCCGGGAAACCAGGTCAATGGGCCCCCCTGCTGCAGAGCCAACGAGAATCTTCACCGGCTTTGCGGGAAATGCCTGGCCAGATGCAGTGGCGGTAAAGATGCTGCCGAATAGGGCAACGATAGTACAGAAAACTAATTTCATATCCCTCTCCCTGACGTTAATTAATGTGCTGTGACGGGACTCACAAGCGGCCTGAAACTGTAGCCGCTGAAGAAGACTAATCGCGGCTGAATCCTGGATTCTGCGTTGACGGCACAGCGAGACCTGCGTACTCTGAAGGGCATAGTCAGTGGCAGCCACTACGGATACCCCTGACTGGGGGCAGTATCCAACATATCCCAATCAAGGGAAACCCCGGCGGCGATGGTTGTATAGACCCGCCACAACCTGTCAAGGAGGAACTACTATGCCGTTTGGAGGCAATGATTGGCACGCTTTGACTTCGGAACCCATTCTGGAACCGGAGTTGCCCATATGCGATCCGCACCACCATTTCTGGGATCGCCGCACCGCGCGCATTCCCTATCAACGTTATCTGCTGGAAGAACTGGGGGCAGATATCTATGGTGGTCACAATGTCCGCTCCACGGTCTTTATTGAGTGCCGCTCGATGTACCGCGTGGATGGGCCGGAAGAATTGCGTCCCGTTGGCGAAGTCGAATTTGTCCAGGGCATGGCGGCGGCCAGCGCCAGCGGACTGTACGGTCCGGCCAGGGCTGCCGCAGCCATTATCGGGCACGCCAACCTGAATCTTGGAGAGCGGGTCGCCCCGGTGCTGGATGCACTGCAGGCAGCCAGTCCCAATCGTTTTCGTGGCATCCGCCATTCAGTGACCTGGGACCCGCATCCCGAAGTGGAAAACACCGCTGCGCACAATATGCAGGGGCAACTGGGCAGTGATCCGTTTCGGGCTGGCGCGAGAGTGCTTGCACGCAAGGGGTTTTCTCTGGAGGCATGGCTTTACCACCCGCAATTGCCCGAATTGGCTGCGTTTGCCAAGGCTGTTCCCGAGCTGAGCATTGTGCTGAACCACGTTGGCGGGTTGTTGCGAACCGGTCCCTACGCCAATCGCGATGGCGAGGTCATGGCCAACTGGCGAAAGGGCATTGCTGACGTAGCTGCCTGTCCGAACGTGGTCGTCAAGCTCGGTGGTATCGGCATGATCCGCACCGGTTTCGATTGGCACACCCGCGAAAAGCCGATCGGGTCGGAAGAGCTTGCAACGTCCATGGCACCGATACTGAGCCACTGCATTGAACAATTCACACCGGCGCGCTGCATGTTCGAGAGCAACTTCCCGGTGGATAAGGTGTCGTTTTCCTACAATGTGATGTACAACGCGTTCAAGCGGTTTTCGAAGAATTTTTCTGCCAGCGAACGTGCCGCCATGTTTCATGGCACGGCCGAAAGAATCTATCGGATTGCGACCTGAAGGGGGCCAACCCGGCGCGCGATGCCGAGACCCGGAGTCTGGCAGTCGCGCGCGTTTCCGGGGGCGTTGCGCGGACGTGGTATCAGGGCGAGATGCGCTATCTTGCGGAGGAGGGGCGCTTCTGTATCTGGACGACAGTAGGGGTGTATTTGGGAGCGGGGCGCTCTTTCTCAGGCTTGAGCGCCACCTTCATCTGCTGCAAATCCGAAAGCGGAGGCGGCGTCGGGCGACCTTGAAACATTTTCAATAGGCGTTGAATAAGCATGGCCTATTTTACTGTACGCCGCCGTCGCGGTAATGGCCAATTCGTTTTATGCAGAAGACATCTAGGGATTAAATCTCGATCATCTCAAAATCCGACTTTTTGGCGTCGCAGTCCGGACACCCGAAGTCTTCCGGTACATCTGACTGGGGCAAAGTCGCGCAAGGCATCGTAGGGGAGGTCGGGAAACAGGTTCGTGATAATCGCAAACGTCGAGGCAATCATGAGAATGGTATATCCGTCCGGCAGCGCTTTTGCCACTGCGGCGGTGCCGATACTGCTGCTGCCGCCGGGCCGATTGTCAATCAGCATGGACTGGCCCAGCCCTTTTGCCATCGCATCAGCGACGACGCGCGTGAGGATGTCGGCATTGCCGCCCTGAGAATTGGGAACGACGAAGCGGATCGGCTTGATCGGATAAGACTGTGCCATGGCGTAGTTGTGGAACGAAGCGACGAGGGCGAAGACGCCGGCGCCCACAATTCTGCATGCGATGAGGCGGAAAAAGAGTCGAACCATTGAACCTCCTGCGCCAGGCGATGACATCGCCTGTACTGGTTGAGGGTCTAATCCTGCTCCGTGAAGCTACTGATTGCCGCAATATAGGCAGCGGTGGCGACTGTGTCAATATTGATCATTGTCGAATCCGTGTTTGTGATTCTGTCCTTCCTGACAACGGGCATTTGAATCTCAGGATCAAGGTGGCACACAATCGACGTTTGACACGCGGCATGCAGTGGCACAATGTTTGATGAAGCGAATTGGCGGTTGAGACAGCGAAAGGGAATGGCTATGAAGATTCATTTGATTGTCTTCATCTTGTTGTTTGCAAATACCGCGCATGCCGCTTCGATTGACGGCTATCCGCACAAGCCCATACGGATGGCAATTCCGATGGAACCGGGCGGGCCGGTTGATATTACCGCCAGGCTGGTGGCAAAAAGACTGACTGAAAAGCTGGGCCAACCGGTGCTGGTCGAGAATCGCGCAGGTGCTGGTGGAAGTCTTGCACCAACCTATGTTGCGCGCAGTGCCCCGGACGGTTCTGTCATCCTCTTCATGAGCAAAAGCAGCCTGCTTTCCAAACTCCTCCTCGCTACGAATTCCACCTACGACATGCTTGGGGAACTTGCGCCCATTACTCAAACTGACAGCCAGGAAACAATACTGGTTGCGAATGCAAAGGTGCCGGCGCAGTCACTGAAGGAACTGATTGACCTGGCCAGATCAACGCCTGGAAAGCTCAGCTATGCCTCAAACGGTGTCGGTTCCGGCAATCACCTGAATATCGAGTTATTCAAATCGGGGGCGAAGATTGATATCGTGCATGTGCCCTACAAGGGGCAATCCCCTGCGATGACTGATCTTCTCTCGGGGCGTATTGACGTTACCTCTCTGGGGATGGCCCTGGCGACACAGAGCATCAAGACGGGCCAGATCAAGGCGTTGGCAATAACAGGGAGCAAGAGAAACAAGCTTTTGCCTGACTTGCCAACGTTTGCCGAACAGGGCATTCCGGGGCTGGAGAATGGATCATGGAAGGGTTTTCTTGCTCCGAAAGGGACCTCCGATGTCGTGATCCAGAAACTCTACTCGGAAATCGTGCAAGTCATGAACTCATCTGATGCAAGCAAATTGCTGGAAGGCGGCGAGGAAGTGGTCGGTAGTTCCCCTGAAGCATTCAGGCAATTCCTGATAAAAGAGCAGGAACTATGGCGAAAAGTGATCAAAGACATCGGTCTCAACAATTCGTAAATTTGGTTCTAAAGACAGGTGGAGTATGCGCATCATATATCTTAGACATTGGATCTACGTCTTACTGCTGACAGCGGTTGGAGCAGTGCATGCCCAGTCATACCCGAGCAAGCCAGTGCGTATCATTGCGCCATTCACGGCTGGCAGCACCATCGACATCATGAGTCGTGTCATTGCGGCGAAATTGCTTGAACCTCTGGGTCAGCAGGTCCTTGTTGAAAACCGCGCAGGCGCGGGAGGGGCTGTGGGCATAGAGGCAGCCGCAAGATCCGCGAAAGACGGATACACAATCATGCTGTCTGCCGCTGGCTTGACGATCATCCCCAGTCTGAATCCTCGTTTGTCGTGGGATCCCGTGAGAGACTTTTCGTCAATTACGCAGGTTGCCACCAGTACTTCGGTGCTCGTTCTCAATCCAGCCGTGCCTGCCAAAAACTTGAGAGAACTTGTCGTATACGCAAAGGCGCAGCCAGGCCGGATTCGATATGGGCATGCAGGAATTGGATCGACTCAGCACATGGCGGGACAACTCCTGAGCGTGGTGGCGGGAATCGACATGGTCGATGTTCCCTACCGTGGCAATGAAGAAGCGTTATCGGATTTGCTGGGAGGTCGGTTGGAGATGAATTTTCAGGGTATTCCCACGGTCATTTCCCAGATCAGGAATGGTAAAGCTCGCCCCATCGTTGTGATGGGCCAGAAGCGCTCAGCGGTTCTGGTCGACGTGCCCACCGTAGGCGAAGAAGGCCTGCCGGGTGCGACCATCAGTTCGTGGTATGGCCTGCTGGCCCCTGTAGGTACGCCATTGGAGAATATCAATCGCTTGAATCAAGCCATTACCGTCGTGATGAAAAGTCCGGATGTCATTGATCATTTTGCCAAGGGTGGCGCTGATGTTGTAACAGGGACGCCTGAAGAGTTTTCGCGGCTGATTCGTGACGAGGTCGCAATGTGGTCAAGGGTGATTAAACAGCGAGGGATCAAGCTTGAGTAGTCGGTGAGTTGAATTCAGGAGGCCTAGAATGCCTCGTTTCAAGATACTGGGAGCGAATAAGTCATGGATGCAGTGCGTAGTCTGGCCGCGGGTACGATTGATTTGCAGTACGAGCACTTGCCTTCGTCGGCGATCAGCGCATCGAAGCGGGTTCTGCTTGACCTTATGGGAGCGGCATTTGCCGGTGCCGACGCCGAGGGTGTGCCGCAACTGCGCGAAGTGATATGTCATGCTTATGCGGCGCCAAGAACGAGTGTGTGGACGCGAAGGGAAAGGTTGCCGGCACCGGAGTCGGCACTGATCAACTCAGTCATGTCACATGCCCTTGATTTTGATGACACGCACGACCGGGCATGCCTGCATGCAGGTGCTTCGGTCATTCCGTCAGCGCTTTCACTTGCAGAAGACGTGGGTGGAGTCAGCGGCAGGGAGTTCCTCTCGGCCATTACCGTCGGCATCGACAGCATCTGTCGTATGGGTCTCGCGACAACAATACCCCCCAATGCAAGTGGCTGGATGTATACGGCACTGTATGCGTATTTTGGGGCGACCACTGCGACCAGCAAGGTACTGAAGCTCGATCTCGATCAAACCGTGCATGCCATGGGGATCGCCTATGCACAGGCGGCCGGCAATACCCAATGCATGCCCGATGGCGCAATCGTCAAACGCATGCAGCCAGGATTCGGCGCGCGAGCCGGGGTATTGGCTGCATTACTTGCAAGGAGCGGAGTGACAGGGGCAAAGAATGTCTTTGAGGGCGGCGCCGGACTTTACACCATCTACCTCAAAGGCCAGTTTGACCGTGACGTCCTGCTCGCTGAACTTGGCACCCGATTCGAAGTCGAGAACCTGAGTTTCAAGCCCTATCCGTCCTGTAGGCATACGCATACTGCTATCGATGCGGTGCTGGACATATTGTCAAAGACGCCGATAGATCCGGATCAGATTGTTGAAATCAGCGTAGGTGCAAATAGCGAGGCATTCAGGAATGTTTGCGAGCCTTTTGAGATCAAGTCAAAACCCCGCAATGTGGTTGATGCGCAGTTCAGCATCCCGTTCTGTGTCAGTTCCGCATTAATCAACAAGGAAGTCTTTGTCGAGAATTTTTCGGACGAGCAATTGCACGATGCGAAAGTCCTGGAACTGGCCGGCAAAGTGCGCTGCTCACTTGACGCTGAACTTGAGCGCGACTTCGGGAGGCAGGTATCACCGGCGATTGTCCGGATTCGAATGAAGGACGGCACAGTTTTCAATTCGAGAAAGAACCATCCCATTGGATCGCCCGAAGCGCCGATGAGCAACGAGGCGTTGATGGGAAAGTTCAGGCGATGCGCACAGACTGCTTCGCATGTGGTGGATGCGCAAAGGGCGGAGAAAATAATTGGTGCGATTCAAAATTTTGAAGAGATCAAGGACGTTCGTGAGTTTGTCGAATTACTCGTGCCATGAAATAGTTACTTTGGCGTCATTTACAGATCCCATCAATGGGAGAAAAACCGTGGGTTTGGCCATAACGATCGCGGGCGGCATGTTAGAAAACGATCACCAGGCGCCCGCGGGTGCCCTTGGCTTCGAGTCGTCGATGGGCTTCAGTCGCTTGTTCTGGCGGAAATGTCGCCGCGACGCGCAGCGTGATGATGCCGGCTTCGACTTGTTGGCGCAATTGAGCGAGCAAGTCAGCGCGGTGGTCGTAGGTGCGCACTGATGTCTTGTGGAAGGTGATGCCACGCTCATCGCCACCCCAGCCACGTACCGAAACAAAGCTGCCGCCGTCTCGAACTGCGCCGATGGTGAGGCCGCTTTGGAATGAACCGTCGGCAATGCCATCCACCCCATCTGGCGCGACTTTCCGGATTTGTGCGGCGATGTCGTCACCGCGAGGGACGATGATATCCGTGCCGAAAGATCGAACCAGTGCAGTATCGGCACTTGATGCATCGGCAATGACGTGAAGTCCGTCGGCCTTGGCAAGTTGCACAACGTAACCGCCGTAGCACCCTGCCGCACCCGTGACCGCAAGCGTCTGACCGGGGCGCAGCGCAAGCTGATCCAGTGACTGTCTGGCCGTGAGCCCATTCATCGGCAGCGTGGCGGCTTCAATCAGCGTTGCGCCTGCAGGAATGCGGACGACTGAATCTGCGGCAAGCACGATGCTTTCCCGGTATCCGCCATGGCTGCCGATGTTGACGACCATCGCCATCACTGCATCACCGATGGCGAGGTCGGTCGTGGTACCGATGCCGATCTCGTCGATGACACCGGCGACATCCATCCCCGGCACGTGAGGTGGGGGGTATTTGCGCAGTGCTTCTGCCCGGGTTCCCTTGCGCAGGTAGGTGTCGGTCGGGTTAATCGTTGCGGCGTGCACGCGAATCCGGACTTCGCCTGCCGCAGCGTGTGTCTCCGGGAGATTGAGCACCCGCAACATCTCGGGGCTCCCGAACTCCATCAATCCGACAGCTCGCATGACGACCACCTTTCCTGGAGTCCCCTACGGTGGCGCAGTGCGACGCCGTACTTTGGTGGGGGAACATGTTGATTGATGCGCTTCACGCTGGTCGCGCGAATCGTATGAAATCATAGCGCATGCGGTCCTGATGCGGGAGACGCCTCTGAAAGATATCGCGCCGATAGACGCCGATAGACGCCGATAGACTATTGGATTGACATCGGGATGGCCTTTGCGGAATGACCGAAATCATCGTATTTGCCATTGGGCATTCGAAAGAATGATTAAATGGCGTATCAGTTACCGTTGTCTTGAGGAGTTCATAAATGAAACGATCGTGCGTTTTTGTTCTTGGAGTGTTCGCCTTAATCAGCATGGCATCAGTTCATGGGCAAACTTCGGCGGGATACCCGGTGCGGCCTGTTCGAATTCTGGTTGCGCAAGCAGCTGGGGGGCAGGTCGACCTGGTTACCCGAAGTATCGCAGCCCAGTTGAGTGCGCGCCTCGGCCAGCAAATATTGGTAGACAATCGCAGTAGTGCCAGTGGCATCGTTGGTGCCCAATTGGTCGCAAAGGCGGCACCGGATGGCTACACGCTGCTTCCTGTCGCCAATACCTTTGCAATCGTGCCTTCGCTGATTGCCAATGCTGGTTACGACCCGTTGAAGGATTTTTCCGCGATATCGCTTTTTGCACGCGTGCCGCAAGTGCTCGTCGTCAATCCCGCGCTTCCCGCCCAGTCGGTCAAGGAACTCATAGCTCTTGCCAAATCTCGCCCCAACAAGATTTCGTATGCGTCCGCGGGCACAGGCGGGACCGGCCATCTGGCCGCCGAGCTTTTCAGTCACAGCGTCGGCATTCAAATGCTGCACGTGCCCTACAAGGGAAATTCCCAGGCTATTGTTGACGTAATGGCCGGCGTCGTCGATGTGATGTTCGATCAGGTTGGAACGTCATTGTCCTTCATCAGATCTGGCAAGCTTCGGGGACTTGCGATGACAAGCCGTACCCGCTCGCCGCTCCTGCCACTGCTGCCGACGATCGACGAATCGGGTGTGCCGGGCTTCGAGGATATTACGTTTATCGGCCTTGCCGCACCGGCCGGTACGCCGCGTGAAATCTTGGTCAAGTTGAACGCGGAAATTGGCAGAGCCGTTCGTGTTCCGGCACTGCGTGAGCATTTTCTTGAATTGGGTGTCGAACTGGCGTCGAGCGAGTCACCCGAGGAATTTTCGGCGCAGATAAAGGCCGAAATCGAAAAGAAGGGAAGCCTCATTCGGGAAGCGGGAATTAAAGTCGATTAGCGTGCTCGAACACGGGAACGGCAGCGAAAGTCCGTCAGTTATTCACGACAGCTTGTGCCATCCTGTTGGGCAACAAAGTGCAGTACATGCGTCGCGCATGCCGCCGGCTGGGTACAGTGCAGATTGTGGGTATTCGAGGGCAGATGTACTACCTGCAAATTGTGCACATGCTTGCGCATCAGTGCTTCCTGTTCGGGCGTGGTGATCGGCCCGTTGGATGGGGATATGGAAAGCACCGGAGCGGTAATCCGCTCCAGATAAGATGTCGCATTGATTCGAGTCGCAATCTTTTGCATGGCGATGAGTACCTCAACATCGGATTTGCCTTGCTCCTCGGCAAACCACTGCATCAGTCCTTCATTGGTGCCCGGCGAAAAGCGATCACCGCCATTCTTCGCCTGCGCATAGCCCCGAGCGCCGAGCTTGCGCAGCGCCTCCTCCCATGATGCGAAGCCGAACTTCTGGCGGGTCTGGAAACTCGTATCCAGAAAGACCGGAGTGGATATCAGGCTGAGCGATCGGACGCGTTGCGGGCATTTGGCGGCAAAGAGCATGCCGAGGATGCCGCCGAGTGATTCACCGCAATAGTGCACGGACTCCGCGCCAATCACATCCAGGATGGCAGCGAGATCATCCATGTAAGCCTCGGGATTGAGATCTTTTTCAAGGTCAAAATTCTTTGCTGATTGACCCAGTCCCCGAAGGTCGGCACGAACCACTTTGTAGAACCGCGATAAATAGGGGATCCATTGATGCCAGAACTTGGTGGATCGCCCGTATCCGTGTTGCAACAGGATGTATGGTGCCTGCTTCCAGGGATCCGTATAGTCATCGATTTCGTAGTAAAGATCCGGTTTGTTGTCGCGCTTCAGGATGGGCATGTGTGCATTACCTTGAATAAGTGCCACCCCAGTGTCATTGGGGCGATAGGTTAAGTATCGAGCTTGATATTGGCGCCTTTGAAGGGCACGTGCAGGGTCTTGATGCCTGCCAGAATGTTGAACAATTCTGCCGACAGATTGTTCGTTGATCCGGCGCCCACCGAAGAGTAGTTTAGTTGCCCCGGTCTGGATTTCGCGAGGGCAATGAACTCCTGCAAGGTATTCGCCGGTACCGACGGATTGAGTACCAGGAATTGTTCGCTGCTGGCCAGGGTGGCAATCGGTGCGAAGTCCCTGATGATGTCGCAGGAAAGACTGGGGAGCAGGATGGGATCGATGACATGGCTGCTGCCCACCAGTATCAAGGTGTAGCCGTCGGGCGCCGTTCTGATATGCGGCTGAGACCGTCGACAAAAAATCGATCAAGGCGCCTCTCCAGTTATGCTGACTTTGATGCATTGATTCTGTGTTGAAGGACATCAGGTATTCACATTCCGGTGTCGAGCGAAGCGTACCTGCTCCCCCCAGCCTTGCCAAGCGTTGCCTGCCTGAGTGTCTGCCTGAAGTGGTTCGCGTTGCATCAGTTCGACGATGCGTATTGCCAAGTCAAAGGGTGCCGTGCCGAGCTTCGTATAAGGATTTTTGCCAAAGCGAATGAGGGGCATCGATGATTCGATCTGCGCTTCAGTCTGTCCTCTCCTGCGGCAATCTCCCTGCAAGCCATTCCGATCGGGTTAAATTCATCGGGAGTGACCCGGTGTTCCGAACGCGGTAACGCGTTGGAATCTCGGGCGCAGCCGCACTCGAATCCATTGTAATATTGACAACAATGCTGTTGGGGAATGAATATAAAATTAGGTATAATAAAAAAACTGATATTAAATATTCCTAAAACTAACTGCGCAGCAACCGCTATGTACGGATCGATGGCCTCGTATCAGATCCGTTTGACCCGCTGATCAGCTTCTCCGATGGTTGGCTGGCGGATTTGCCGCCCTGGCATGTGCCAAGTTCTATTGAAACGGCGTGGCTTGGCTAAAGAGACTATGGACTACAATGAGTCAGCGGCTGATTACTTCGGCCCTTCGTCGGTAAAAGTCCAGTAAGTGAAGTTGTACCTGATATGCTTTGGGCTCTGCATGCCGCCTGTAAAATCAATGTCTCTATTGGCAGTTAACGAAACAATCTGAATGCAAAAAGAAGTCAAAGAAGGCCCAACGCGGGCTGTCGTGGCGGCTGTTCAGTTGCCGGGTGTCAGCGATACCGAGTTGCAGGTATCTGTGAACGAATTGCGTGATCTTGCAACGACACTGGGATTCGAGGTGGTCGGCACGTTCATTCAGAAGCGTGACAAATTCGATACTGCAGCCTACCTGGGGATCGGAAAGCGCCACGAGATGCGGCGCTTCGTCGAGAATGCGCCGGAGTCTGACGATGCGCCGGATTCAGCGCCGGCGAACAGTCATCCCAAGCGGGCGGCGAAAGGCGGATTGGCTCGAGCCAAGGAAGCCGCGCAGGCCATTGCCGATCCGGAGACCCGTCGCGCCGATGTCATCCTCGTCGATCACGAGATTTCCCCTTCGCAAGCGCGCAACCTGGAAATTGAGGTGGGCTGTGAGGTGATGGACCGCACCATGGTCATTCTTGAAATCTTCCACCGCCATGCCAGTTCGCGCGCGGCACGCGCGCAGGTGGAGATTGCCAGACTTGCCTATCTTTCCCCGCGCTTGCGCGAGGCGGCCAAACTGGCAGGCTCCAAAGGCCGACAGCGCAGTGGTACTGGTGGTCGCGGTGCCGGCGAGACGCATAGCGAACTCGATCGGCAGAAAATTCGCAATCGCATCGCCGAGTTGCAGGAAGAAATCGCCGCGATGGATGTCGAGCGCAAGACACAGCGTGCGCGGCGGCAGGAGCGCCAGGGAATCGCGCGCGTGGTGCTCGTCGGCTACACCAATGCGGGCAAGTCCACATTGATGCGCGCGCTCACCGGAAGCGATGTGCTGGTGGCCAACCAGCTCTTTGCAACACTCGATACCACGGTGCGTACGCTGCACCCGAAAACCGTTCCGCAAATATTGATCAGCGACACGGTTGGTTTCATCAAGAATCTTCCGCACGACCTTGTCGCGTCCTTCAAGTCGACACTGGAAGAGGCGCTTGAGGCGTCGTTGCTGCTTCACGTTGTCGATGCTGGTGATCCGGGGTATGAACGGCAACTGGCGGTGACTGAAGCAGTGCTGGCCGAGATCAGCGCGCAGGAGGTGCCGCGCATCCTTGTCTTCAATAAAATCGACGCCGTTGGCAATGGTGCTGGTGATGGTAATGGCGATGTTGCCGCGCAAGCTGAACGTGAAGCAGCGTTGCGCGAACGTTACCCCGAGTGCATCGTGATGAGTGCACGCCGGCCTGCTGATGTCGCGAAGTTGCATGCGGCCATCCGTGCGTTTTTCCAGAAGGGCCTTGTCGAGGAGGAGCTTTTTCTTCCCTGGTCTGCACAGCAGTTGCGCGGGGAACTTTTTGCCAGTTGTGAGGTTCTGGAGGAGCGCGCTGAAGAAGAGGGGGCGCACTTCCGTGTCCGCGGCGAGCCCAGCGTGTTGGAGGGTTTGCGCGTGCAGTTCGGACAGGTTCAGTGATTGCCATCCTATAAAATACCATTGCTTCGGCAATTTTAGCGATGACGCAAATACATCGATTCCAAATAGGGCTCACGAAACCGATCTAAATCGTCAAATATATATTCAGATAGCATCAGTTCTGATTTGCGGTCGATTGGCGGCAGCTGTTTTTTTAAGCTGCGTGACGAGGATCTTTTTTTGAGCGCCTTCGGTGGAAGATCAATCTTCAACACGACATTTTCCATACGCTTATCAGCGAGCAGCCGCTTGAGTGAATTTGCGTCAACATTTTCCAGTGCGGGTTTCGTGTGAACCCAGTTTGGCCCGATACGGTTCGCATCTGGCCACCACGTACCAACAATGCTCTGCGTACCTCTCATGTCGACCCCCTCTATTGAACGAGTTTGTTAATTCGGCCTTTAGACAGAATCGGTAGCGCCAGTGTTTCTTCCAGCCTGAGGGGGTTCCCTCAAGGTATAATCCCGCGCCGCCATCAGTGAGCTTGTATGGGTATGCCTTAGCTCTCTTCTTGGCCTGGCTACTTCGGTATTTGTAAGCATGGGTAATATCCCCTGGGAATCCTGCGGTGATGAATTGCGGAAAGCCTTGTGGTTGCTGCGTATTACTGCAAAATGAGGGTAGGAATTATTGGGTGGTTTAGGCATCCCCTCATTTCTATCCGCATTTTCATGAGAAAGCTTGAAACGAATTGAACCTAATTAAAGTAGTAAATCGAATAAAAACAGTAACTTGTACCGCTTGATGTCACCTAAATGATGCAAAGTGATACAAGTCTAGGGCCTATGCAGCATATCCGAAATTTCTCCATCATCGCCCACATAGACCATGGCAAGTCGACGCTTGCTGATCGGTTCATTCAATATTGTGGTGGTCTGTCCTCCCGCGAAATGTCTGAACAGGTGCTCGACTCCATGGATCTCGAGCGTGAGAGGGGCATCACCATCAAGGCGCAAACCGCCGCGTTGCAGTATCGCGCGCGCAATGGAGAAATCTATTTTCTCAACCTCATCGACACTCCGGGTCATGTTGACTTTTCGTATGAGGTATCACGTTCGCTGGCGGCCTGCGAGGGGGCGTTGCTGGTTGTGGACGCATCGCAAGGCGTGGAGGCGCAGACTGTCGCCAACTGCTATACCGCGACGGAGCAGGGCGTGGAAGTTGTACCGGTATTGAACAAGATTGATCTGCCCTCGGCAGATACTGCAAATGCAATTCGAGAGATTGAGGACGTGGTCGGCATCCCGGCGCAGGACGCAATTCTCGTTAGTGCCAAGACCGGTATAGGTATAGAAGATGCGCTGGAGGCTGTGGTTAGTCGCATCCCCCCGCCCAAGGGAGATCCGGCGGCACCGGTCAAGGCGCTGATCATTGACTCCTGGTTTGACAACTATGTGGGTGTTGTCATGCTGGTACGCATGGTGGACGGCGTTATTGCACCACGCGACAAGTTGCTCTTCATGTCGACTCGGGCTGAGCATGTTTGCGAACACACCGGGGTATTTACACCGAAATCGCAGCCACGTGCACAGCTTTCGGCTGGAGAAGTCGGATTCGTCATAGCGGGTATTAAGGTACTGGCCGATGCCAAGGTTGGCGATACGATTACACACCTTGACCGCCCCGCCACGGAGGCACTACCGGGCTTCAAGGAAATCAAGCCCCAGGTATTTGCTGGTCTTTATCCTGTCGAGTCCAACCAGTACGAAGCGCTACGTGATGCGCTCACGAAGCTCAAATTGAACGATTCATCATTGCAATATGAGCCGGAGACATCCCAGGCGCTGGGATTTGGATTCCGATGCGGATTTCTGGGCCTGTTGCACATGGATATTGTGCAGGAGCGACTGGAGCGCGAGTACGACATGGACCTCATTACCACCGCGCCGACGGTGATTTATGAGGTCATGATGCGCGACGGTACGCTGCTCAAAGTGGAGAACCCGGCGAAAATGCCGGACCCTTCGAAAATCGAGGAAATACGCGAACCCATCATCAACGCCACGATATTCCTGCCGCAGGAGTATGTGGGGGCCGTCATGACACTGTGCAACGGCAAGCGCGGATTGCAAAAAAATATGCAATACCTCGGGCGCCAGGTCATGCTCAGCTATGAAATGCCGTTGAATGAAGTGGTGATGGATTTCTTTGACAAGTTGAAATCGGCTTCGCGCGGCTACGCCTCGCTTGACTATGAGTTCAAGGAGTACCGTGCAGCAGACATGGTCAAGCTTGATATTTTGATCAATGGCGAGCGTGTAGATGCGCTTTCATTGATGGTTCATCGTGCCAATGCACCTTACCGCGGGCGTGAGCTGGCCTCAAAAATGCGGGAGCTGATTCCGCGACAAATGTTCGATGTGGCGATACAGGCGGCAATAGGCGCCAATATTATCTCCAGAGAGACAATCAAGGCGCTGCGAAAGAACGTGCTTGCCAAGTGTTATGGCGGTGATATCAGTCGAAAACGGAAATTGCTTGAAAAGCAGAAGGCGGGAAAAAAACGGATGAAACAGGTCGGGTCCGTTGAAATTCCTCAGGAAGCCTTTCTTGCAATCCTCAAGGTGGAGGGAAAATGAATTTCGCGTTGATACTGTTTATTCTGCTTTGCATTACCGGAACGTTTGCGCTTGCCGATGCGCTATGGTTCCGCAAGCAGCGCAAGGATGGTGATCGTGAACCCTGGTGGATCGAATATCCGAAAAGCTTCTTCCCCGTAATTCTAGTGGTCTTTTTTCTGCGGTCATTCCTGTTCGAGCCTTTCAAGATTCCATCAGGATCAATGATCCCGACTTTGATCATCGGTGACTTTATTCTGGTCAACAAATTCACCTATGGAATCCGCATTCCAATCATCAACAAAAAAGTGATCGACATCAATCAACCCAAGCGCGGTGATGTCATGGTCTTCAGGTATCCCGAAGATCCTTCGCTTGATTACATCAAGCGCGTGGTCGGAACCCCGGGCGATACGATTGCTTATACAAACAAGCGACTATTTATCAATGGCATTGAAGCCGTGCATACGCCCTTGCCGGATTATCTCAATCGCGAGCGCATAAGCTATTCAAAGCAGTATCGGGAAAAGACTGGCGATGTTGAGCACGCCATTCTGATTGAAGAAGATGCCCCTGATGCCGTCCCCTTCATCCGACAGTTCCCGTTTCGTGAGAATTGCAACTACAATACTGCCGGAGTGATCTGCAAGGTGCCTGCGGGACACTACTTTATGATGGGTGATAATCGCGACAATTCGGCCGACAGCCGAGTGTGGGGTTTCGTGCCAGACGAGAATATTGTAGGCAGGGCATTTTTCATCTGGTTTAATTTTGGTGAACTGAAGCGCTTTGGCGGATTTCAGTAACAGCGGAGGCGATATGTACAAGCAGCGTGGCATGAGCATGATTGGCATCTTGTTTATCTGCATAGGACTGGTGCTCGTGGCGGTTGGAGGCCTTAAGATCGTGCCTGCTTACCTTGAATATCTGAATGTCAAAAAAGCGGTAGTGGGTATCGTTCAGGGCGGCGAGGCAAGGGGCACTGTCGGCGAGATCCGAAAGGCGTTCGACAAGCGTGCACAGGTTGACGACATACAGGTACTGACAGGCGCCGACCTTGATATCACCAAGGATGGTGGTGATGTTATCGTGTCATTTTCCTATCCTAAGAAAATTGCGCTGTTTGGTAATGTCAGTCTAGCCATTGATTTTGCTGGAAGCAGCAAATAGCATTCAGCACGCTGTTTGCGCAGATGAACTGAATGAACTTGGAGCGCCTTCAGCGAAGCATCGGCTATCGGTTCAAACAACCGGAGTTGCTCATCCAGGCGCTGACGCATCGCAGTCATGGTGAGCGGCATTACGAGCGTCTTGAATTCCTAGGTGACAGCGTGTTGAACTGCGTCATTGCAGCGGAACTGTACGATCGGTTCAATGGTCTGAAGGAGGGCGAGCTTTCTCGATTGCGCGCCAATCTGGTGAGGCAGGAATCCCTGCATGCTGTTGCACAAACACTGAAGCTTGGGCAATGCTTGCGGTTGGGCGAAGGGGAACTAAAAAGCGGGGGAGCCACGCGCCCTTCGATACTTGCCGATGCGCTTGAAGCCCTGCTTGGTGCGGTTTTTCTTGATGGTGGCTTTACGGAGTCACAGACGGTGGTCAGGCATCTCTATGGTGCCATGCTCGCTGAACTGGATCCCAATCCAGGGAAGGACCCCAAGACGCTTTTGCAGGAGTTGCTTCAAGCCAAGCGTATTGCCTTGCCTAAATATACCGTAACGACTATCAATGGCGCTGCACATAGTCAGAGTTTTGAAGTGGAATGCCTCATCTTGGAGCTTTCCGTGCGAACAACAGGAACGGGCGCAAGCCGCCGTGCTGCTGAACAGGAAGCGGCTCGGAGTGCATATGAGGCATTGCGCAAATGAGTGATACGGAAGAACTGGCGTTTCGTTGTGGAGCGGTTGCGCTATTTGGGCGCCCCAATGTGGGGAAGTCGACACTGCTCAATGCGTTGGTGGGACAGAAGCTCTCCATTACATCACGCAAGCCGCAGACTACCCGTCATCGCATTCGAGGAATCCTGACGCGCCCGGATTCCCAATACATCTTCGTTGATACTCCGGGCTTTCAGACGCAACACCGCACAGCTTTGAACCGGAGCATGAATCGTGGCGTAAAAGGCGCACTCGACGAGGTTGATGTGGCGGTGCTTGTGGTGGAGGCTGGGCGTTTCGGGCCGGAGGACAGGGCATTGCTGAAACTGGCTCCGCGCGACAAACCGCTTCTGCTTGTGATCAACAAGACCGACCGGACTTCGCCAGAACAGTTATTATCATTTATAAAAACTGTCTCAGTGGAAACGGGGATAAGCGAGTTTATTCCTATCAGCGCACAGCGAAAGAAGGGGCTTGAAGCACTGTTGCGCACCTTGCGACGTTACCTGCCGGAACAACCGGCTATCTATGGTCCGGACGAGTTGACTGACCGTGATGAGCGTTTTCTTGCATCGGAATTGCTTCGTGAGAAGCTGTTCCGTTCGCTTGGAGACGAGGTTCCTTATGGCGCCAGTGTGATTATTGAAAAATTTGAGACCACGCCGAAGTTGCGACGCATTCATGCAGCCATCGTGGTTGACCGGGAAGGTCACAAGGCCATCATTATCGGTGCTGGTGGCGAACAGATGAAGCGCATGGCCACGGTCGCCAGGAAGGACATGGAAAAGCTGTTCGGTGGAAAGGTCTATCTTGAAGTATGGGTCAAAGTGCGGGGCGGTTGGACCGACGATGATGCACAACTTCGCCGGTTGGGCTATGACTGACCGTCAGCGTGCACAGACCGAGCAAGCCTACGTCCTTCACAGTTATCCCTACCGGGAGACAAGTCTCCTGCTGGAAACCTTCACTCAGCCTTACGGGCGCATCACCATGGTCGCCCGCGGCGCCCGCCGCCCACGCTCAGCATTGCGTGGAGTATTGTTGTCATTTCAACCGTTGTCATTAGGATGGTTTGGCAAAGGGGAAGTTCGAACCCTTTCCCGTGCGGAGTGGCATGGAGGTCATCCATTGTTGCAGGGCGAGGCATTGCTCTGCGGTTTTTACCTCAATGAATTGCTATTGCGGCTGCTGCCGCGAGAAGATCCGCATGAAGTCCTGTTTGATCATTATCGACAGGCACTGATGGCATTGGCCCGAAGCGATGCTTCGGCGGTGGTATTGCGGGGATTCGAGAAGGCATTGCTGTCTGAACTCGGTTATGCAATGACACTGGATCGTGATGGCGATACGGGAAACTCACTGGATCCGGCGGCGACTTATACTTACGATCCTGAGCGCGGCCCGGTTCGAATCCTCACCGATGGCAGCGAGGTATCTGCGGAGCCGTTGTTGCAGGGCAAGGTGTTGTTGGACATTGCACGAGACGATTATCGAGATCCCCTGACCCTGGTACAGGCCAAGGCCCTGATGAGAGTGTTGATCAACCATCGGCTTGATGATCAGCCTTTGCGCAGCCGGCGGATTTTCAGGGAATTACTTGCCTTGTAGCAGTGGCGGTTCAATATGATTGAGAATTTTTATATATGACCAAGTTGAGCGTCAATCTGAACAAGATTGCCTTGATTCGAAATACTCGTACCAATGGTATTCCGAGCGTGATAAGGGCGGCGAAAATTGCGCTTGATTCAGGCGCGCACGGAATTACGGTTCATCCGAGGCCGGATGCCCGGCATATTCGTGCGGACGACGTCAGGGAATTGGCCAGCCTGCTCAAGGCATGGCCGCAGGCAGAACTCAATATCGAGGGAAACCCGTTTCATGGGTTGCTGCAGTTTGTACGGGAAGTCAGGCCCCGGCAGTGTACGCTGGTTCCTGATGAGGCCGGGGCATTCACCTCGGACCATGGCTGGGATCTGGTTAAGGACGCTGACAGATTGAGACCCGTGATTGCCGAGGCCAAGTCATACGGTGCGCGTGTTAGTTTGTTCATGGACGCGGTCCCGGAGTCGATGCGTCTGGCACGAGAGATCGGTGCAGACCGTGTCGAAATGTATACCGAGCCCTATGCGCTTGCATTTGGCACTTCTTTGCAAAAAGATTCATTGTCGAGCTTTGCCGCGGCCGCACTGGCGGCCCAGAATGCCGGCCTTGCCGTTAACGCCGGACATGACCTCAATTGCGACAATCTTCCAGCTTTTCTGGCAGGCGTGCCTAATGTGCTGGAGGTTTCCATCGGGCATGCATTAATTGCCGATGCCCTTGAGTTCGGGCTTTCAACAACCGTGCGCCAGTATCTGGCTGCGATTGCAAAGGGTAATGGATCGCCCTCATGATTCTGGGTATTGGCATGGACTTATGCGAAATTGGCCGGATTCAGAGTGCACTGGATCGCTTTGGGGAGCGCTTCGCAGGCAAGATACTTGTCGAGGCCGAAATGGTGCGTTTTCGCCGGCACCGTAAGCCGGCGGCCTATCTTGCCAAACGTTTTGCTGCCAAGGAGGCATTTTCAAAGGCGCTTGGAACCGGAATTCGTTATCCGGTGAACTGGCATAACGTTGGCGTCGAAAACGCCCGATCGGGCAAGCCTGTGCTCAAATTTTCTCCTGCGTTAGAAGTCTTGCTGAAAAGCCGTGGCATTACCAATGTGCATGTGTCTCTTACTGACGAGGTCAGCATGGCAGCTGCCTATGTGATTGTGGAGGGCGAAGCGCCATGATTCTTGGTCCTGTCATGGTTGATGTGGCGGGCTACTCGCTTACGCCGGAAGAGTGTAAGTTCCTGCGCCGGCCCGAGATCGGGGGCGTTATTTTGTTTGCACGCAATTTTCAGAATGTTGCGCAACTGCGAACGCTCACCCGGGAGCTGCGGGCACTGCGAAATCCTGAACTGTTGATTGCGGTCGATCATGAAGGGGGGCGAGTGCAGAGATTCCGCGACGGTTTTACCGCCATCCCGCCGATGCGGGAGATTGGCCTTGTATGGGAACGCGATGCCGCGGTCGCCGCCAGTCTTGCCGAGGCGATTGGCATAATCATTGGTAGCGAGTTGGCCGACGTCGGCATTGATTTCAGTTTCACTCCGGTTCTGGATCTGGACTTTGGTGCATCCGGGGTCATCGGCGACAGGGCTTTTTCACGCAGTCCGGAAGTCGCTGGCGAACTGGCTACAGCGCTAATGCTTGGGCTTGCACAAGCCGGTATGGCCGCTGTGGGAAAGCATTTTCCCGGGCATGGGTTTACCACTGCCGATTCACATGTGGCCATCCCTGTTGATGAACGTTTGATCGGGGAGATTGAGCGTTTCGATCTGGCACCGTACCGGATGCTCATTTCAAAAGGACTGGCCGGCATTATGCCGGCGCATGTGATTTACCCCAGCATTGACAGCAGGCCGGCTGGCTTTTCAGCGATCTGGCTGAAGGAAATATTGCGCCAACGCCTCGGTTTTGATGGTCTGATCTTCAGTGATGACTTGTCCATGGAAGGCGCCAGTGTCGCCGGTGATGTACTCGCACGCGCAAACGCTGCGTTTGAGGCCGATTGCGATATGGTGCTTGTTTGCAATGCGCCCGAATCGGCGCGCAGGCTGGTACAGGGCATGGCCAAGTCCAATAGAGTCCTGCGCCAGGATCGTGGCGAACGCATGCGCTCGCGAAAGCTGGGAGAAAGCCAGAAACAACACATGCGATACCAGAAGGCACTTGACGTGTTTCGCGCGTCATTTGGCTGATTTCTCAATCAGATATCCTTGCTCGTCACTGTAGCTGTCCTAACTAGGTTGCTCTCGCGTAGAAATCGAGTTCAAAATCATGTCCAAAATTGCCGCAGCGAAGACTGCCCTGTTCAATCCGGAATGCCGTGCTTGTCCGCGACTGTCGGGTTTTTTGCAGGAAATTCGGGTCCAGCAACCGGATTACTTCGCGCGCCCGGTGCCCCCGTTTGGTGATGCCAAGGCGCAGTTGATGATCGTGGGATTGGCACCAGGCATGCACGGCGCCAACCGCACTGGCCGACCGTTTACAGGAGACCATGCGGGCATTCTTTTGTACGAGACCCTGCATGCCTTTGGGTTTGCCAACCATGCCGGTTCCAGTGAAGCAAACGATGGTCTTAAACTGAAGAATTGCCGAATCACCAATGCCGTGAAGTGCCTGCCACCGCAGAACAAGCCCGATGTTCTCGAAATTCGCCGTTGCAACAGCTATCTGGCGGCTGAAATTGTCGCGCGTCCGCCTCGGGCGATTTTGGCTCTGGGAACGATTGCGCATCAGGCGGTGTTGCTGGCAATCGGCCTGAAGTCACAGCAGTTTCCGTTTGCACATCATGCCATTCATGATCTTCCTGCCAACAAGGCAACCCCGAACGGGTTGCGTCTTTACGACAGCTATCATTGCAGTCGTTACAACACACAAACGAAGCGCCTGACCCCGGAAATGTTCCAGAAGGTATTTTCCGACATTCGGGATTTTCTTTCCTAGAGCATATGACGCTGCGTCCTGCAAATGACGGCAAGGAGGCTGCTTTGCCTCCCCCGGAGGCACCTTTGCGGGCCTTTGACAGTGCCGCATTAATCAACAGTCTGCCCGGTCTGCCCGGTGTCTATCGCATGCTCGATGCCAAGGGTGAGGTGCTTTATGTAGGCAAGGCGCGTGACCTTAAGAAAAGGGTGTCCTCGTACTTTCAGAAAGGCGGGCATGGACCGCGCATCGCGCGCATGTTGACTCAGGTCGCTGCCGTCGAGGTTACCATTACAAGTTCCGAAGGTGAGGCACTGATCCTCGAGAACAACTTCATCAAATCGCTGTCACCGCGGTATAACATCCTTTTTCGGGATGATAAATCCTATCCCTATTTGTTGGTCAGTGGCGGAGCATTCCCCCGACTGGGATTTCACCGCGGAGCGCTGGATAAGGCCAATCGCTATTTCGGTCCTTATCCGCATTCAGGCGCCGTTCGTGAAAGCATCCAGTTATTGCAGCGAGTGTTTCGCATTCGCACCTGTGAAGAGTCTGTGTTCCAGAATCGGTCGCGGCCGTGTCTTTTGCATCAGATTCGCCGGTGTTCGGCACCCTGTGTCGGTCTGATTGATGCTTCAAGCTATGCTGAGGATGTTCATAACGCCACGATGTTGCTGGAGGGGCGTAGCGACGATGTGGTAAGCAGGCTATCCGAGCGCATGCAGGAGGAGTCCGATGCACTTCGATTCGAGCAGGCGGCAATCTATCGTGATCAAATCCAGTCACTGTCAAGAATGGCGCATCGGCAGTACGCAGATACCGGCAGCGATTCAGATGTTGATGTGATTGCCTATGCTGACGATGGTGGTATCGGCTGCGTCAACCTGGTCATGATTCGGGGCGGTCGCAATCTCGGTGATCGCAGCTTTTTCCCGAATTGCGCACCTGGAGACAAACCCGATGATGTGCTGCTGGCCTTCATGACGCAGCATTACCTGGAGCGTCCGGTTCCGCCCGTTATTGTATGTGCAGGCATCGATGATCCAGCGGGGTCGGCAGAGGTCCTTTCGGATCACAGCGGGCACAAGGTGCATATGGTGGCGCGTCCGATTGGTGAGCGCCGAGTCTGGCTGGAAGCAGCCGAGGCGAATGCCCGACACGCACTCAAGAGCCGCCTGGCCGAACAAAGTACCCAGGAAAGGCGTATGGCCTCGTTGCGAGAGTCGCTGGGACTGCCGGAAACGGTGCAGCGCATGGAGTGTTTCGACATCAGCCATACACAGGGCGAGGCCACTGTTGCATCGTGCGTTGTATACGATCGTATGGACATGCAGCGAGGCGAGTATCGCCGCTTCAATATTATCGATGTGACACCTGGTGATGATTATGGTGCCCTGCATCAGGCGCTAATGCGCCGCTACGGCAAACTTGCCGGCGGAGACGGCATCGCCCCTGATCTGATACTGATTGATGGCGGGAAGGGGCAGCTCGGCGTGGCCTGTGACGCCATGATTGAATTGGGGTTGGCGGATATCGCGTTGATTGGCGTCGCCAAGGGCCCGGAGCGTCAAGCGGGCATGGAGGAATTGTGGCTGGACAAGGGCGAGCGTTCAGTAAAATTGGGGGCCGCACATCCTGGTTTGCATCTGATACAGCAAATTCGCGATGAGGCACACAGGTTTGCCATCACTGGGCATCGTGCGAGGCGAAGCAAGGTGCGGGTTACCTCTTCGCTGCAAGGCATTACTGGTGTAGGCTCCAAGCGAAGGCGGCAGTTGCTAGCGCATTTTGGCGGACTCAAGGGTGTGCAAGGCGCCAGTATTTCCGACCTTGCTCTGGTAGAGGGAATCAGCCGCAAACTCGCGGAGCGAATTTATCGAGAACTGCATGCCGATTAATTTACCCAATTTACTGACCTGGTTTCGTATTCTCACCATTCCTCTGGTGGTGGGGGTGTTTTACTTTCCGGATCATTGGCTTAATTCCCATGAGCGAAACCTGTTGGCCACCACCATATTCACTGCCGCTGCCATCACGGATTGGCTGGACGGGTACCTGGCCAGGAAGCTCAATCAGACTTCGGCATTTGGTGCCTTTCTGGATCCGGTGGCTGATAAATTGATGGTTGCTGCGGCACTGATCATGCTGGTTCAGCTTTCCCGTTTGAGCGCCGTAGTCGCGGTCATCATCATCGGTCGGGAAATCACGATTTCAGCACTGCGGGAGTGGATGGCCAGTCTGGGTCAAGGCAAGAGTGTTGCGGTCAATATTCTGGGCAAGGTCAAGACGGGATTTCAAATGGTTGCCATCCCCATGCTGCTGTATCACGACAGCCTTGGCCCCTTTGAACCCGCGCTAGTGGGTTATTGGCTGATTCACATTGCTGCAGCGTTGACACTGATTTCCATGTTCTATTATCTGAAGCTGGCCACCCCAGTTCAAGAGAAAAGTTGACGTCATAGTTGACCGCAATTTCAATTGCGAATAAACTCAGCAGTCTAGAAAAGCGGGAGTAGCTCAGTTGGTAGAGCGCAACCTTGCCAAGGTTGAGGTCGAGAGTTCGAGACTCTTCTCCCGCTCCAGGATATCAAGGGAAGTCGCAATGACTTCCCCTTTTTGTCTGCAGTTAGTCTGAAAAGACCCCGGCGCGGTAGCAAAGCGGTTATGCAGAGGCCTGCAAAGCCTTGTAGGGCGGTTCGACTCCGCCCCGCGCCTCCATTTTGCGAGACAAATCGGTATTGGCCCCCAAACAGGGGAAAATTCCCCATTGGCGGAAGATCCAATGGGGTAGGCCCATTTCTTTTTTGATCACCCGGCGAATTTCGCCTGAGTATGGTGGTGCGCAGGGCGGGACTTGAACCCGCACGCCCTTGCGAGCTTCGGATTTTAAGTCCGATGCGTCTACCAATTTCGCCACCCGCGCTCCGATGACATGATACAGCCCGGAGCCAGTGTTCGTCATTGCCTGTCTTCGAGAAATTTCCAAATCAGTGTGTGATAAGGCCTAGTGCAGCGACTGCCACACGCATTGGCATATCAGTCGCCGATATAATGGCCGCTTAGGTTTTTTGCTGGAGCATGCTGTTGGATATAGCTGTCATTGAACCCGGTGTCATACCGACCGATAACGTTGCCCCCGATGCCTTGAAGGGTATCGTGCGGCAGCAAACCAACCCTAAACGCTGGGAAGCCGCCAATTGGGCGCCCTTTGCGGTAGCTGCTGCCAGCGCAGACATCGAATTGCTTGTGCAGCCGGGCATTATCGGTACTTTCAGTACGGATGCGGGGGGCACCGCATACGGTATGCCGCACGCTGTGGTGATTGCATGCAGTGCGGGGCAAATATCTGGTTTGCTTAAGTTGGCGCAGCAATTCCATGTTCCGGTCACGGTACGGGGCGGCGGCCTTACCACGGAAGGTGAGTCGGTCGCCTTTGGCGGAGTGCTGCTTGACATGACTGGTATGAGTCGTGTGCTGTCGGTGGACAAGAACAAACTTATCGTGCGTACGCAGGCCGGTATTTTCTGGCACAGCCTTGCCGAGAGCTTGCGCCGATATGATCTGGATTACCTTTCCGCTCCGCTGAATCTCACTTCATCAGTTGGCGGTTCGCTCGGTGTGGGCGGCATTGATGTCAACTCCCCTCGATTGGGTTGCAGCGCTGATCAGGCGATTTCCCTACAGGTTGTCACGCCAACCGGCGACATCGTTGAATGCTCGGATACACAGAACACGCAATTGTTCCAGCGCGTCATCCTGGGCTACGGCCAGTTTGGGGTGATTACCGAAGCGACGCTGAAAGTGCGTCCGTATACGCCATTGCGGATGCATTACTTCTACTACTCGTCGCTGCGAACCGCCATCGAAGACCTGCAGTTGCTGGATGCCGGTGATGCGGCGGATTATTCCGGCATTCTGACCATGATGGACAAGGTCGTGAATCTGTTGGTGGCTTTTGACTCCGATGAGCGGGAAGCTACGTTTATGGCCTCCTGGCGCGGTCGGCTGCGTGGTCATGGTGAGGCGGCCTTTACGTTGCTCATGGGACTCCACTATGGGCTGCGTCCGTGGTTGTGGCGTGAGGCACTTTGGCTGCGCGAGCGCAAGCGGCAGTTGTTCCCCGAATTTCGCCGCCCCGAGCACATCCGCAATGGCCTGATGCACGATCGCACCGTGGTGTTCTCGCGCGCAGTGTGGAAATTCTGGGGCAGTCGGCAAATGGTAATACCCGATATCGCAACATCGACGGAAAAGTTTGTCGATGCGGTCGAGCAAGGCAATGCGGTGTGCCGAAAATACTTTGGGCATTACACCTTGTATTGTGTTGGTATCCGCCTCCGGGAGGATCATCGCCAACACTATGAGATGTCGTGCATTCCTCCGGATGCGACTACGCATGCCTATGGTTGCGAGTTTGAACCCATGCTGGAAAATGCCGTCTATAGCCGTGATACGTTGCAGTCCTTCAAGAACGATATCTACGACATCGGGGTGAAACTGGGTGGCAGCTATTACCGCTTTGGCGGCATGATGAAAGGCTATATCCGGCGCGTGTTTGGCGATGCCGTCGTTGACAGGCATCTGGCGATGAAGCGCGAGGCCGATCCGGGCATGATCCTCAACCGCAATGTGATCTTCTGATGACGGCCGAACGCAATAGTATCTATGGTGCCGAAGCCTGCTCCGGGTGCAGTCTGTGCTTGCTGGTCTGCCCGGTGTGGCGCTCAACGTTCGATATCCGGCTGACTCCGCATGGCCGCGCCAAGGCGCTACAGCATGGCGCAACGGCATTCGACGTTGCCGACTCCATCGATACCTGCACGCTGTGCGGCGCCTGTGAGCCGGTTTGTCCGGAGGAAATTGCACTGGTGGACATGGTACTGGCACTGCGCCGGGATCTTGCGAGTACGATGCCGGATCGCGTTGGCAATGCGGTGGTGCAGTTACAGCAGGGCGTGGACTCGAATTCAACTACGGCCTTATCTGCCTACCCTACGGTGCTGCTGGCGGATAGCGCGCTTTCTGAGCAGCCACAATTGTTGCAAACGGTACTTGCTTTGTTTTCGCACGAACAGGCGGGCCTGGCGGCCGACAGCGGGGCCGACATTGCCTTGGCACTCGAAGCGGGCGCATCGGTTCCGGAGGAGCGCCTGAATCGCTTTCTGGCACCGTTGCGAACGGTCAGACGGATGATTGTTTGTGACGGAGTGTTGCTGCGTGCATTGCGCGACTGGTTGCCGCGAACGCGCATTGACAGCCTGGGTGAGGCGGCAAGCTCGCTGGCTGGCGTCAGGGCGCGCCTGCGGCCGGATGATTTCTATGTCATCGAGTCGCGTGCCTATCACGCCGACCGCGAACGACTGGTCGCGCATTACGATCAGCTGCGCGTATCATCGGGCTGCATGATGAACCTCGATTTGCAACGTTTGGCCATCCCAACCACGGCGAGCCACCAGTGGATGCCGGAGAAGCGGCGTGTCGACCCCGCTGATCAGGCGCGCTGGATACTGGAGGGCAGGGTGGTAGCGCGCGTCGTCGTTGAAGACTGCCGCGACATTGCGGTGTTCCAGAGGGTCGCGCCGTATCCGGTTTTGCATGTTGCACAACTCGGTGATGCCAGATGACGCAGAGTGGTCCAGTGACTCACAGCGCCGACGTCATCATTGTTGGCGCCAGCCTTGCCGCAGCGGCGGCGGCCAAGCGGCTCACAGATGCCGGCCTGCACACCATCATCCTTGAACGCAAGGAATTGCCGCGTCACAAGGTCTGCAGCGGTATTCTGTCGCCGCGTGGTCATCGTTTCCTGCTGGAAAATTTCGGGCCGCTGCCGCGCGAGGTGCTGCACGATCCGACCTGGTGCCGGGGAGTAACATTTCACTTTCCCAGCATGGTGTCCTTGAGCATGGACTTTTTTGGCGGGACAACGCCCCACCTGCATCGGCGTTATTCTGACTACTGGGCGATTTTGCGCAGCGGTGCCGAGGTGCATGACGAAACTTCTTTCGCCGGTCTGGAAGATCACGGCGATCACATCACGATCAAGGCGCTTCACAAGGGCAGCAGCAAAAACTACCGTGCCCGCTGGGTCATTGGCGCCGACGGTCCCAGTTCTCCGGTCATCCGGTCTATTTATCCGGATTACCCAAAGCAAATCCCGTGGTTTTTTGTCGGCCAGAAGTTCCACAACATCATTGAATGCCCGCTTGACCATGAGTACTTTCACTTCTGGTTCCATCCTGAACTGGGGCATTACACCTGGAGTCATGCCCGTGATGGCCAGCAGATCGTGGGTGTCGGATTCAAGCGTGGCGACAATTTCGATGCGCGTCATCGCAATGTGGTGCGCTATCTGGAAGAAAAGCATGGCGTGAAGCTCGATCCCCATACCACGCATGAAGGCTGTGCCGAAAATTTTGGTCCGTCGCTGATCAATCGCTATGTCTTTGGCAAGGGTAATGTATTGGTCACCGGTCAGGCGGCTGGTTTCCTCAACATGATTGGCGAGGGCATGAGCTGTGCCTTGCACTCAGGGGCGATCTCGGGCGAGGCGATCGTCGAGGCGAGGTTGCGAAATCAGCCAGTGCAGGCGATGTACCGCAAAATGATTGCCTCTGAGGTGCGGCGCACCACCGATCAGTGGAACCCGCTGAAAATCGCTTTTGACAAGCCGCACGAGGCTGATTTTCCGGCAGCACTGATGGCACTGAACTGGCGCGAGCGCCGCCTGGTGCTTCGTGACCTGTGGCGCTTCGTTGTCCTCTACAAGGAGTTCAAATGGGGGCGGGAAATCTTCCGTGCCAGCATCAGTCGATTGATGAATGGTCACTATCCGATGGAGCGCTGGTACTGAGTTGTTTTTCGGCGCTGGTCCTGGAATAGTGTATTTCGTCTGCATTGATGAAACGGGCTTTGAATCATGAGCCCGCAATCTCCCCTCAACTCACGGTTCCGAAGTGACGTAATAAGATATAGTCCGACTGTGCCGGTTGCGTAGTACAAATCAAAATGATCGTATTTGAGCTTATTTGCACCAAACACCACCGCTTCGAGGGATGGTTCGCTTCGCCTGAGGATTTTGATGGGCAGAAGCAGAGGGGATTGTTGTCCTGCCCAAATTGTGGCGATGTTGGCATTGAGAAACTGCTGACTGCGAAGATCCGAAAGATGGAGTCGCCGTCGGCTCCTGCCGTGCCGAGCAAGGAGAAATCCGTGCCGGTTGCCGCACCATCGCAAGTCACGTTGAATGAGTTTATCGACCACGTACTGAAAAATTCCGAAGATGTCGGCACGCAATTCGCTGCCGAAGCTCGCCGTATCCATCGCGAGGAGACGCCTGCTCGAAGCATTCGCGGTATCGCGTCCCGCGAAGAAACCGAGGAATTGCTGGAGGAGGGCGTGCCTGTCATGCCGTTGCCGATTCCGCCACAGGGCGATTGGCATTAGCGGGGATGGGTTTCTCGGGACTCAGCAGCCGCCTTTCGGTCCTCCCGGAGAGCGCATTGGCTGATTTTAAAATGTACTCAGTATAAAGAATAGGTAATCATTAATCAATAGGAAACGGGATGATTATTATCATCATCCAATGCTCTTGTTACTCTGAATTCGATCCCCGCTGTCCGAACCTCCTCATTCTCCGGGTTGTTCCACCGTTTTGCGGCGCCACTGGCGGTGCTGCGTAGCTGCCGCACCGATAAGCATCAATCCACAGACATAGAATACGGGTTCCGCCGTCAGGAACGCTCCGATGCTGCCAATGATGATTGGCAAGACGACCTGCGTGGCCATGCCCAGAGACAGTCGCAACCCCATGGCTTCACTGGCGTGTTCGGGCGGTGCCACTTCATAGACCGCGGAGGTTGACATCGGCGCGCCCAGTCCCTGGCCCAGGCCGCTGGCAAAAGCAAATAGCATCAGCAGAGGCAGCGTGGTCACTGCGCCGATCAGCATGATGCCGGTGCCGGCCAGCACCAGCGCCATGATCATTAATTGCCAGATGGTGAAATAGTCAACTAGGCGAGCTGACATGGCGCGCACCGAGAATGACGCCACCGAGAAGGCACTGGCGATCATACCCATTTCTGATGCTGACAAGCGTAACTGCAGTCCATAGATCGGCACCATGACGACAAAGACATCGGCTGCCAGGATGAACATAGTGCTGAGGAACAGCACCGGCCGCAGATTGTGAAATCGCAGTAGATCAAGCGCGCCACGACTGTGATCCGACTCCTTCTGAGGCTTTGATGGGGTGTGCTGAAGGCCCAGCAGAACGAACCAGACATGGGAAGCCAGTGGCAATATCGCCATCAGCACGAAGGCGGCGGCGTGGCTGTGATGATCGATCAGCAGTCCCGCACACAGGGGCCCCAGCGCCTGCCCTGATGACACGCCAACGCTCAGCCGTGCAAAATTGGCTGCTCGATCGGATTTGCTGCTCAGACTGTTGGCCAGGGTATTGGTGCACAGGTAGAGTGCAAAATAGGCGCCACCGACGAGCGGCGCCGTGACGAATAGGGGCATAACACCTGGCAGGACGAGTGGCAGGCACATGCCCAGCGTCAGCAATGTCATGCAAGTCAGCATGGGCCAGCGCGTGCCGACACGGTCTGCAATGCGGCCGGCCGGCACCGACCCAAAGGTGGGCGCCAGCGAGAACAGGGATATCAGCACACCGATCACAAGCGTTGATGCCTGTTGATTCGCCGCGTACAGCGCAACCAGGAAGCGCCCGCCCGTGAATATTCCCTGCGTCAGGCAGGCGAATACGGCAAGCGAATAGATGGGCTTCATGCGGCTGTATGTCGTTGATACGGGATAATGCTTTGCCCGAGAATAACGCCTTGAGCCCGGCCAACTCGCGGCCATGACCAGGAGCGAAAGTTATACGGCTGGGGTCAGTTTCTTTGCCTCGGGCAGCACATGCCGTATCCACTGTGCGGTTAGTTTTTCCTGTAATGAATTCTGCCTGAGCCGATCGGACAGACCACCGAAATCCACTTCGTCCAGCGGTTGGTCCTGATTAAAGCAGGAGAATACGTAGGATATCTTGCCCGTGCTCGGGTCGCGCTGCGGTTGCAGGCACTGGGCACAGATCTCTTTCATCATGCATTGCATCGGTGAGTTGATGGAACCGATGGCGAGGTGTTCGGCCTTGAGGTAGGTGCGCAGTACGTCGTGGCGCGCACGCGCCACGGCCGACATCATGCGGTCCGAACCAATTGCAATGATGCGGTCGGCGTCCTGCATGAGCAGTTCCTGCGTGCCCAGGCGTCCCGATGCATAGGCCTGCATAGCTTGTACGATGTTGCCGACAAAAGTGCGGTCCTGCGGGCGGGTCGGCGTGAAGCCGGGCGACTCGTCGCAGCACCAGACGATGACATCTGCTGCAGCTTCAATATCGGCAACCTTGTAACGGTCGATGACCTGCTTGTAGCCAGCAAAGTAGAGCACTTTGGATCCGGCTGCGCGAAAGGCTTGTCCAATGGAAAAAAGCACTGCATTGCCAAGGCCGCCGCCAACCAGCATCGCGGTTTCGCCTGCAGCCACATGTGTCGGTGCGCCGGTTGGCCCCATCAGCACAACCCGTTCGCCCGGTTTCAGCATTGCGCACAGATTGGACGACCCGCCCATCTCAAGCACGATGACCGACACCAGGCCTTGTTCGCGGTCCACCCAGGCGCCGGTCAGGGCGAGGCCTTCCATCTGCAGACGGGTCGATTGGGGGGCGCCATCGCGATCTTCTTCAAGTACGAGCGGCGCCAGTACCTCGTAATTCTGCAGCCGATAGAACTGCCCCGGTTGGAACTTGCGCGCAGCCAGCGGCGCACGCACGACGACCTCAATGATGGTCGGCGTCAGGCGCACGACTCGCTCGACCGTTGCCAGCAGGTCACGGCCCAGTCCGGCGAAGAATGCTTCGGTAGTCGTGGTATTGCGTGGTTGCTGTCGGGACAGTACGCGCGAAACCTGCGGATACCCCTGGCGTGCCGAGCCCATCGCCTTGACGACATTGCCAAAGTAGGACGGATGCAGATCGCCAAAAAAACTGATGAACCTGCCGTCGTCAAGGCGAGACAGCAGCACCTGTGTCTGTTCCGGTTTGGATATGGAATAAGCCGGTTTGACCGGCTTTCCTTCTTCATCGCAGGCGCGGAAATACTTTCCGTCAAGCGTGAAATGGCTGGCGTCTTCGCGTGCCAGCACCGTATTGGGCTGCGTGCCGGCGGCAATAAAGATGGTATGGGCGGGAAGGGTATGTATGCCGGTCTCTTCGGAGGTACCGACAGCGCCCGGGTCGCGTTTTCGAAAATGGATATTGCGTACCGCGCCGTAATTATCCAGATCAATGGATTGCGGTATCAGGCCCTCTGAAAAGACAATGCCTTCTTCCAGCGCCTTTTCGATTTCCTCGTGGTTGAGGGTGTAGGAAGGGCTGTCGATCATGCGCCGGCGATAGGCAACGGTGACGCCGCCCCAGGCCTGAAGCAGTTCGATGATGAGCGCGGTTCGGCCTTCACTGGCAGCGATGGCACGTTCGGCACGGATGGCGCGTGCGTGGGCCAGAAATTCCTCGCCAATTTCGCGTTCTTCGTCTGACCAGGCGGCCCGCACGGCATCCTCGCCGCCCGCATTGGCGGCGACAAGTGCTTCGTAACGCGCCAGGAATTTCTCCACCTGCACGGTGTAGTAAGCCAATGATTCCGTGGCGGTATCAATGGCTGTCAAGCCCCCGCCGATGACGACCACCGGAAGGCGCAATTGCATGTTGGCAATTGATTCGGCTTTGGCGGCGCCGGTCAGTTGCAGCGCCATCAGGAAATCCGATGCCGTGCGCACGCCGCGCGCGAGGCCGTTGGGAATGTCCAGCACAGTGGGCTTGCCCGCACCCATGCAAAGGGCGATGTGGTCAAAACCGAGCGATTGTGCATCTTCGACGCCCAGCGTTCCGCCGAAGCGGACTCCGCCATACAGTGCGAATTCGGCGCGCCGCTCGAGCAACAGCCGGATGGTTTTCAGGAAATTCTTGTTCCAGCGCACCGTGATGCCGTACTCGGCGACACCGCCGAAGCCGGCCATGACGCGCTCGTCGAGCGCTTCATACAGACTGTTAATGTCGCGTACCGGCTCAAACGGCCGGCGTGAGCCATCGGGATTGACGCCCGACAGCGACGCAGGCAAGGGTTCAATCTTGAGCCCATCGATGCCAGCCACGACATGGCCGTCATTCATCAGGTGATGGGCGAGGGTGAAGCCAGCCGGGCCCATGCCGACAATCAGTACCTTGCGTCCGGACGCCGCCAGTGGCAGCGGGCGGTGGATATTGAGCGGATTCCAGCGCGTCAGCAATGAGTAGATCTCAAAGCCCCATGGCAGTTCCAGCACATCCTTGAGGGTGCGTGTTTCCGCTTGGGGAATGTCAACGGGTTCCTGCTTCTGGTAGATGCAGGCCTTCATGCAGTCATTGCAGATGCGATGGCCGGTGGCCGCCACCATCGGGTTGTCGATGGTGATGATAGCCAGTGCCGCTAATGCCAGCCCTTGGGCCTTGGCACTGTGGAATTCGGAAATCTTTTCTTCCAGCGGGCAGCCTGCCAGGGTGACCCCGAAAGCGCTTTTCTTGAAAACGATTTTCTGTGGTGCATCAACGGGGGGTTTGTCGCGCAGGCCGCGCGAGCAGGAGTCCTTGCCCTGCTTGTGGCACCAGATGCAATAGTTTGCTTCGTCAAGGGCACCGACCAGGTCGGTGCCGTGGTCGGTCAGCGCAAAGCCTTCGCGGCGGCGCAGGTGTTCCGGCGCGATACGAAAGCTGGTCACGCCATCAGCGACCTGCTTTTCGGCATGGGGGATGAGATTGCTCGGGTCGATCTTGGCCGGTGCTTTGAACAGGACACCAGCCCGGGTGTGCTCGCGACCCTGTGGGGTCTGCAACGCCCAGGCGGCGTAGCGTAGCGCCAGATTGAGCTTGTCGGCGTGCTTGTCCGGCTGAGTTGTCTCATCGGCGAGCCACGCGGTGACATGAGTCGCAAACGTGAGTTCGTCGAATTGCCCTCCGAACAGGTTGCGCAGTCCAGCCTCAAGGGCCAGCCCATCCAGGGTTGCTGCTTCCGCTGGCTTTATTTTTGCAACGGCCTGGCGCTGCACGAAACGACGTTTGATTTCATAGACAGGCGCCAGTTCGTCATGGCGCCGGTCCAGTGTCAGGACATCATCGGCGATGCCGAACAACTGGGCTAGAAATTGCTCCAGGTGCGGGGCAAGACCGAGCAACAGCGCCGATTCACTCCGGAGCTCGACGGTTTCGGGATGTGCTCGCGCCGCACCTAATTGGTCGGCCAGTTCCGGTGCCGCAGCAGTCAGAAAATTGCTGAATTGCGTATCCAGCTTGGCCAGGCCGTCGCGGGCGTAGAGATCAGCAAACTGCAGGCCGAAGCCAAGTTTCAGTGCCTGTTCGGCCTTGCTACCTTCATCGTTCAAGATATTTCATCTTTCCTTCTACATCCTTCCATTGCTCGGCATCCTCAGGCGCGTCTTTCTTTTGCGTAATGGTGGGCCATCCGCGCGCCAGTTCAACATTCAGCGCAATGAAGGCACGCTGGTTCTCCGGAACATCTTCTTCTGCGAATATGGCGTTGACCGGGCACTCCGGAATGCAGACACCGCAATCGATGCACTCGTCCGGCTCAATGACCAGAAAATTGGGGCCCTCGCGAAAGCAGTCAACGGGACAGACATCAACGCAATCGGTGTGCTTGCACTTGATACAGTTTTCGGTAACGACGTAGGTCATGCGCAATCCTTGAAAACTTGGCGTCAGGGTGAGTCGCACTGACTACTCCCTTCTTTCAACCGAAACAATTGGTCATCGGCCACCAAAGACGCAGAATTTTACGCTATCGCGCGCGCGCCTTCCACGATTTGGCGAGATTGCCGGAACCAATTTGAAGGACTTTGATCCATTTTATGCATAGCGGCCTCCGCCTGTGCTGCGTACAACACCAAATTATTGTGTATAGTCGGCGCCTGCATGGGTTGGCGTGAGGCCGGTCGGCGGGGCAGTTCAAGGGTTTCGATTGATACTAATACGGTATTAGTGGCATCTTGGATAAGGGCTACCAGTTTATTATGAGTATATTTGGCTGAAGAACTGTGTGTGGTTTGCATTAATCCGGAAGACAGCGTCGCAGCTACGGCTTATGATGCCGGGCGTTTTTGAGTGTGCTGCACAGTCAAGGCGACTGGCGCGAGACGCGGTGCGCCGTTTGTAACCCAAGGCTTGAAGTCAGGACTTGAAATCACAGTGTGCTGCCCATATTTTCTGCAGCAATCTGCAAAGGAAGCGCCGGCCATCCATCATTGCCGGCAGGAGGAGTGTTAATGATCAAGGTTGAACACCTGTTCAAGTCGTTTGGACAGAAGCAGGCCGTCAACGACGTGTCCTTTGAGGTGGAAAAAGGCGAAGTTCTGGGCTTTATCGGGCCTAATGGTTCTGGCAAGTCCACGACCATGCGAATCCTGACCGGCTTCATCCCACCCTCTTCCGGCCGGGTGAGTATTTGCGGCCATGACATGCTGGAAGACCCGATTCCCGGCAAGCGCCGCATCGGATACTTGCCCGAGTCCGCGCCTTCGTACGGAGAGATGACGGTATTGTCATTTCTGAAGTTCATCGCAGCTCTTCGGGGCCTGGCCGGCGAAGATCAACGGCGCGCAGTGCGCCGTGCCGTGGAGCTATGCTCTCTGGAGTCGGTGATAGGTCAGAGCATCGATACCTTGTCCAAGGGATTTCGCCACCGCACCTGCTTTGCCCAGGCTTTGATCCATGATCCGGACGTGCTGGTGCTGGACGAACCCACCGATGGACTTGATCCCAATCAGAAGCATGAGATGCGCACCTTGATTCGGCGCATGGGTGAGACCAAGGCAATTATTTTCTCTACACACATCCTTGAGGAAGTGGACGAGGCCTGTTCCCGTACCATCATCATTGATCGCGGTCGAATTGTGGCCACCGGGACGCCAGAGGAGTTGCGGGCGCGCTCCGAGCGTGCCGGCGCCGTTGCGTTGGTACTGGGCGGGGTGTCCGCGTCGGACGTGGTAAGCCGCCTTGCCGGCTTGCCCAGTGTTCTCAAAACCGAAATTCTTCAGGACGATAGCGCGCGGGCGGCACTACGCGTGTTTCCGCAAAAAGGTGCATTGCCGGGTGCGGCACAAGGCGCTCTGGCTGGAGCGATCGTCGAATTGGCGGTACGGGAGAACTGGAAAATCGAGTCGTTTCGGACTGAGGAAGGTCGGCTGGACGAAGTTTTCCGCGCCATCACCATGTCCGATACGGCCCAGGCAATGGCTGTGGGTGGAGCAACTGAAGCTGAATCAGCGCCTGCAGCGCAAGTGGTGGAGGAAAGGCAATGAAAGAATTGAACAACTGGTCTGTGATCCGTATTATTACCGGCCGCGAATTGTCGGCCTATTTCGATTCGCCGGTCGCGTATGTGTTTCTGGTGATTTTTCTACTGTTGGCGGGTGTATTCACGTTCACGCTGGGGGGCTTTTTTGAGCGAGGCGAAGCTTCGTTGGGTTCCTTTTTTGGATTCATTCCCTGGCTGTTCCTGTTCCTGGTTCCGGCCATCGGCATGCGGCTGTGGTCAGAAGAGCGGCGCCTGGGCACGATTGAATTGCTGCTGACCATGCCGGTGACCATATCGCAGGCTATCCTGGGCAAGTACCTGGCTTCCTGGCTCTTCATTGCCATTGCTTTGGCATTGACCTTTCCGGTAATACTGACGGTGAACTGGCTGGGGAATCCGGATAACGGCGTGATCGCAGCTGGCTATGTCGGCAGCCTTCTGCTGGGAGGAGCTTATCTGGCACTGGCCTGCATGACTTCGGCCATTACCCGCAACCAGGTGATCAGTTTCATTCTTGCGCTGATTCTGTGCATGGCATTGATTCTGGTCGGATTCGAACCGATCACCAATATGATGGGGCGGTGGGCCAGCCCCGCAGTGGTCGAGGTGGTTGCCGGATTCTCTGTGTTGACCCATTTTGACGGTTTCCAGAAAGGCGTGCTCGATTCGCGCGACCTGGTGTACTTCCTGTCGCTGATTGGCTTTGCGCTGTTCACGACGGGTGTAATCGTCCGTAATCGCCGCGCCGGCTGAGAGAGAGAACATGATGAAACACGATCAAAGAGCGCGTCTCGAAACCATCCTGTATTCCACTGGCGGTATTGTTGCATTGCTGGTGGTACTGATTCTGGCCAACTTTGTACTCGGGGCGTTCAAGCAGCGTGTCGACCTGACCGATGGTGGTCTGTATACGCTCACCCAAGGTACCAAGGCGGTTCTGGGTAAGTTGGAAAGCCCTGTCAGTATCCGGTTCTATTTCTCACAAGGTGACGGCAATATGCCGCTGCCAATCAAGGCCTTCGGGCGGCGCGTGGAGGACCTGCTGACCGAATTCCGGCAGCAGAGCAATGGCAAGATCAGCGTCGAGAAACTTGCGCCGCAGCCCGATTCCGATGCGGAAGACCTCGCCCAACTCGATGGTGTTGAGGCCCAGGTCATGCCCAGTGGCGACAAGTTCTATCTCGGACTGTCGGTGAACTACGCAGGGCAGAAACTGGCATTGCCGGCGTTGTCTCTGGATAGAGAGGAGTTGCTCGAGTACGATCTGGCCCGTGCGATTGCTCGTGCTGCTACGCCAAACAAGGCCGTCATCGGGGTGATGAGTGCCATTCCGCTGTTTGGTTCCCGCGGCTCGCCGCAGCGGGGAATTCCGCCGTCCGAAAAGCAGGTTTTGATTTCGGAACTGGAGCGGGACTTCACGGTTCGTCGTGTTGAAATGAACTCCGATCGTATCGCCGAGGATGTCAAGGTGCTGCTGGTGATACATCCTCGCGACATCCCGCCCAAGGCGCAATATGCGATAGACCAGTACGTCATGCGTGGCGGCAAGCTGATAGCAATGCTGGATCCCTTGAGTTACTTCGATGCGCAATACGCGCCGCAGGCAGCCAATGGAGCCCCCGGTACCTCTTCTACACTGGACAAACTTATCAAAACCTGGGGTATGTCGTTTGACGCGACGCGAGTGCTGTCTGATACGAAATATGCATCCGGAGCGGGGCCTCGCGCCATGCCGACAGTGCTGACCCTCCTTGGTGATGGTTTCAACAACAATGACATAGCGACCAAGCGTCTGGGTAACCTGCTGCTGCCGTTTGCCGGTGTATTTACCGGAAAGCCTGCGGAGGGTCTGACCCAGTCGGTGCTGCTCAAGAGCTCCAAATTGTCGCAACTGGTGGATGGATCTGATGCCACCAAGGCGGGCGATGCTGCCCTTAGCGGTTTCAAGCCGTCTGAAACGGAATATTCACTGGGATTGCGCCTGACGGGAAAGTTCAAGTCGGCATTTCCTGAAGGTCCGCCAGCGGACCCACCGAAGGATGCCAAGGACGAAGCCGGCAAATCGGCCCCAAAACCCGCACTCAAACCGGCTGCCGATGCCAAACCGGTGGAACCCCCCGCCGGTCATCTGAAGGCCAGCGGCGAAAATGCCGTTGTTCTGATATCGGATGCCGACTTCATTAACGATGGTGCTGCGGTCCAGATTCAGGAGGTTTTTGGACAGCGTATCGTTGTTCCGTCCAACGGTAATCTGGCTTTTGTGCAGGCATTGGTGGAGCAGTTCGCCGGGGATCCGGACCTGATTTCAGTGCGCAGCCGTGCAGTCGCATTGCGCCCCTTTACCGTGATTCGAGATATGGAGGCTCAGGCTCAGCAGGCTTACACCGGGAAAATCAAGCAATTGGAGGATCTGCTGCAACAAAGCACCCTAAAGTTGCAGGGCCTTCAGCAGAAAGGCATGCCCGGCCAGCAGCAGCCCACAACCATATTGACGCCAGAGCAACAGGCCGAGATCGACAAATTCCGGCAAACCGCGGCACAGACGCGGCGAGAGTTGAAGGAAGTACGCAAGGATTTGCGCGCCGATAGTGAATCGATGCAGTTCTGGACCAAGGTGATCAATATTGGCCTGGTGCCGGTGCTGGTGATATTGGCAGGCGTGGTGCTGGCAATTCAGCGCCGCCGGAAGGTGGTGATGCTATGAGCCGCAAGCATTTTCTGATATTGCTAATAACCGTTCTGATATTGGGGGCTGTCGGGGGCTTTATCCTGTGGTCCGATCGCAGTGCCTGGCAGCGCAGCGACATCCGCGTGGGACAAAAGTTGTTGCCTGGCCTGAAGCTGATTGACGTGGCCCAAGTGGTCATGCGTGATGGGCAAAATGAAACCCAGCTGGTCAAGGTCGGCGACGAATGGCAGGTCAAGGAGCGCGGTGATTTTCCGGTCGACATGACGCGACTTAGCGCAATGCTGAACAAGGCCGTGGATGTGCGGATCCTGCAGGCCGACCCGCTTCCAAACGCGCAGCGCGCCGGCTTCAAACTGGCTCAGCCAGGCGAGAAGGGGAAGCCGTCTGTTGAGGGCGCTGGTACGTTGCTTGAGTTCAAAGATAAAACCGGCAAGTCACTCGCCAGCATGCTTCTTGGAAAAGTGATCACCAAGCGTGTTTCAGAGTCTCCCGAACCGGGACAGCCTCCGAAGGAAATCGAAAAGCCAGTCGGCAGGCACCTTTTGCCTGGCGGCGATGACAAGATCATGGTTGTGGCCTCCGAGGCGCTGGAACAGGCCGACGCCAGTCCCGATGCCTGGTTGATCAAGGAGATTCTTCATATTGATCGGACCCGTTCCATTACAGTTACAGGGCCCGATGGCGTGTTGCGCTACAACGTCTCGCGAATAGAAGAAGGTGGCTGGTGGAATTTTGGAGCTACCGGTGAGCGGCCGGATCAGCAGAAGGCACAGGATTCGGTTAGTCCGCTTTACGCTGTCAATCTAGTGGATGTCGTTGCAAATCCGGATGGGGCTCAAACCGGCCTGAATAAGCCAGTGATCGCAAAAGCGGAGACCTTTGACAATCTCACTTATACCTTGAAGATTGGCGGACGCGTCGAGGGCAAGAAAATCGGGGGAAAAACGGGCGAAAATCTTTATTACGTCAGCTTCACGATCGCCGGTGAGCCTCCGAAGGAACGCGTGCCGGGCAAGGGGGAAAGCGCTGAGGACAAGGAACGTAAGGCCAAGGAATACGCCGAGTATCGTGTCAAGTTGCTGGAGCAGGTTGCAAGGGAAAAACGCTATGAAAAGTGGACTTACCTGATGCCGGCACGGCCAATCGAGCCCTTGCTTCGTTCACGCGCTGAAATGCTGCAGGACAAGAAGCCGCCGAAGAAGTAAGCGCCGGAAGGAATCGGTAATCAGAAACATCGGTGGATATCACCAGCCGATGTTGCCGCCACGCGCCAGTGCAGTATCAGCGACAGGCTTGACTGTCCATGCATCTTCCCTGCGTTCGAAGAATAGTGGTGTGGCATTTTTGACCATCTCTTCTCCCAGCGTGACGCCTAAACTGTAGGCCAGCACATACAAAGTACCTCCATGTGCGATTAACAGTGTGGGTTGATCGGTGTCCAGCGCGGCCTCAAGGCCGCTTCGCGTTCGCGACACAAAGTCTGCGAGACTATCGCCATTGGGCGGATCAAAGCTCCAGTCGAGATCGGCGGATGACGTTCCCACTAGATCACCGAACCAGCGCTCACGTAATCGTGGTTCGGCAACGGGCGCTACGCCAAGTCGATTGGAGAGAATATTGGCAGTTTGCCAGGCGCGAGTCATGTCGCTGGCGATGACACGTGCAAGTCCGGATGCAGCCAACAGTGTCGCCGCCTGTACCGCCTGTTCGATGCCTGTCTGATTCAGTTCGATCTCGGCGTGCTGAAAAATGCGCAAGTGATTGCCCTGGGTTTCACCATGTCGAAGAAATGCAAATCGATTGACTTGCGGCTTGATCGGCGGGACCTGGCAGTGCGAGGCGATGGCATCAATGCGATGTTTCGCGACCCGCTCCCGCCAGGCGGATTCGGCATCAGATTCCTCAGTTGATTCAGGTGGGGTCATCATAATGTTCTCCGCAGATTGATAGTGATATCAATCTGTATAGTGTTTACATAGAATTAGAGAGGTTATTTCTAAATGGATAACAATAAAAATACTTTTCAGGTGTCGCCTCAAGCCTTTTCCAGTTTGAGTTCAACGCGATACTGTGCCGAGCGTTGTACATAATTGTTTGCAGTGCGTTTCAATCTTACCTGGTCATCGGGCGTCAGTTCACGCACCACCTTGGCTGGGGTGCCCATCAGAAGCACGCCGTCCGGAAAACGCTTTCCCTCAGGCACGAGACTGTGGGCTCCCACCAGCGTGTTCTTGCCGATATGGGCATCGTTGAGTATTACTGCGTTCATTCCAACCAGGCTGCCTTCGCCAATGGTGCAACCGTGCAACATGACTTTATGGCCAATGCTGACATCGTTTCCAATGGTCAATGGCTGACCCGGGTCGACATGGAGCACGGACGAGTCCTGCACATTGCAGCGATCGCCAATCGAGATGAGTTCACCATCTCCGCGCAGAACGCAATTGAACCATATGCTGGCTTGATGCCCCAGTTTGACCGCGCCGATGACCGTGGCGGTTGGAGCGATGAAGTAATCGTCAGACACGCACATCAGGCGTCTTTCGCCCAGACTGAAGATAGGCATGGATTGATCCAGTCATTAAAAAGGCAAGGATAGCACTGGCGACAAGATGGTGACCCGGTGCAGTGTTACCATCAATCGATGAACGCCGATTTGCACTGCCATTCCACTTTCTCTGACGGTCTTCTCACGCCAACGCAGTTGGTTGCACGGGCTTATGAATGCGGTGTACAGATGCTCGCCCTCACCGATCACGATGAACTGGCGGGCCTGACCGAAGCTCGTTGTGCGGCCGAAGGGGTGAGGATGCGTTTTATTGACGGCGTGGAAATATCGGTCAGTTGGGGGGAGGGCAGCATTCACATCGTCGGACTGCGCATCAATCCGCTGAATCTGGAATTGTCTGAAGGTCTGGAGCGGACTCGAACATCGCGTGACAGTCGCGCTATCAAAATGGCTGCGTCACTGGCGGCAGCCGGTATTCCCGATGCGCTGGAGGGCGCGCTGCGCTATGCGGGCAATCCGGCGCTAATCAGTCGTGCGCATTTTGCGCGGTTTCTGGTAGAGCAGGGATACGCGCGGGAAGTAAGGAGTGTGTTCGAGCATTACCTGGTGAAAGGCAAACCCGGTTTTGTGCCGCATCAATGGGCGAGTCTGGCCGAAGCGATTGGCTGGATTCTTGCCAGCGGCGGGATGGCGGTGATCGCGCATCCGGGAAGTTATCGCATGTCACTGCCAGTTATGCGCGAACTTCTTGGCACTTTTCGCGATCTTGGCGGACAGGGGCTTGAAGTATTGTCCGGAGCACACAGCCCCGAGCAATATCAGGAGTACGCCAAATTGGCCAGGGAATACGGGCTGCATGCATCACGAGGGGCTGACTATCATGGTCCGAAAGAGAGCCGGATGGAATTCGGCGCTCTACCCGAATTGCCGCCAGACCTCACGCCGGTCTGGCAGGACTGGTAGGGGCTGACGTGGCGCAATATTTCGAGGTGCACGCGACACACCCGCAGCAGCGCCTGATTGCACAGGCGGCTCGCATAGTGCGCGATGGGGGCGTAATCGGATATCCAACGGATTCCTGTTACGCCATCGGCTGTCATATCGGAGACAAGGATGCCATGGAGCGCATGCGCCGCATTCGCCAGATTGACGACCGCCATCACCTGACGTTGATGTGCCGCGATTTGTCCGAGATTGCATTGTTCGCACGGGTAGATAACTCGCAATATCGACTGCTGAAGCGGCTGACGCCGGGCAGTTATACCTTCATTCTGGAGGCGACACGGGAGTTGCCACGGCGTATCCTTCATTCGCGTCGCAAGACCATTGGCATACGCGTGCCGGACCATCCGGTGGTAAAGGCGCTGCTGTATGAGCTGGGTGAGCCGCTTCTGTCGATGACGGCAATTCTGCCGGATGACGAGCAGCCCGTGAATGGCGGTGACGAGTTGCGATCGCGTGCCCAGCACGAACTCGATCTGGTTCTGGATAGTGGTTCCTGCGGCGTTGTGCCGACTACCGTGATTGACCTCACGGGTCAACATCCTGAATTGGTGAGAGAAGGCAAGGGCGCATTCGATATTCCAGAGTTGCAGTACTGAAGTCGAACCTAAGTGGTGGGGCCTGTTAAAATGCGCTGCTTCGCAATTGTCGTCCTCCCATAATTATCCAAGGCATCAGAGGATTCATGGAATCCCTTATTCAGAACATCGCCATTTACGCTCTGCCAGTGATCTTCGCGATCACTTTGCACGAGGCGGCGCATGGCTATGTCGCAAGACACTTCGGTGATCAGACGGCCTGGAGCCTGGGACGTGTGAGCCTGAACCCGATGCGTCATATTGATCCGATCGGTACGATCGTAGTCCCGCTGGTTATTTTGCTGGCGACCAAGGGTAATTTTGTATTCGGGTGGGCGAAACCGGTTCCAGTGAATTTTGGCTCTTTACGAAATCCCAAGCGTGACATGCGCTGGGTGGCAGCGGCGGGACCGGCGGCAAATCTGGCAATGGCGCTAATCTGGGCGACATGCCTTAAGGTCTTGACTCTGGGCGCCGGGACGGACAACGTGTTTTTGCTCGAGATGGCTCAGGCAGGCGTACTCACGAATATTATTTTCATGCTTTTCAATCTGCTGCCCATCCTCCCTCTGGATGGGGGCCGTGTGGTGTTTTCGATGCTCCCGAACAGACTTGCCTTTGAGTACGCAAAGCTGGAGCGGTTTGGTTTTCCAATACTGATTGGGCTGCTGGTACTGGGTCAGTTTGGGATAAACATTATTGGTTGGATAGTGACGCCGCTGCTGATCCTGTCGCTACGCCTTTTCGCAATCATTTTTCAGATTCAAGTCTAGCTAATCGCATGTATCAAGAACGAATTGTTTCCGGCATGCGCCCAACGGGCGCGCTGCACCTGGGTCATCTGCATGGTGCAATCAAGAATTGGGTTCGCTTGCAGGCGGAATACCCCTGTCTATTTTTCGTGGCAGATTGGCACGCATTGACAACGCATTACGATACGCCTGAAGTCATTGAGCAAAATGTCTGGGATATGGTTATCGACTGGCTGGCAGCGGGAATTGACCCTGCCCAAGCTGTGCTCTTCCTGCAGTCGCGGGTGCCAGAGCATGCGGAATTGCATACTCTTTTGTCGATGATTACACCACTCGGCTGGCTGGAACGGGTCCCGACCTATAAGGACCAACAGGAAAAACTCAGCGACCGTGATTTGTCCACGTATGGTTTTCTTGGTTACCCGTTGCTGCAAAGTGCCGATGTATTGATCTACCGGGCGAAGTATGTGCCCGTTGGCGAAGATCAGGTTCCCCACATTGAATTCATGCGTGAAATTGCCCGGCGTTTCAACCATGTCTACGGTAAGGAGGCAGGCTTCGAGGACAAGGCACGCGCAGCGGCCAGGAAGATGGGCAGCAAGAAGGCAAAGCTATATGACCAGTTGCGAACCCGATATCAGGAGCAGGGGGATGCCGAGGCACTGGCATCGGCTCGGGCGCTTCTGGAAGAGCAGCAAAATCTCTCGGTAGGCGACAAGGAGCGGCTGTTTGGCTACCTTGAGGGTGGTGGACGCATGATATTGGTGGAGCCGGATGTACTGCTGACCGAATCGTCACGGCTGCCAGGACTGGATGGGTCAAAAATGTCCAAGTCCTACAACAATACCATCGCTTTGCGCGAGGATCCGGAAAGCATCAAGAAGAAGATTCGCACCATGCCGACCGATCCTGCCAGGGTGAAGCGCAGTGATCCCGGAGATCCGGAAAAATGCCCGGTATGGCAATTCCATCTGGTGTATTCGGACCAGAAGACCAAGGACTGGGTCGGTCAGGGCTGCCGCTCGGCTGGTATTGGGTGCCTTGAATGCAAGCAACCTGTCATTGACGCGGTTCTCGCAGAACTGGCCCCGATTCGCGATCGGGCTCAGAAGTACATGGATGACGTCACGCTGGTAAAGAACATTGTTGCTGATGGCTGTGAAAAGGCCCAGAAATTGGCGCAGGAGACAATGCGTGAGGTACGGGATGCAATGGGACTCAATTACTCATGAATAATGAGCCAGTGCAGGGCAACATACTGACGCCGGTGGCTGATCCTGAGGTATCGCTGCCTCATTTTGCCAAAGTACGTGGCGAGTTGCTCGCGGAACTCCCTCGGGATTTGTATATTCCGCCGGATGCGCTCGAGGTGTTCTTTGATAACTTTGAAGGCCCGATGGATTTGCTGCTGTATCTGATCCGCAAGGCCAATATCGATATCCTCGACATTCCAATGGCCAAGCTGACTCAGCAGTACATTGAGTATGTCGAAGAAATGCGGCATAAGAATCTGGAACTGGCGGCAGAGTATTTGGTCATGGCAGCGATGTTGATGGAGATTAAGTCGCGCATGCTGTTGCCGCGACCAGGGGTGATAGAGGAGGAAGAGGATCCACGAGCCGAACTGGTGCGGCGATTGCTTGAATATGAGCGCATGAAACTGGCGGCCCAGAAGCTGGATGCTTTGCCGCAATTGGGTCGTGACTTCCAAGCGGTTGAAGTCTGGGTAGAGGAGGCCTTCGGAGATCGGTTGCCCAATGTCAACGTAGAGGATCTTGCCGCCGCATGGCGCGCTTTGCTTGCGCGTGTGAAAATGACACAGCATCACCATATCACCCGCGATGAATTGTCCGTGCGTGAACACATGGGCATCATTATGCGTAAGCTCTCAGGTGGGCAGTTTGCCGAATTCATAACGTTGTTTGATCACAGTCGGGGAGTTCCTGTGCTCGTGGTGAATTTCCTGGCCATTCTTGAACTTGTGCGTGAGACTTTGATTGAAATCACCCAGTCCGAGCCTTTCGCCCCTATCTATGTGAAATTGATTCATGCCAAGCCCGAGTGAAGTCAAAGTAGTACTTGAGGCGGCCTTGTTGACCAGTACCGCTCCATTATCTATTAGCCAGATGCGTCGAATGTTCGAGGATGAAATCGGAGCCGACACCATACGTCGTCTGCTTGATGAATTGCGCGACGACTGGAAAGATCGCGCCGTGGAACTTGTTAATCTGGCAAGTGGCTGGCGTTTTCAGACCAAGCCATCCGTCAATCAATTTGTTGACAGGCTGAATCCTGAGAAAGTGCCGCGCTATTCAAGAGCGGTAATGGAAACGCTTGCCATCATTGCTTATCGCCAACCAGTCACTCGCGGAGATGTAGAGGATGTGCGCGGAGTAACTGTTTCGACAGAAGTAATAAAGAAACTTGAGGAGCGCGGCTGGATCGATGTTGTAGGCCAGCGCGACGTGCCGGGTCGTCCGGCCCTTTACGCAACGACAAAAACCTTCCTGGATGACCTTGGTTTGCGAACCTTGCAGGAACTGCCACCACTGGAAGAAATAGCCCAAACCCTTGAATTCGCATCCACCCCGACGCCAACAGCGCAACTCCCCACTACGGAGGCCGAAACCGCTTCCGCAGACGAGTCGCTCGACGGCAATATCACCACAACAGCCGCGCCGGTCTGACGAGCGCGGTCGTCCTCAAGGCCCGCCATCGGCGAAGGCCGTGGATTCGGTCGTCCATGCATCGGAGAAGCTACAAAAGGTTCTCGCAAGAGCCGGTATTGGTTCGAGGCGAGATATGGAAGCGCTGATCATTGCCGGTCGTGTAAAAGTCAATGGAGTAGTGGCTGATATTGGACAGCGGGTTAGTGTGTCAGATCGCATTCTGGTCGATGAAAAGCCAGTGCGAGCCAGTGCCGAGGCGGCATTGCCCCAAGTGCTGCTCTACCACAAGCCGGCTGGCGAAATGGTTACTGCGCGAGATCCGGAAGGACGGCCAACGGTGTTTGATCGACTGCCTCGATTGCCAGGCAGGCAATGGATCGCTATTGGCCGCCTGGACTTCAACACCAGTGGCATATTGCTGTTGACCGATTCAGGAGAATTGGCGAATCGACTGATGCATCCCCGCTACGGTCTTGAACGGGAGTATGCGGTGAGGGTACGCGGGGAGGCTACGCAGGAACAGTTAAGTGCACTGTCAAAAGGGGTGATGTTAAATGACGGGCAGGCCAGTTTTGACAGCATTCAGTATCAAGGCGGGGAGGGGGCGAATCGATGGTATGTGGTGACGCTTCGCGAGGGCAAGAATCGCGAGGTTCGCCGGATGTTTGAGTCCATCGGTTTGGTTGTCAGTCGATTGATCCGTACCCGCTACGGCACAGTAGTTTTGCCACCGCGTTTGCCGCGGGGAAAATGGCGGGTGCTGGACAAGGTGGAGTTGAATGCACTGCTGGCGGTAAAGCCCACAGAAAGACCGCACACTTAGCAATTCATCTGCCTTGTAGTCCGCTGATACACGGTCAGAGCAATGCAATGATGCGTGCGTATGCATTGTTTAAGAAAGAGATTCTTGCTATACTAGTTGGGCTGTAAGGGATGGAAAAAAGCCGCTGCTTTGCGGTATTGTTACAACAAAAATGGGCTGTGCTGGCCCATTTTTTATTTGTGGTGCGGGAATGCTGTCAGGAAAAAACGATCTCGAACAACTGCTGGAGGCGACGATTTCCGGTTTGGGGTATGAGCTCGTCGATTTTGATTTATCTAGTAGAAATAGAATGTTGCAGGTGTTTATTGATAGGCAATATGACGTTTCTTCGCAAGGATCGTCGGGGGGGATTACGCTTGAGGATTGTGAGCGGGCGAGTCAGCAGTTGCAGCGTGTCTTGCCGGTTGAGGGCATAAATTACGACCGACTGGAAGTTTCGTCTCCCGGATTGGACCGGCGACTGCGTAAAGCAGTGGATTTTGTCCGGTTTGCAGGCAACAAAGTTGAAGTAAAGCTTCGTACTGTGTCAAATGGAAGGCGACGGTTGGTTGGTATTTTGGGCGCGGTTATTGACGATCAGATGGAAATCGATATCGAAGGCGCGAAATTTGTCGTGGAGATGGGAAATATTGACCGTGTCCGCCTGGTGCCGCAGATATAAGGAGTGGGAGTGTGCAAGTGAACCGCGAATTGCTGTTACTCGTTGATGCTTTGGCGCGCGAGAAGAATGTCCACAAGGAGACCGTTTTCGGTGCGCTTGAGATGGCTATCGCATCCGCGACCAAGAAGCGCTTCAATGAAGAGGTGGAAGTTCGGGTATCCATTGATCGTGAAACTGGTAACTATGAGTCTTTTCGGCGCTGGCAGGTGTTGCCGGATGATGCGGTAGATGCTCCGCCTCATCAGATTGCGCTGTCAGAGGCGCAGAAGCAGTATGGCGATATTCAGGTCGATGAGTACATCGAAGAGCAGTTGGAGCCTATAGAGTTCGGGCGTATTGGTGCCCAGGCGGCCAAACAGGTCATATTGCAGCGTATTCGTGATGCGGAGCGCGAGCAATTGCTGCAGGATTTTCTGGCGCGAAATGAAAAACTGGTTACCGGTACCGTAAAGCGGATTGAGCGTGGTAACGCGATGATAGAAGCGGGGCGCGTAGAAGCGGTATTGCCGCGCGACCAGATGATACAAAAAGAAAACCTGCGGGTTGGTGATCGTGTTCGCGCGTATCTGGTAAGGATCGAGCGGTCTATACGCGGTCCTCAGCTTATGCTTTCTCGTACTGCCCCTGAGTTTATCAGCGAACTTTTCCGTCTTGAAGTTCCTGAAATTGAAGAAGGTCTTCTCGAGATTAAGTCTGCGGCGCGTGACCCGGGAATTCGCGCGAAAATTGCTGTATATACCAAGGACAAGCGCATTGATCCAATTGGCACTTGTGTCGGCATGCGTGGATCGCGAGTACAAGCAGTAACCCAGGAGTTGGGCGGCGAGCGTGTGGATATCGTGTTGTGGTCGGCTGATCCCGCGCAGTTTGTGATCGGTGCATTGGCCCCAGCGGAGGTTTCCAGCATTTTGGTGGACGAAGAGAAACACGCCATGGATGTGGTCGTCGACGAAGAAAATCTTGCTATCGCCATCGGACGTAGTGGCCAAAATGTGCGCCTGGCTTCAGAACTCACGGGTTGGACCATCAACCTGATGAATGAAACGGAGTCCAAGGAAAAAAGTCGTACCGAAAGTGAGGCGACGCGCAAGTTGTTCATGGAAAAGCTGGATGTTGATGAAGAGGTTGCAGAAATTCTTATTCAGGAAGGATTCTCTTCACTTGAGGAAGTGGCGTATGTGCCAATCAACGAGATGATTGAGATTGAGGCCTTTGACGAAGCTACGGTTAATGAACTTCGAAGCCGGGCGCGTGATGCCTTGATTGTGCAGGCTATCAAGAGCGAAGAGCAGGCCGAAGGCGTTGATCCGGAGTTGCGAAGTCTTGAAGGGATGGATGGAGAGCTGGCCGGGAAACTCGCTGGTGCTGGAATTAGGACTCGCGACGACTTGGGTGACCTTGCGGTAGATGATCTGGTCGAAATATCGGGAATCGACAGTGAGAGGGCCAAGGACATGATCATGAAGGCTCGCGCGCACTGGTTCAAGGAATAACAGGAAAACAATGGCACACACAAGCGTCGCTCAATTCGCCGGAGAATTGAAAGTTCCGCCGTCCATCCTTCTCGAGCAATTGCGCGCGGCGGGTGTTATCAAACGGGTGGCGGAAGACATTCTTTCGGATCAGGACAAGACGATGCTGCTTGATTACCTGCGCAAAGCGCACGGTGTAGCTGAGCCGAAGAACAAGATTACCCTGACCCGGAAACAGACCTCTGAAATCATCAAGAAGACCGATGCCACTGGCAAGGCGCGAACGATTCAGGTCGAGGTCAAGAAGAAGCGTGTATTCGTCAAGCGTGAACCCGGGGAGATCATTGCATCTCCTGCGGAGTTGCAGGCAGCACCTGAAGTAAAGTCCGAGGACGTTATTGTTCAGGATCAGAAACCTTCTGAAATCAAAGCGCCTGACGTCAAACCCGTTGAAGTCAAAGCGCCCGAAGCCAAAGCCGTTGAAGCCAAAGCCGTTGAAGCCAAAGCGTCTCAAGTCGAAGTTTCTGAAGCCCAAGCGCCTGAAGTAAAGGTTCTTGTAGAAAAGGCGACGGAAGTAATCCTTCCTGAAGTCAAGGTCTCTGAAGTAAAGCCACCAGAAGTTAAGTCTCAGGATGCAAAACCATCAGTCGCTCCTGCTGTGGCCACTGAGAAGCCTAATGCAGTTACTCCTGAAACAGTTTCCACTACCCGATTTGTAAGGGTAGGCAGCGTGGTCAGTGCAAAGGAGGCCGAAGTACGAGCTCAGGAGCAGCGCCGTCACGAAGAGCTAGCTCAGAGGCAGGCTGCAGAAATAGCTGAAAAGCAGGGTCGCGAACAGCGACTTTCAGAACAGAAAAAAGCGGCTGCACAAAAGGAAGTTGTAGCCGCGCCCGTTGCCCCTGCGGAGAAAGCAACAGCCTCAGCACCTACTTCTGAGGCTGAGGTCCCTGCCAATTCCGGAGCTACCCTGCACAAGCCCAAGGTGGCTGAAGGCGCAGCGAGTGACAAAAAGAAGAAGCAGGTTACTGTTTGGAAGGACGAAACGGCAAAGCGCCGTACCATTAAGACGCGTGGAGATGTCCAGGGTGCATCCGGATGGCATGCACGCGGGCGTAACAAGGCGTCGGGTGGTGCTCATGCTGAAGGTGAAAGTCAGTTCGAGGCGCCGACTGAGCCAGTCGTGCGTGAAATACATGTCCCCGAAACCATTACGGTAGGGGAGTTGGCGCACAAAATGGCTGTCAAGGCAGCTGAGGTCATTAAAGTATTGATGAAGCTCGGAAGTATGGTCACCATCAATCAGGTGCTGGATCAAGAGACAGCGATGATTGTTGTTGAGGATATGGGGCACAAGGCAATAGCTGCGAAACTGGACGATCCTGAAGCCTATCTGATTGATACGGTGGAGCAAGGCGAGATCGTTTTAAAACCACGGGCTCCCGTCGTAACTGTCATGGGACACGTTGACCACGGTAAGACGTCGTTGCTTGATTACATCCGACGCACAAAAGTTGCATCCGGTGAGGCGGGTGGAATAACCCAGCACATTGGTGCGTATCACGTTGAGACCCCGCGAGGTTTGATTACATTTCTTGATACGCCGGGTCATGAAGCTTTTACCGCCATGCGTGCGCGTGGCGCCAAAGTTACGGATCTTGTAATTCTTGTTGTGGCCGCAGACGATGGTGTGATGCCACAAACAATTGAGGCGATTTCTCATGCAAAAGCTGCCAATGTTCCATTGGTGGTGGCAATCAACAAGGTTGACAAACAGGAAGCAAATTTAGACCGTGTAAAGCAGGAACTCGTCGCACACGGCGTAATTCCTGAAGAATATGGTGGGGATGTTCCATTTGTTCCGGTATCGGCGAAGACAGGTGCTGGAATTGACGACTTGCTGGAGCAAGTCCTGTTGCAGGCGGAAGTACTTGAGTTGAAAGCAGCGACTGATACTCCAGCAAAAGGTATCGTTATCGAGGCAAGGCTAGACAAGGGACGCGGCCCAGTGGCAACCTTGCTGGTTCAATCGGGAACGCTAAGGCGTGGGGATGTCCTGCTTGCGGGCGCTGCCTTTGGCAGAGTGCGCGCAATGCTTGATGAAAATGGAAACTCAATTCAGGAAGCGGGACCGTCGATTCCTGTCGAGATACAGGGTTTGGCGGACGTTCCAGGCGCAGGCGAGGAAGTCGCGGTTCTTACAGATGAGCGCAAGGCGCGGGAAATTGCTCTTTTTCGGCAGGGAAAGTTTCGCGAGGTCAAACTTGCCAAGAAGCAGGTTGCTAATCTGGAAAACATGTTTGACCAAATTGGCGAAGGTGGCGTTCGGGTGCTTCCGCTGCTCATCAAGGCTGATGTACAGGGTTCGCAAGAAGCTTTAGTTCATTCACTTGCCAAGCTTTCAACAGACGAAGTGAAGATAAATGTTATTCACAGCGCGGTTGGTGGCATAACAGAGTCGGACGTTAATCTAGCCATGGCGTCCAAGGCGGTGATAATCGGGTTTAATACGCGAGCAGATGGCACGGCATGCAAACTTGCTGAAGCCAATGGCATCAATATTCGGTACTACAATATTATTTACGAGGCTGTTGATGAGGTAAGGGCTGCGCTATCCGGAATGCTTGCGCCGGAGAAAAAAGAAGTCATATTGGGGCTGGTGCAGATTCGTCAGATCTACAAGATATCCAAGATTGGTACAGTTGCTGGTTGCATGGTCACCGAGGGCCTGATTCGCCGGGCATCGCGCGTGAGATTGTTGCGCAACAATGTTGTAATTCATGATGGAGAGCTTGACTCCCTGAAACGCTTCAAAGACGATGTTCGAGAGGTCAAGTCGGGATTCGAGTGTGGCTTGTCATTGAAAAACTACAATGACATCAGGGACGGGGATCAGTTGGAGTCTTACGAGGTTCAGGAAGTTGCCAGAACTTTGTAGGCAAGATAGTAAAAATCAATGCAGAATCAAACTGTTGAGGTGATTCTTCGGAAAGAAGGCAAGCACTTTGAATCTTGCTTTTTTTGTGTATTCGCACTTCAAGTAGTACCAGAGCAGGCAATTGCTGACCGGAACGAATAATGGCAAATCTCCAACGTCAGCGTCGTATTTCCGATCAGATTCAGAGAACACTCTCTGAGTTGATCCGTGACGAACTGAAGGATCCGCGGGTTGGAATGATTACTCTGACAGAGGTGCAGGTCTCTCCGGATTTGGCTCACGCAAAAGTCTACTTCACCATGCTTGGAGATGACGCTGCGCGCGCTCAAACCAAAATTGGATTGAGTCGCGCATCTGGATTTCTGCGAAGTATGCTGGGCAGGCAAATAAAAATACACAACACGCCAGAGTTGCATTTCTTCTATGATTCCTCAGTGGAATCGGGGGTTCGGATTTCCAGACTGATTGATGAGGCGCTCTCCACACCTTCATCCTCGTTAGTTGGTTTGCCTGCTAAAGACAAGAAGTAGGCGTCCCTGTAGTGCGAACAAGATATGTGGCACGACGAATCGATGGAATATTACTACTCGATAAGCATTCGGGCTTGAGTTCAAACGCCGTTTTGCAACGAGTAAAACGTCTTTACAGAGCTGAGCGAGCTGGTCATACAGGCACGCTGGACCCGCTCGCCACTGGAATACTTCCAATTTGTTTTGGTGATGCAACCAAATTCGGAGGTGAATTGCTCGAAGCCCACAAGGGGTACTGCGCCAGTATTAAGTTGGGGGAGCGCACTGAGACAGGCGATGCAGAAGGAGTGGTGATTGAGCGAAAGCCGGTCTCAGTATCCCCTGCCCAACTTGATGCGGTAATAAATCGATTTCGCGGGGAGATTGCGCAGGTACCACCGATGTACTCGGCGCTCAAGCATCAGGGGAGGCCTTTGTATGAATTGGCGCGCAAAGGACTGGTAATAGAAAGAAACTCCAGGCAAGTGCATATATTCAAACTTGATGTGCTTCAATTCAATGCACCTGAGTTGGTCATTGACGTTGTGTGCAGCAAAGGTACATACATACGTACTTTGGCTGAAGACATAGGAGCCGAACTTGGCTGCGGTGCACATCTGGTTGGACTGCGCCGTACTTCAATAGGTCAGTTTTGCATTCCGCAGGCTCAGACACTTGCGACGCTTGAAGACCTGGAAGAGGTCGCTAGGGATAATATGCTATTACCTGTTGATGCTTTGGTTGCATCCTGGACGCATGTGACACTGTCAGCTGAATTGGCCGCTAAGTTTTTGCATGGTCAGGCTGTAACCTCAATGGAAACAGTACCTAAGATGCAAATACTCAGAGTTGCTGTTTACGATTGTATGGAGAAGTTTCTAGGAGTGGGGGAACTAAATGGAGCTGGTACCCTTTCGCCGAGCCGACTTTTGCGAGCGCATTAAGTCCATTGTGTTTCCCGTCGCCGGGCCTTCTATAAAAAACCTTGTGGAAGCGCCTGATTTTAAGCTAAAATCCTGCCCTTTCGTACCGAGAGAAAAAGCATGTCAGTGACTGTAATGCAGAAAGCGCAAATTGTATCTGAGCACCAGCGTATCGCTGGTGATACTGGCTCATCAGAAGTGCAGGTTGCACTGTTGACTGCGCGTATCAATGGGCTCACAGACCACTTTAAGTCGAACGTTAAGGATCATCATTCTCGTCGAGGTCTGCTCAAACTTGTTAGTCAGCGTCGCAAGTTGCTTGACTATCTAAAACGCACCAGCTCTGACAAATACCGCAAGTTAATTGAGCGGTTAGGTCTGAGAAAATAATACTGACGCCCATCCGCTAAGATGGGCGTTTTTACGTCGCGCATGTACTTTTGAATGTACAGGCGATGTCATACATCTACTGACCTGGTCATCCCGTCCAGAGTCGCTGAAAATTGAGAGAGCTATGTCGTTGACCCCAGTCAGGAAAACATTTACCTACGGTTCTCACCAAGTCATCTTGGAGACCGGAGAAATCGCGCGTCAAGCGCATGGTGCTGTACTAGTTAGTGTCGATGATACGGTTGTGCTTTGTACAGTAGTGGCCAAGAAATCTGCCAAACCTGGACAGGATTTTTTCCCCTTGACTTGTGATTACCTGGAGAAAACGTATGCTGCTGGCAAGATCCCTGGGGGATTTTTCAAGCGTGAAGGTCGTCCTACCGAGAAAGAAACACTAACATCGCGCTTGATTGATCGTCCGATACGTCCACTCTTTCCAGACGGTTTCTATAACGAAGTGCAAGTGGTCGCCACTGTTATTTCGGTTAATCCTGATATTGATCCAGACATTCCTGCCCTTATAGGTGTTTCGGCTGCGCTGACGTTGTCCGGCATCCCATTTAACGGTCCAATTGGAGCGGCGCGAGTAGGTTATATCAATGATCAGTATGTATTAAACCCTTCAATATCGCAGTTGAAGGACAGCAAGCTCAATCTGGTTGTTGCAGGTACGGAGCACGCTGTATTGATGGTGGAGTCAGAAGCTCACGAGCTTTCCGAGGAAATCATGCTGGGATCAGTTGTTTACGGGCATGAGCAGATGCAAGCTGCAATTCAGGCAATTCATGAATTGGCTGACGAGGCGGCCAAACCGGTTTGGGACTGGAAGCCTGCAGATAAAGATGAGGTGCTGATTGCACGCATCAATGCAATAGCCGAAGCGCCTTTGCGCGAAGCGTACAAAATCCGTAGCAAGCAGGCACGCAGCACACGCCTGTCGGAAATCAGCAAGCAAGTCAGTGCTGAGTTGGCGGCAGGGGTTGACAGTCCTCCTGACTCGAACCTGGTTGGCGATATATTTTTTGGCCTTGAGTCGAAGATTGTGCGAACCCAAATCCTTGATGGAGAGCCACGTATAGACGGACGCGATACTCGTACTGTGCGTCCGATCACTATACGTGTTGGTGTTTTGCCAAGAACGCATGGATCTGCACTGTTCACTCGTGGCGAGACTCAAGCACTAGTCGTGGCGACTTTGGGCACAGGTCGCGATGAGCAAATTATCGACGCTCTTCAGGGCGAATACAAAGAACGTTTTATGCTTCATTACAACATGCCTCCCTATGCAACCGGGGAAACTGGGCGGGTTGGTTCGCCAAAGCGACGCGAAATCGGCCATGGACGTTTGGCGAAGCGTGCTCTCGTCAACATGCTGCCAAGAGCTGAGGAGTTTGGTTATTCGATGAGGGTGGTTTCGGAAATTACCGAATCAAACGGTTCATCTTCGATGGCGAGCGTGTGCGGTGGCAGTCTAGCTCTGATGGATGCAGGCGTTCCCATTAAGGCTCATGTTGCGGGTATAGCTATGGGGCTGATCAAGGAAGGAAATCGATTTGCAGTTTTGTCCGATATTCTTGGAGATGAGGATCATCTCGGCGACATGGATTTCAAGGTTGCTGGTACTGACAAGGGTGTAACCGCCTTGCAGATGGACATCAAAATTGAAGGTATTACCAAGGAAATCATGCAAGTGGCACTTGCACAGGCGCGTGAAGGACGGTTGAATATCCTGAATATCATGACCCAGACGTTGGATGCTTCTCGGACTGAGATATCGAGTTTTGCACCCCGCATAATCAAACTGAAGATTAATCCTGAGAAAATTCGGGATGTTATAGGTAAAGGCGGGATCGTTATTAGAGCAATTCAGGAGGAAACTGGAACAACAATTGAGATATCGGATGATGGAACAATCTCAATTGCTTGTATCAGCACCGAAGGTGGTGAGTCCGCCAGGAAGCGGATTGAGGACATTACAGCGGACGTTGAGGTCGGTCGTATTTATGATGGTACGGTGCTGAAGCTGCTGGATTTCGGTGCTATTGTGCAACTTCTGCCGGGTAAGGATGGTTTGTTGCATATATCCCAGATTAGTCACGAGCGCGTTAACAATGTTTCCGACCACTTAAAGGAAGGTCAGTCAGTAAAGGTAAAGGTCTTGGAAGCAGATGAAAAAGGTCGAGTAAGACTCTCCATGAAAGCGATCAAGGATTTGCCTCAGTCGTCCGCTTAAGGCTGTAATCTTGACAAGATAAAAAAGGCGCCTGGTGCGCCTTTTTTCATTCAAATTCGAGTTGATCGTACAGTTAAGATCAAGCGGCAAGTTGTTGGTACCGTAATTTCTCAAGGGTTTCGAAGGACTTACGAAACTAATCAAAATCAAATGTAATTTGATGGCGTAGAAGAAAGTAGACAGCGAGAACCACGCTAAGTAAACGATGTCTAGCATTAGAGATATTACCTGCTGCCTATATGGCAGAAACCAAATTTCACAGTGTTATGCTTAATGACGGGGCTCTTCTGGCAGATTGCAACATTGCCATAAAAGACTGTTAAAATATAAACTTACCGTAAATATTTAATATACTTATTAACTTGGATTGAGTAACTTGAAGGTTTCCTTCTAAAGAACTCACTTTCTGAAAATCGATGGAGAATGGTATGGCCGTAGAAAGAACATTATCAATTATTAAACCAGATGCAGTTGCAAAAAATGTTATAGGGAATATTTATTCACGCTTTGAGGTTGCTGGGCTAAAAGTAATAGCTGCACACATGATGCAACTATCTCAGAAGGAAGCCGAAGGTTTTTATGCGGTGCACAAAGATCGTCCTTTCTTTCGTGATCTAGTGAAATTTATGATTTCCGGCCCAGTCATGGTGCAAGTGCTGGAAGGAGAGAATGCAATCTCCAGAAACCGTGAGTTGATGGGCGCGACGGACCCGAAGAAGGCTGAGAAGGGGACGATCCGTGCGGATCTTGCTGACAGTATTGATGCAAACGCAGTACATGGGTCTGACAGTGAGGATACGGCACGTGATGAGATCGCATATTTTTTCCCGGCATTGGGGATATTTGCACGCTAACCGGTATGCAGAATCAAAAGCCGAATGACTGAAAATCTGCTGAATTTGGACCTCGAAGGCATTAATGCATTTTTTGCCAGGATTGGTGAAAAGCCATTTCGGGGACGGCAGGTCCTTCGCTGGATTCATCAAAGGGGGGGGGGGATTTTTCGGCAATGACGGACATTGCTCGGTCTCTCAGGGAAAAGTTGTTACATGCTGCGGCAATAGATGCACCGACTCAAGTGAGTGATTTGATTGCTGCGGATGGAACGCGAAAATGGCTTTTTGGTGTTGGTTCTAGTGCAGTCGAGACGGTGTATATCCCTGAGGTAAGCCGCGGTACGCTTTGCATATCGAGTCAAGCTGGTTGCACGTTGGATTGCGGATTCTGCTCGACAGGAAAGCAAGGGTTTAACCGAAATCTTACAACTGCAGAAATTATTGGTCAGCTTTGGCTGGCCAATAATGCATTGGATCCAACTAGAAAGAATCGTGTCATCAGCAACGTGGTTTTGATGGGAATGGGCGAGCCTCTGCTGAATTACGATAATGTTGTTCCAGCGTTACGCTTGATGCTTAGCGATGACGCTTACGGACTTTCTCGGCGTCGGGTGACACTCTCGACTTCAGGCATAGTGCCCATGATAGATCGGCTTCGCGAAGATTGTCCGGTTGCCCTCGCAGTATCTCTTCATGCGCCCAATGATACTTTAAGGGATCAATTGATGCCGATTAATCGCAAGTATCCAATTTCCAAATTGCTCGATGCATGTAATCGTTATTTGGATCGGGCACCGCGTGACTTTATTACTTTTGAATACGTAATGCTCGCTGGTGTCAATGACAGCGAAACTCACGCCAATGAATTGGTTTGTTTGGCGTCTAAGGTTTCTTGCAAAATTAATTTGATCCCGTTTAACCCATTTCCAAGCGCTGGCTTCAAGCGTTCATCACCTGAAACTATCCGGGGATTCAGTGAAATCTTGCATTCTGCGGGCATTGTTGTCACAACGCGTAAAACGCGAGGGGGCGACATTGATGCTGCATGTGGGCAACTTGCTGGAATGGTTAAAGATCGCACTCGTCGAACGATTAGCTTGAGGAGGGTGCCAGCATGATTGGCAGAGTCGGGCTTTGCTATAGTTTGTCGTTTTTGTGGATATTGGCTGGCTGTGTGGGAACGGTACCATCTACAGGAAGTCCTGATCGATCAGCGGAGCTTCCGACAGAATCAGGAGCTGTGATTGCTGAACAGAGCCCGCCTCGGGATAGGGCACGTATTCATACAGAGCTCGCGGGTGCTTATTACGAACGTGGAAATATGGCAGTGGCCTTGGAAGAATTGAGGGTTGCGATCGCTGCAGATCCTAGCTATGCACCTGCCTACAATGTGCTTGGGTTAGTTCATTCGGATTTGCGTGAATATGATCAGGCTCAGGCCAATTTCGAGAGGTCATTGCGTATTAGTCCAACCGATCCGGATGCCAATCATAATTATGGCTGGTTTCTTTGCCGGACTGACCGAGAAGAGTTGTCTTTACGCTATTTCCTTGCAGCTATTCGTAACCCATTATATTCGACCCCTCAAAAATCCTATTTGTTGGCAGCAAATTGCGCCGTTCGAAAAAATAAGGATACAGAAGCGCTTGAGTACTATGAAAAGGCGCTTCGGCTGGATCCGAATTACCTTGGCGCAATTATGGGAATGGCACAGCTTCGGTACAAAAGAGGCGAACTCGCCGAATCACAATTGCTTATAGGTCGTTACACCAAGCTTGTTGATGCAACGGCGGAGTCGCTTTGGCTCGCTCTGCGCATAGAACGACGGTTGGGAGATAAAGCAGCTGAGAATAATCTAGCGCTACAGTTGAGGCGCCAATTTCCAGGATCACCAGAGTATCAAGGGTTGATTAAGGGTCAGTTCAATTAAATTGTAGCCATTGCATGGATGATGCCGTCAAAGAGTTGGATACTGGATCGACCGAAGGTGGTACATCTTCGGTGGGTGTGATTTTGGCTCGATTTCGAAGCGAGCGAAATTTAACTTTGGCAGAAGTTTCTCAGCGTTTGAAATATGGAATTCGACAAATCGAAGCGCTTGAAGACGGTGATTATTCTCAATTGCCGGGTACGACTTATGTCCGAGGTATGATCCGAAGTTACGCGAAACTATTAGATGTTGATCCTGAAGTTGTATTGGCCGTACTAAATCGGCAACCGCCCCCAGATAAAGTAAACTTAAACTTACACGCAATTGGAATTCCATTTTCAAATGTTAATAAACAAACTACAAGACTATATCGAGTAATGTCCGTATGTGCGGTTGGTATTGCTGCAGCTCTTTTGTATGAATGGCGGTCTGCTGAATTATTTTCGCCTATGTCAACCCTGACAAACTCTGCAGTTAAGTCTGAGCAACAAATGCTTACAGGGCCTCAAAAGCAGGAATCTCAGATTGACTTAAATGGTGATGGCTCTGCTAGCCCTGTTGACGATATTGGATACAACAGTGTTCCTAAAGTCCCTTTAGTGCGCGTGGCGGAAGTAGGTTCGCCTCGAAGCGTCTCCCAAGCTGCCACACCAATGAAAATGGGGGGGAAACGCATAATGCTTCGATTCGATCGTGACTCTTGGGTTGAGATTAAGCAAGGTGATGGCAAAACCTTGCTGTCTCAATTAAATGCCGGTGGATCAAAACAGCTGATTGAAGGTACACCTCCATTTCTTTTGGTGATCGGGAATGCGCCAAATGTCCATGTTTTTTATGATGATCAACTTATTGATTTACGCCCTTACTTTAAAGTTGATGTGGCGCGTCTAACGCTGGAGTGAGTATGTCATCTGCAATAATGGTTCGTCGTGTCTGTAAGCAAGTAAAGGTTGGGCATCTTGCAATTGGCGGTGATGCGCCGGTGCTGGTGCAGTCTATGACGAATACGGATACTGCCGATATGCAGGCTACTGTCGTCCAAATTATGGAATTGGCACGAGCTGGATCGGAGATTGTTCGGATCACGGTCAACTCGGCAGAGGCTGCTGCACAGGTAGCAAACATTCGTGAGCGTCTTGACGCGTTGAACTGTAAAGTTCCGTTAGTAGGTGACTTTCACTATAACGGGCACAAACTCTTGGTTGAGTATCCTGATTGTGCAAGGGCACTTGCTAAGTACCGAATTAACCCAGGCAATGTTGGACGAGGTTCAAAGCGTGATGAGCAGTTTGCGACAATGATCGAATTGGCTTGCTGCAATGATAGACCGGTGAGAATTGGCGTAAATTGGGGGAGCCTTGATCAGGAGTTACTTGCGCGCCTAATGGATGCTAATGCCAAGTCATCTGTGCCTAAGGACTCAAAGAAAATAATGCGTGATGCACTCGTCGCATCGGCACTTGAATCAGCTGCTAGGGCGGAGCAATTGGGATTGCCTAAGAATCAAATTATTCTTTCTTGCAAAGTAAGCGGCGTTCAGGATTTGATCCTGGTGTATCGTGATCTGGCGAGTCGTTGTGACTATCCTCTTCACCTGGGCCTGACTGAGGCAGGAATGGGCTCAAAGGGAATAGTGGCTTCCACAGCAGCAATGGCGGTGCTATTGCAGGAAGGGATAGGTGATACGATCAGAGTCTCGCTAACTCCAGATCCAGGCGGGGATAGAACAAAAGAAGTTATTGTTGCACAGGAGTTGTTGCAGACAATGGGAATACGTTCATTTTCCCCAATGGTCATTGCTTGCCCCGGGTGTGGTCGCACAACAAGCACTTATTTTCAGGAATTGGCAGCCAATATTCAAGCGTTCTTGCGCACTCAAATGCCAGTTTGGCGGTTAAGTTATCCAGGTGTGGAGGATATGCGTGTAGCTGTAATGGGATGCGTAGTGAATGGTCCTGGGGAATCCATGCACGCAAATATCGGAATTAGTTTACCTGGCTCCGGCGAAAGACCTGTTGCGCCTGTCTATGTCGATGGCGTTAAAACGGTTACTTTAAAAGGTGAACATATCGCAAAAGAGTTTGAAGCAATAGTTGAATCTTATGTAACGCGCACATACGTTTTTGAAAAGACTGAATCATTTATGTCCGGTACATCTAGTATTAAGAATAAGAGCATTCCAATTAAAGCATTTCAATAATCGGCTGTTAGTAGGGTAATTTTATGAAAGCAGCGATTCATGCAATTCGAGGGATGAATGATATTCTTCCCGACGAGGCTGAACGGTGGGAATGGCTTGAGGAAATTCTTCGGGCTTGGCTACGCAGTTATGGTTATCGCAATATACGTACGCCCATCTTAGAGAACACTGGTTTGTTTCTTCGGGCCATTGGGGAGGCGACTGATATTGTTGAAAAGGAAATGTATAGCTTTGAAGACGCTTTGAATGGAGAGAGATTGTCTTTGCGCCCTGAGGCAACCGCCTCGACGGTCCGTGCCGCAATTGAGCATAATCTCACTTATTCAGGGCCTCAACGCCTATATTATCTAGGTCCAATGTATCGCCACGAAAGACCTCAGAAGGGGCGCTATCGTCAGTTTCATCAGATTGGGGCGGAGGCACTCGGATTTTCGGGACCTGATATTGATGCAGAACAGCTACTGATGTGTGAGAGTTTATGGAACAAGCTGAATCTAAATGGACTTAAGCTGCATTTGAACTCACTTGGAAGCTCGCAAGAGAGACTCATCTATCGTAAGGCCCTTGTAGGATACTTTGAGGCTCACATATCCGATTTGGATGAGGATTCACGTCGACGCCTGAATCTTAATCCACTGCGAATACTCGATAGCAAGAATCCGGATATGCAGAATTTAATTGCAGAAGTCCCACAACTCTTTGACTACATGGGAGAGGAATCACTCAAGCATTTTGATGGCGTTAGATCTGTATTAAATGATGCGGGTGTTTCTTATCAAGTAAATCCTAGATTGGTACGCGGTCTTGATTACTACAATCTAACTGTTTTTGAATGGGTAACAGATAGGCTAGGTGCACAAGGAACGGTTTGTGGCGGGGGACGTTATGATGGGTTATTCGAGCAGATAGGTGGCAAGAGTATCCCCGCTTTTGGATGGGCAATGGGCATTGAGCGGCTTTTAGCTTTGTTGGAGTCCCAACAAATTGATATTAAACGCAACGTGCCAGATATCTATCTGGTCAATAAAGGTGAAGGCGCAGTCAGATATGCTTTTCGCATATCTGAAATACTTCGTGCTCACGGCATCAGTGTTATCCAGCATTGCGGTGGGGGCAGTTTCAAGTCGCAAATGAAAAAAGCTGACTCCAGTGGGGCGCCACTCGCGGTAATTGTGGGTGATGAGGAAATTGCCACCGGAATTGTCACTGTCAAAGCATTACGAGAGAATAAAGAACAATTTAAGATTTCTGTAGATGGATTATCGAACGTGATTTCCGAATATTTGCGACGGGATCCGATCAGCATTAGTGAGGGTGGGCATTCATGAGTACTTATGATCTTGAAGAGCAAGAACAACTGGCAGCATTGAGAGCGTGGTGGAAGCAATATAGCGGTATAGTTACTGTAGTCTTGATCGGAATATTGCTGACGTTATCAGCTTGGCAAGGGTGGAACTGGTATCAGCGCAATCAGGCTGGGCAGGCGGCAAGTATCTATGAACAATTGCAAAAAGCCGTGCGAGTCAATGATATCAAGGCTTCACGTGACGCAACAGGTTCGATCCTGGAACAATATCCAAGGACAATTTACGCTCCGCTTGCTGCTTTGTTGTCAGCAAAGATTCATTATCAGGCTGGAGATTTAAAGACTGCACGGGTGCAGTTGCAGTGGGCGGTTGATCACGCACCTTCTATCCAGTTTAAGTCGATAGCCAGACTCAGGCTGGCAAATGTTCTAGTTGACGATCAAGCTCCTGAGGAAGCAGCTAAATTGCTGGAGGAAAAGGCCATCGATGAATACGAGGCATTATTTTCGATCGCACGTGGAGATATCTTGCTGTCACAGAAGAAGTTGCAAGAGGCCAGGACAGCTTACAAGTCGGCTCTAAATAGTCCAGCAAAACTCGATTCCTCCATGCGTGAACTAGTGCAACTCAAACTGGATGCTTTGGGCGAATCCTGATGCGTTTCTTAAGCCAATTGATTGCTAAAGGGCACTGGCTGATTGCGGTAGCTTTGCTCGTCTTTTTTATGGGATGTTCTAGTACGCCCAGTCTGAATCCCCTGGATTGGTGGAGCGGTAATTCGGCGCCAAAGCTCGCAGAACTGCCCGCGGTCAAGGGCTCTGCAACTCTGCGTCTGCTTTGGCAGGCAAAAATGGGTACGGCTGGGGATGTCGTTTTTTCACCAGCGGTAGTGGCAGGCTCAATTTACGCCGCAGATAGAGCAGGGAATATTGCTAGGTATGACCAGTCAAGTGGTCACCAAAACTGGCTTGTCAACGTTGGACGTGTTTTATCTGGTGGAGTTGGCGCAGACTCCAGTACGGCTGTGGTTGGTACGGCTGACGGAGAGGTAATCGCTGTTGACTCCGAAAACGGAAGTTTACGATGGCGAGTACGGGTATCTAGCGAAGTCTTGGCAGCTCCGGTAATCGCAGGAGACATAGTGCTAGTACGGAGTGCAGATAGCCGTATTTTTGCATTGGATGCCAAGGATGGTCGACGCCGCTGGGTCTATCAGCGATCTGCTTCGACACTAGCTGTGCGTAGTCCAGCTGGGCTTGTGGTGTCTCGTGGAAATGTTTATTCCGGATTTTCTGGAGGAAAACTAGTAGCAATGTCCTTGTCTACAGGTGGGGTACGTTGGGAAGCAACGGTTTCCTTGCCTCGTGGTAGCAATGACCTAGATCGTGTAACCGATGTTGTTGGATTGCCGTGGGTCTTAGATCGGGAAATCTGTGCTGTCGCATTTCAGGGGCGTGTAGCATGCTTTGATATAACCAATGGCAATCCGATTTGGGGAAGGGACATGTCTAGCGTATCGGGGTTAGCTGCGGATGCTAGATATTTATTTGTCAGTGATGATGGAGGTGCAATTCACGCCCTTGATCGAGCGAATGGAACTAGTATCTGGAAACAAGACAAATTATTGCGGCGCAGCCTGACAGCCCCTTTATCCTTGGGTAATCACATTATCGTGGCAGATATTCAAGGATTTATTCATTTGGTAAGCCGTGATTCCGGAGAGTTCGAAGAACGAATTTCGACTGATGGTAGCGCAGTCACAGCTGCGCCAATACTAATTGACAAGGGATTTCTGGTACAAACGCGTGCAGGGGGCTTGTTTGTTTTCACAAATTAATGTTTATAGATTCCTCGATTCTGTTAATTGTCTTATGGCCATTGAAAGTTGTGATGATTTGTATTGAATGTAACGCCATGGCGTTAATTGCTGTAACCAAAGCACCTGTAGTTATTATTGATTGCGCGTAGTAATGATGAACCCAATCCTCGTACTAATTGGTCGACCAAACGTCGGCAAGTCCACGCTATTCAATCGTATGACAAAGAGCAGAGATGCTCTTGTAGCAGATTTCCCTGGACTTACCAGGGACCGACATTACGGAATCGGAAAGTTGGGCAGGAAGCCCTTTTTGGTTGTTGATACTGGCGGACTTGATCCTGAAACTAAAGTAGGGATTTTGTCCAAAATGGCAGAGCAGACTGCAACTGCTATAGCAGAGTCCGATGCAATCATATTCCTAACAAGTGCCCGCGAAGGCGTTACCGCGCATGACAGAAGGATAGCTGATCAGCTGCGACGTTTAGGGCGCCCCGTGTATCTCGTGGTCAATAAAGCAGAAGGCATGTCCTCCGATATGGCCGAAGCTGAATTCCATGAATTGGGATTAGGACTGCCACGTGCAATTTCATCTGCGCATGGCCAAGGAGTAGCCGAACTGGTCGATGAGGTATTGACCCCTTTTGCTAATTTAGAAGAGGAGGATGCCAAAGATCACAAAATAAATGTTCCCAAAGTTGCTATTGTTGGCAGACCTAACGTTGGAAAATCGACTTTAATAAACGCATTGATTGGAGAAGAAAGAGTAATTGCTTTTGACCAACCAGGAACAACCAGGGACAGTATTCATATTGAATTTCAATTCGATAGACGCAGTTATATCTTAATTGATACTGCAGGTGTAAGGCGTAAGGGAAAAGTCTTTGAGGCTATTGAAAAATTTTCTGTCGTAAAGACGCTCCAGTCAATTGAAGAGGCAAATGTTGTCGTACTTGTCTTGGATGCAAAAGAGGACGTGTCAGAGCAGGATGCCCATCTTGCAGGATACGTGTTGGAGCGTGGGCGTGCACTAGTGGTGGTGGTCAATAAATGGGACTCTCCTGACGAGTATCAAAAGGAACTTGTAAAGCGTAGTATTGCCCGTAAACTTAGATTCTTATCCTATTCTAGATTTCACTACGTTTCGGCGCAAAAGCGTGAGGGGATTGGTTCATTGATGAACTCAGTGGATCAAGCTTATCAGGCAGCGATGGCTAGTTTAGCAACTCCTCGACTTACGCGAGCACTCCTTGCAGCTGTGATTAAGCAACAACCCCCGCGCGATGGTAAAGGACGTCCGAAATTGCGATTTGCTCATCAAGGTGGTCGTAACCCGCCCATAATTATTATTCACGGGTCTGCGCTAAATGCAATTCCTGCCAGTTATCGTCGCTACCTGGAAAGCATGTTTCGTGAGACGTTTTCCCTAGAGGGAACACCTCTAAGGGTAGAGTTTCGCAGTGGGCCCAATCCTTTTGCGGGTAAACGAGAATAATGATTAATGTGTATAAGGCGTTGGCATCACAGCAAAAAAAGATTACAGTAGACACTCTAAATAAGAGCCCAGGAGTTATCTGATGAGCAATAAGGGACAGTTACTGCAAGATCCATTCCTGAATACATTGCGAAAAGAACATGTTCCAGTGTCTATCTACTTGGTGAATGGTATCAAGTTGCAAGGTCAAATTGAATCCTTTGATCAATATGTCGTGCTGCTGAAAAATACAGTTACTCAAATGGTTTATAAGCACGCGATTTCTACAGTAGTTCCCACTCGTGCAGTCATTTTCGCAATTGAGCAACCGAACGAAAGCTGAAGTGAGTTCGTGGGGGCTGCGGTTTATTGGCCTTAATCTTGGTGCGTGAGTCAGCATCCTTGAGTAATCAACGAACTGTCTTGATCGGGATTGATTTCGGTCAGGATGGTTTTGCGGAAAGTCTTGAAGAACTCAGGTTGCTTGCAGTAAGTGCGGGATTAGATCCTGTACATACAATTCTGGCTAAACGCAATCGCCCAGATACCGCGCTTTTTGCTGGCGCGGGTAAAGTAGAAGAACTTCGGATAATTATGCAAGCTAACTCTGCAAAGCTTGCGATATTCAATCATGAATTATCCCCCGCGCAGCAGAGGAATCTAGAAAAAGTACTTGAAGCTCGCACTCTCGATCGCACAAGCTTGATACTGGAAATTTTTGGTCAGCGGGCGAAAAGCCATGAAGGCAAACTACAAGTTGAATTGGCGCAACTTGAACATGCATCCACGCGATTAGTTCGCGGGTGGACACATTTGGAGCGGCAGCGCGGAGGCCACGGGTTTCTAGGGGGAATGGGAGAAACACAGCTTGAAGTGGATCGCAGACTAATTGGCCGCCGGGTTAAGATCCTAAAGGATCAATTGTTTAAGTTGAAACAGCAAAAACGAGTTCAGCGTCGGTTAAGAGATAGAGCTGGAGTATTGTCCATATCCTTGGTGGGGTATACGAATGTTGGGAAGTCGACGCTTTTCAATACGCTAACGCACGCTGACACATTCGTAGCCGACAAACTCTTTGCGACCTTGGATACAACTAGCCGACGTTTTTATCTTGAAGGGGCCGGTACTATTGTAATTTCTGATACCGTCGGTTTTATTCATGAATTGCCGCATGCCTTGGTCGAGTCCTTTCGGACTACGTTGGAAGAAACTAGGAGTGCTGACTTATTACTGCATGTAGTGGATTCTGCGAGCATGCGGCGGGATGAGCAGGTGGCAGAAGTCAATAAAGTACTGGTCGAGATTGGGGCTGACTGCGTTCCACAGATATTGGTTTGGAACAAGATTGATATCGATCGACAAGGTTACAGTCTTGACCCCGGAATTGAGCGCGATGAATATGGTAAGATTTCAAGAGTGCGTCTAAGTGCACACTCGGGTAGCGGTGTAGAGTATCTGCGACAAGCGCTTGTTGAAAGCGCAGTTGGTCTTTCAAACACATCGTTCGCCAAGGCCCACGGCGAATTTAACTCCAACGAATTGAATTAGATAACCTTTATGTCACTCAATGATCCCCAGTGGGGAAAGCGACCAGGCGGAGGAAGTGGTAATCAGGGGCCGCCTGACCTGGATGAATTGTGGCGAACTTTCTGCAAAAAGTTTAATAAATTATTTGCTCGACACGGCACGGAAGGCAACGGATCAGGGTCAGGAGAACCGCCCAGTTTTAAACAATTAGGCAGTGGTATCGGATTGCTTCTAGGTTTGATACTGGTTGTTTGGCTGACAAGTGGTTTTTATATTGTGGTAGAGGGGCAACGCGGAGTTGTGTTGACCTTTGGAAAGTTTTCAGAAACTACAAACGCCGGCCTTCGCTGGAGATTGCCATACCCAATTCAAAGTCATGAAATAGTTGAATTAACTAGCGTGCGAACGGTGGAAGTTGGTTATAGGAACAATGTAAAAACAAAAGTACTGCGTGAATCTTTAATGCTTACAGATGATGAAAACATCATTGATATTCAGTTTGCGGTGCAATACATCCTTAAGGATCCAGAGGATTATCTTTTTAATAACAGACGCCCTGAGGAAGCGGTGTTGCAGGCAGCCGAAACAGCTTTTCGTGAAATTGTCGGGAAGAATAAAATGGACTATGTCCTATACGAAGGCAGAGAGCAGGTTGCTGTCGCCGGGCAAAAATTAATGCAGGAGATTCTTGATCGTTACAAGACTGGAATAGCAATCAGTAAAGTGACAATGCAAAACGCTCAACCGCCAGAGCAGGTACAAGCAGCATTTGATGATGCTGTGCGCGCAAAGCAGGATTTGGAGCGTCAGAAGAATGAAGGACAAGCCTACTATAACGATGTAGTACCTAAGGCACGCGGTACAGCAGCACGATTGATGGAGGAGGCGGAAGGCTATCGTCAGAGGGTAATTGCGAATGCTGAAGGGGAGGCTGCACGTTTCAAATCCGTTGTGGTTGAGTACAACAAGGCCCCAGGAGTGACGCGAGATCGATTGTATCTTGACACCATGCAGCAGATACTTTCATCGACTTCTAAAGTCATGGTGGATGCGAGGGCCGGTAGTCAGATGTTGTATTTGCCGCTTGACAAAATTATTCAAATGTCAGGGGGGGGGCTATTGCAGGACCCACAGATTCAACCCCGAGCTCAAGTTCAAACTGAACCTCCTGCACCTCCAGATGGTGGCGCACGCTCACGCGATGCATTGCGAAATAGAGATAGGGAGGGGCGACCATGACCAATCGACTGAATGCTGTAATAGCCCTTGCAGTAGGACTAATATTGTTGGCGAAATTGTCATTATTTACGGTTGATCAGCGGGAAAATGCTGTGGTATTCCAACTTGGGGAGATAAAGGAGGTAATTCTGGTTCCCGGGCTGCACTTTAAATTGCCAGTAATCCAGAACGTTCGGTATTACGATAACCGTGTCCTTACATTGGATACCCCTGATACTGAACGATTTATTACATCTGAGAAAAAAAATCTGTTAATTGATTCATTTGTGAAGTGGCGTATTCACGATGTGAAACAGTATTATGTCAGCGTTCAGGGAGATGAGGCTCGTGCGCAAACTAGACTCTCACAAACTGTGAATGCTGCGCTGAGGGAAGAGTTTGGTAAGCGGACAGTGCATGACGTTGTCTCCGGAGAGCGCGATAAAATAATGGAAGTAGTCGCGAAGAAAATTGATGAAGACTCAAGAAAAATCGGCGTTGAAGTGATTGATGTACGATTAAAGCGAGTGGAACTTCCCCAGGAAGTAAGTGAGTCTGTATTTAGGCGAATGGATGCTGAACGTAAAAGTGTAGCTTCTGAATTACGTTCCCAAGGTTTTTCCGATGGGGAAAAGATTCGTGCCGAAGCGGATAAAGATCGTGAAATTATTATTGCAGAAGCTTACAAGAATGCGCAGCGAATCAAGGGGGAAGGCGATCGGAAGGCTTCTGTAGTCTATTCTCAGGCCTTTAGCCAGAATCCTGAGTTCTATGCATTCTATCGTAGCCTCGAAGCGTATCGTGCTGGTTTCAAGACCAAAAGCGATGTGCTTGTGTTAGAACCAAATTCGGATTTTTTTAGATACTTCAGAAACCCCGGCAAGGGTGGAAAATAGCCTTCAGCACAGTGATTTCGACGTTTCTAATGGCGATCGCACTCATGCTGGTTATTGAAGGAATTATGCCCTTTATTATGCCTACAATCTGGCGAGAAACATTTCGGCGCATTATCGCGCTAAGTGACGGCCAGATTAGGTTTTTCGGGCTGACTTCGATGATAGGCGGACTGCTGATTCTGTTAATTTTAAGGTAATGGCAGGACTATTGATGCCGCCAGTGACACTCATTTCCAGCATGCGAAATTGGCTACTTCCTGAGAACATAGAAGACATATTACCGCCAGAGGCTCAACGAATTGAGGCCTTGCGTGCGCGACTCCTAGAACTATACAGGGTACATGGATACCGTCTGGTTATGCCTCCCCTGCTGGAGTATTTGGAGTCTTTACTGACAGGTACTGGTGAAGACCTTGACCTGCGCACGTTCAAGTTTGTGGATCAATTGTCGGGTCGTATGATGGGTATACGCGCAGATATTACACCCCAAGTTGCCAGAATTGATGCCCATTTGCTCAATCAAAATGGAATTACTAGACTTTGTTATTGCGGGAGTATTCTGCATACCCAATTACGCACTCAAACTGCGACTCGCGAGCCGCTTCAGATTGGAGCTGAAATATTTGGACATGCGGGAATTGAAAGTGATCTCGAAATTCAAAGCCTTTTGCTGAAATCGTTGACTATTTGCGGCGTTAAAGATGCACGACTGGATATTGGACATGTAGCCATATTTCGATCCCTTTGCAAGGGAAGTGGAATGCCGCATACCCTTGAGGTAGATCTCTATTCGGCATTGGATGCGAAGGATAATCCGAAACTAGAAATTTTGACCAAAGATCTAGAAACTAATACTCGGGATGCATTAAGGCAATTGCCGAGTCTATATGGAGACCGTTCAATTCTGCGTGATGCTGAAAAGGTGTTACCTGATTATCCGGAAATTCGTTCGGCCCTGTCGGATCTTGATCGTTTATCGCGTGATCCTGAGTTTCCAGTCAGCATTGACCTAGCAGATTTGCGTGGCTACAACTACCACACTGGCATAGTGTTTTCGGCTTATGTTCCCGGGCAACCAAATGCAGTGGCTCTGGGGGGGAGATATGATGAGGTCGGCGAAGCGTTTGGTCGTGCTCGTCCTGCCTCTGGATTCAGTATCGACTTAAGAGAAATGGCAAGGATTGGCAGCGTCACAATGGAACAGGGCGCTATTCTTGCACCTTGCAGTGACGACGAGAATCTTTCATTTGTTATTGAAGAACTACGGAACAATCATGAAGTAGTTATCAGAGACCTATCAGGAAATGGGCAACTTGGTGATGAGTCAGGTTGCGACCGTGAACTGGCGCTACTGGAAGGCAAATGGCAAGTAATAATGAGATAGGCTGCAGGAAAATATGGCAAAAAATGTAGTGGTTATCGGAACCCAATGGGGTGATGAAGGTAAAGGCAAAATTGTCGACTGGCTCACTGCATATGCTCAAGGCGTTGTAAGGTTTCAGGGAGGGCATAATGCGGGGCACACGCTGGTAATTGGAGGAAAGAAAACTGTTCTACATCTTGTGCCTTCTGGGATATTGCGCACTAATGTCGAATGCTATATTGGTAATGGCGTCGTATTGTCACCTCAAGCCTTATTCCATGAAATCGACGAGTTGCAATGTGCCGGTGTCGACGTTTCAGATCGTCTGCATGTTTCAGAGGCCTGTCCCATCATACTTCCATATCATGTTGCACTAGATCTTGGTCGAGAGGAACTGAGGGGGAAAGGGAAAATTGGTACCACTGGTCGAGGTATTGGGCCTGCCTACGAGGACAAGGTTGCTCGTCGTGCCATTCGTCTCAGTGATTTGATGATATATGAGCGATTTTCAATAAAATTACGAGAAGTGCTTCACTACCATAATTTTGTATTAACCCAATATCTTGGTGGTAAGGCGGTAGATTATGAAAAAACCAGAGATGAGGCTTTTGCTTTCGGCGAGCGATTAAGACCGTTGTTGGCCGATGTTCCTCGCGCGCTTCATGAGGCGGGCCGTTCTGGAAAGAGCCTGCTATTTGAAGGCGCCCAGGGAACCTTACTCGATGTTGACCATGGCACCTATCCTTACGTGACATCGAGCAATTGTGTAGCTGGAGCTGCAGCCGCTGGCGCAGGCGTTGGACCAACAGCTTTGAATTATGTACTTGGTATCACTAAGGCATATACAACTCGAGTAGGTTCCGGGCCATTTCCTACAGAACTTGAAAATGATATAGGTGAAAAACTTCGTAGTAGAGGCAGCGAGTTTGGTGCAACTACCGGGAGACCACGACGCTGCGGATGGTTCGACGCAGCAGCGATGAAGAGATCGATACAGATAAACGGAATATCCGGGATATGCATCACAAAACTGGATGTTTTGGATGAAATGCATGAAATAAAGGTATGTATTGGTTATAAGATTAATGGTGACTATTGCGACCTTTTACCTCCTAGTGCGGAGGACACGGAATTGTGTGAGCCGGTATATGAGACGCTACCAGGATGGCTTTCAAGCACGGTTGGGGTCAGGCAGTATGACGCCTTACCACATGCTGCCAGAGCATATTTGAGAAGAATTCAAGACTTGCTTGATGTACCGATAGACATGATATCAACCGGCCCCGAACGGGATGAGACGATAGTAATCCGTAATCCGTTTCTCTGAGGGGTAGTTCGACTCTTAATACAAAGTACAAACTTATGATGCTCCTGAATTGTGAATCCCATACAGAAAAAATTCAGGTATAGCAATATAAACTATTCGATGGCTCTAGTTCATATGTTAAAAGCTGGTGCCGAGGAAGGGACTCGAACCCCCACAGTGTTGCCACCGCCAGGACCTGAACCTGGTGCGTCTACCAATTTCGCCACCTCGGCACTTACTCAAAACAAGTACAAAAGCAAGAGCAGCTAATTCTACCTGAAAGTAACCTTATGACAAAGCCCCGTGGCGTTAGACATCGCGATCCTTTTCTTGAGCGAGAACAGCTACGGTACAAAGATCCGCTACCCAGCCGCGAATTTATTCTTGAAATCCTTGCTGAAGAAGGAGTTCCTATTGTTGAAGGGCGACTCCTAACGTTGCTTGGAATCAAGCCTAGTGAACGTGGTCCATTTGCACGTCGAGTGGCAGCAATGGAGCGTGAGGGGCAAATTCTAAGAAATCGTAAAGGCACACTTCTTGTCGCCAAGAAACTGGATCTTATCTCAGGTCATATTGAGGGGCATCCTGATGGATTTGGCTTCGTGATACCAGATGACGAAAGTCCGGACCTCTATCTTTCCCCTAAGGAGATGCGCAAGGTTTTGCATCTTGACCGAGTCATTGTGCGTGTAACCGGCGTTGATCGTCGTGCTCGACGAGAGGCTAGCATCGTGGAGGTCACCGAGAGGACAACAATCAGCATCGTCGGACGATTGCATATTGAACATGGGTTAAGATTTGTTGTTGCGTCGGACAGGCGTATTAATCAAAGAATTGCCATTCCAGTAAAGGAGCAGGCCGGAGCGCAAGAAGGTGATGTCGTGGTAGTGACCCTTATTCCACAACAGGACCCGGATGCACCTCCAATCGGAGGAGTATCCGAAGTATTGGGGAAAGCGGCTGATCCGGGAATGGAAATTGAAATTGCATTGCGTAAACATTCGCTGCCCTACATCTTTTCCCCAGAATCCGAAGCAGAGTCAGCAAGCTTTTATGCCACCGTGCGTAAGGCTGAATTAGAGGGAAGAACAGATCTCCGTAAATTTCCACTAGTTACTATTGATGGTGAAACTGCCCGTGATTTTGATGATGCAGTCTATGCAGAGAAAGTAGGGCGTGGCTACAGGCTTGTCGTGGCAATTGCTGACGTGAGTCATTATGTGTGTTCAGGTAGTTCAATTGACTCTGACGCACGAGAACGCGGAACCTCAGTCTATTTTCCGCGTCGTGTCATTCCAATGCTGCCAGAAAGACTGTCCAACGACTTATGCTCACTTAAGCCAAACGTCGATCGCCTATGCATGGCATGCGATATGTCCATATCTTCCAATGGTGAAATCAAACAGTTTAGTTTTTATCCTGCGGTTATGCGTTCTCATTCTCGACTTACTTATACTGAAGTCTGGAATCTCCTAGCTAACATTGAAGGAGAAATGTTGGATGAGGCGAAGAAGCTGATTCCACAATTGCAATGCTTGGAAGAGTTATTTCACGTCCTACTCAAAGCTAGGGGGCGTCGTGGCGCAATCGACTTTGAGACTGTTGAAACACGAATAGTATTCGATGACAAGGGAAAGATTACCCGTATTGTTCCAGTCCCGCGTAATGACGCTCACCGTCTAATTGAGGAATGCATGCTTGCCGCAAATGTCTGTGCATCTAATTTTTTGAGCAAAGCTGAACACGCTGCACTTTATCGTGTCCATGAGGGGCCAACGGAAGAAAAATTAGCAGCATTGCGTGAATTCCTAAAGGAGTTCGGGTTGCACCTGCAAGGGGGGGATAGGCCTACAGCAAAAGACTATGCGAAACTTTTGGACTCAGTGAAAAAGCGACCGGATTTTCAATTATTGCAGACGGTATTGCTCCGCTCCTTGCAACAGGCGCAGTACACCCCAGATAATGTCGGGCACTTTGGATTGTCATATGAGGCTTATACGCATTTTACTTCACCTATACGACGCTATCCCGATCTGGTTATACACCGAGCAATCAAGGCGGTATTGAATGGTCAGATTTATAACCCTGGTAACTGGAAAGATCTGGGTATGTATTGCTCACAGACTGAGCGACGTGCCGACGAGGCGACGCGTGAAGTGGATTCGTGGCTAAAGTGCTACTACATGAAGAAAAGGGTAGGGGATGAATTTGAAGGATCAATTTCCGGCGTCGCAGGATTTGGAATATTTGTAGCCTTGGACGATGTGCATGTTGAAGGCATGGTGCATGTGTCGGAACTCGGAAGTGACTATTTTCAGTTTGATCCGGGCAAGCATCAATTGCTTGGCGAGAAAACCGGCAAACGTTATCGCCTTGCTGATCGAGTAAAAGTCAAGATTGTGCGAGTGGATCTTGAATCAAGTCGCATTGAGTTTGTTTTATCTGATCAGGACAATGAGCGTCAGTCATACTCAGCCAGAGTAGGTGGCAGTCTCCAAAAGAATAGAAAAAGATGAAGAAGACGCGCATGGTATTTGGATTTCACGCAGTCCAAGCTCGCCTGCGTGCGCTACCGAAGTCAATCATTGAAGTTATGCTGGACGAAAACCGAAAGGATCGTCGAGCAGAAGGCATGTTGGCGCTACTAGAGGTTGCGGGTACACGAGTTTTGCGTGTGCCGAAATTGCGTCTGGATGGCTTGGATGCCTCGGGTCGTCACCAGGGATTGATTGCCTTGGTGGAAGAAGTGCCACTGCGCGGCACTCTCGATGATCTACTCGATGGATTACAAGGGCCACCCTTGTTGTTGATTCTGGATGGTGTAACTGATCCACATAATTTAGGGGCTTGCTTAAGGGTGGCCGATGCCACAGGCGTTAATGCAGTTATTGCCCCCAAGGATCGCGCCGTAGGAATCAATGCGGTGGTATCCAAGGTTGCAAGTGGGGCTGCGGAGGTTATGCCATATTTCATGGTAGCAAATCTAGCCCGAACCATTGGGGAGCTTAAAGAGCGCGATATTTGGGTAGTAGGTACGGATGAACGGGCAGATGTTACGCTTTATCAAACAAAATTCCCGAGAGCGATTGCCTGGGTACTTGGTGCAGAAGGAAAAGGCATGCGTCGTTTAACTCGCGAACGTTGTGATCAATTGGTGCGAATCCCCATGTTGGGAAGCGTTGGAAGCCTGAACGTATCCGTGGCAAGTGGGATCTGTTTGTACAAAACTCGATACCATATAGATACTTGAGTGGATCATAGTTGTACTTTATGAATTCTGCAGATTTCTCTAGGTAATGAAGTATTATTCCAATTATAATTAAAAGCTTTTTTTAATGGCAGAATTGATCTGCTTCTTTTTTAACCCGCCTTACCGTTCGCATGACGGGAGGCAAACCCGTGGGAGAGTCTGCATGCGGCATTATGAAATTGTTTTTATCGTCCATCCTGATCAGAGCGAGCAGGTACCGGCGATGATAGAGCGATATAGATCGATAGTTCTTTCTAAGAATGGTGCGGTTCATCGTCTTGAAGATTGGGGGCGTCGGCAGATGACCTACCTCATCCAGAAGATGCATAAAGCGCATTACGTTCTTATGAATATTGAGTGTGACCAGGAAACGCTACTTGAACTTGAGCATGCCTTTAAGTTCAACGATGCTGTTTTGCGTCACTTGATCGTCAAAATGGATCGTGCCTGGACAACTCCTTCACCAATGATGAAGGAAGAAAAGTCCAAATCAGTACTGGGTTCCGAGAGAACTGAACGTACCGAGAAACTCGCAGAAGCAGGACCTGCTGCGTAAAAGCCAATTTTGTCACCAGGCAAGAACTGTCTAGAAGTCACCGGTACATTGGTTGAACTGGATAGATTACGGTACACCCCTGCGGGCGTGCCAATTGTCCAATTTCGAATAAGACATGAATCCAGTCAAGAGGAAGCAGGTCTTCTTCGAAAGGTGAGTTGTGAGGTTGGTTGTATGGCAATCGATCGAGAGGCGAAAGTGCTGGCTACAGCGGCGTTGGGTGAAACTCTTTGGTTAAAGGGGTTTGTGGACCAAAAGAGTCGCAGTAGTTCACAGCTAGTTTTTCATGTTACACATTTAGAATTCAAGAAATCGAACTAGGAGATACAGGATATGGCAACGTTTGGACGTGGGCCCAGTAAGGGCAAGGGAAAAGGAAAAGGCCGTTTCAACAAGCGCGATAATAAGGGAAAAGGTGCATTATTTAAGCGTCGTAAATTTTGTCGATTTACTGTTGAGAAAGTAGAGTGGATTGATTATAAGGACGTTGATGTTCTTAAGGATTTCATTAACGAGAATGGCAAGATTATCCCTGCTCGAATTACTGGAACTAAGACACATTATCAGCGCCAGTTATCAGATGCTATAAAACGCGCTAGATATTTGGCGCTTCTGCCATATACTGATCTGCACTAAGGAATAGAAAATGCAAATCATTCTTCTCGAGAAAGTTATTAATCTTGGTGGCCTGGGTGATGTCGTAAAAGTCAAAGACGGATACGCACGAAACTTTCTTATTCCTCAGGGAAAAGCAAAGCGTGCCACTCCAGCCAGTTTGGCAGACTTTGAAAAACGGCGAGCTGAGTTGGAGGCAGCTCAGGCTGCTGCGCTTACTTCTGCCCAAGACAAGGGTGCCAAAATTGATGGTCTTTTGCTGCAGATCGCGCAAAAAGCAGGGGTAGACGGCCGTTTGTTTGGTTCCGTAACTTCTATAGATATCACTGATGCGCTTCGCGCTCAGGGAATCGAAGTTGAGAGGTCTAATATTAGGCTGCCTCAAGGGCCTCTTAAGCAGATCGGCGATCATGACATATCGATAGCATTGCACACCGATGTGGTTGTCCAAATAAAAGTTTCTGTTCTTGGTGAAACGCAGCAATAGAAGATCTTTTGATATATGCACAAAGTTTGAGTGCATTTTTAATAGACTAGATTGGAATTAGGCTCGCATGTGCGAGCCTATTTTTTTGGGTTTAGGCTGATAGAATCCCCGATATTTATGAATGCATTTTCACAAACTACTAGTGATACGCAGTTACTCACGCTGAAGGTGCCACCACATTCTGTGGAGGCTGAGCAGTCAGTACTCGGTGGGCTATTATTGGATAACAGTGCTTTTGACCGTATTGGAGATGTTTTCGCTGAGTCCGACTTTTACCGTGATGATCATCGTCGAATTTTTCGACATATCATTAGACTGATTCAACTTGGCAAACCAGCTGACGTAATTACGGTTGATGAGTCAATTAAGGGTAGCGAAGACAGAGACAGAACCGGAGGGCTCGCTTATCTTGGTGCCTTGGCTCAATCTACACCTTCAGCACATAACATTCGCAGGTACGCAGAGATAGTCCGCGAGCGGGCAGTAATGCGTAAGCTGGTAGAAGTGGGTACCGAAATTGCAGATACTGCATTGAATCCGCTTGGTAAAGACGTAGGACAGATGCTGGATGAGGCGGAGTCAAAGGTCTTGCAAATTGCCGAGGCTGGTTCGCGTGGCAGGCAGGGGTTTATGGATATACAGCCACTGTTGACCCAAGTGATGGAGCGTGTAGATATGCTCTATCATCAGGATAATCCCTCAAATGTAACTGGAGTCCCAACCGGTTACCACGATTTAGATGAAAGAACGTCCGGTTTTCAGGAAAGCGATCTTATTATTGTTGCTGGCCGTCCCTCAATGGGGAAAACTGCGTTTGCACTTAATATTGCTGAGCATGTTGCTGTTGAGAATAGACTTCCAGTTGCCATATTTAGTATGGAAATGGCAGGAACTCAGCTTGCAATGCGGTTGCTTGGATCACTTGGGCGGCTTGATCAGCATAGGCTGCGGACAGGCAGGCTTACCGATGATGACTGGAATAGGCTGACAAACGCTGTTGCTAAATTACATGACGCGCCAATTCACATTGATGAGACACCCGCATTAAACGTACTTGAGCTTCGCGCACGTACCCGGCGCTTACACCGGCAGTATGGAAAATTGGGGTTGGTTGTAATCGACTATCTTCAGCTAATGCAGGCGAGTAATCAAGGCGAGAATCGTGCAACAGAAATTTCGGAAATATCGCGTTCCCTGAAGGCACTTGCTAAAGAGCTAAAAGTCCCAGTTGTTGCATTGTCGCAGCTAAATCGCGGTCTCGAACAGAGGCCAAACAAACGGCCCATTATGTCCGATTTGCGTGAGTCAGGAGCCATTGAACAAGATGCTGACGTGATTTTGTTTATATATCGTGATGAAGTCTACAATGAGGGAACAGCAGACAAGGGTGTTGCAGAAATTATTATTGGAAAGCAACGTAATGGTCCTATTGGAACCATAAGGCTTACCTTTCTTGGCGAGTACACTCGATTCGAGAATCACACTCGAGCTGAGAGTTACTGAAAAATCTTGCAATCAATATGAAGATGCCAATGGTAACTATTGATCCGGATCAGTCTGTGATGAACGGGATGTTTTCTTACACACGGAGGACTCTATTACGAACTGCGTCAATAGCAGGGCTGCTGTCAATCTGTTTACCGAGGGCATCTCTGGCTCAGTTCAGTAAGTTAAAAATTGGTCTCATGCTCCCTTACACAGGCACCTTCGCGCCGCTGGGAGTGGCCATTTCTAATGGTTTCAGGCTAGCTCTAAGCGAACAGGATGGAAATCTCGGCGGGCGTGAGATTGAAATTGTCTCAATTGATGATGAGTCTGACCCGGCCAAGGCGGCGGATCGTGCGAACCAGCTAGTCAGTCGAGACAAGGTTGATGTAATCGTAGGCACCGTCCATTCAGGCGTGCAAATGGGCATTATTAAAATTGCCCGAGACACTGGTGTGCTGAATATCATACCGAATGCGGGTGTGGAGGCGGCTACCGGCGTACTATGTTCCGGCAATGTCTTTAGAGCATCATTTTCTAACGGACAGCCTGCTTTCCCACTGGGCAAGATTGTGGCAGATAGAGGATTGAAGAACGTTGTGACACTGGCATGGAAATATGGCGCTGGTGAAGAGTCGGTGGCTGGTTTTAAGGATTCTTTCTTAAAAGCTGGCGGAAAGATATTGAAAGAGCTGTGGATTCCATTTCCCAATGTGGAGTTTCAGTCACTTCTTACCGAAATTGCCTCGATCAAGCCCCAAGCAGTGTACGTGTTCTTCGCGGGGGGGGGCGCAGCCAAGTTTTTGAAAGATTGGCAAGCTGCAGGTCTTAAAGGGAAAATCCCGCTGTTCAGCACCTTTCTTACCGACGGAGTCCTTGAGGCTGTAGGTGATGCGGCCGAGGGTATTGAAACTGCTCTGCATTATGGCGATGGCCTTGATACACCGAGAAACCGAGCCTTTCAGCTAGCGTATGCAAAGGCATTCAAGCTGCAACCTGATGTATACGCGGTACAAGGATATGACTCTGGTTTACTCCTCGGTATCGGCTTGCGAGCAGTCAAGGGAGATCTGAAACAAAGGAAAGCGTTAATCGCGGCACTGGAAAATGCTGAAATAGATAGCCCACGAGGAAAGTGGCGAATGTCCCGGGCCCACAATCCAATACAAGACATCTATCTGCGCAAAGTAATAGGCAGAGAAAATAAGGTTATTTCAGTAGCCGCAAAGGGACTGGACTACCCATCGGCCCTTACCTGCAAGTTGTTGCCGCTCTGATGTCCCAGTAGACAGCTTTTGTACTGACAGCGCTGTCTTATCCCTTGATGGACTACATAAGCTTTTTCATCCAGATATTGAATGGGGTTCAGTATGGCTTGCTGCTTTTTCTTGTGGCAAGTGGTTTAACCTTGGTTTTTGGAAGCATGGGCGTTATTAATCTTGCCCATGGAAGTTTCTACATGCTGGGCGCATATCTGGCATTTTCCCTATCTGAGCAATTTGGTAGTTTTTGGATAGCTTTACCTGTTGGCGTCACTATTGCGTTCTCGTTTGGTTTGTTAATGGAGTGGATTCTCATAAGCCGGCTTTATAGCCGCGACCATCTATATCAAGTCCTGCTTACCTACGGACTCATTTTAGTTTTGGAGGAGTTACGCAGTCTGGTTTGGGGTGATGACGTTCAAACCGTTCGTGTACCGGATATTTTGGACTCATCTATCATGCTGACTGATACGTTGAGCTATCCGATATACAGAATCTGGATTTCTGTAGTCTGTCTTGCAGTTGCAGTAGGAATGTACTGGATGATTCAGAAAACACGCATCGGAATGATAGTACGTGCGAGGAGTGAAGATCGCGATATGGTTCAGGCGCTAGGCCTAAACGTACGCTTGGTGGATCGGTTTGTATTCGCGATAGGAGTTGCGCTTGCGGCATTTGCCGGAATGCTAGCGGCGCCGGTTTCTTCGGTATTTCCAGGAATGGGAAATCAAGTATTGATAATTTGTTTCGTTGTCGTAGTGATTGGCGGAATCGGTTCAATTAAAGGCGCAATGCTGTCAGCATTGATGATTGGTTTAGTAGATTCTTTTGGGAAGGTAGTCACACTGGAAATACTGGGACTACGTGTGTTTCCGGAACTGTCTGGCATGGTAGTCTATTTTTTAATGGCTGCCGTATTGCTTATTAGACCAATGGGATTGTTTGGGCGAACACATCACTGAATAAAATGTTCTCGCGCCGAGCAAATTTCTTTTTATTCATATTCCTTGCGGTAGTACTTGTATTGCCGGAGTTTTTCGATAAGTTTTACATTCAGCTGGTAACTAAAGGAATGATCATGGCAATATTTGCCATGAGCCTTGATTTGCTGATTGGATATACCGGACTTGTCAGCTTAGGGCACGCCGCATTTTTCGGACTGGCAGGTTATCTTCTTGCATTCGCAGCCCCTGAATTTCAGCCCGCAAATCTCTGGACTTCCTTGTTTCTCACAATGATGTTCTGCGCAATTTTTGCAAGCGTAATTGGTTTTATTACACTACGGACATCTGGCATCTACTTCATTATGGTTACTTTAGCGATTTCACAAATGCTGTACTTTTTTATTCATGACAGCAAAGTGGCTGGCGGTTCCGATGGTGTTTATATATATATGAGACCGGACGCCACATTTTTTGGATGGAAACCTTTTGATCTTGAAAATATAAGTGATTTCTATTATTTCACTTTAACGTTGTTGGTATTGACATACTGCTTTCTTAGAGCGCTCGTTCGATCAGTTTTTGGGCGTGTTCTGTCAGGAATACGTTTGAATGAATCGCGGATGAATTCTTTAGGCTATCCGACATTTCGATACAAGGTGATATGTTTTGTTTTTTCAGGCACCTTGGCAGGAGTGGCAGGATATCTTTCGGCCGCTCAATTCGGTGTTGTCAATCCAGATATGCTTGGATGGCATATGTCAGGCAATGTGTTAGTGATGGTAATACTCGGCGGCATGGGAACTCTCCTTGGTCCGGCAATGGGAGCATTTATATTACTTCTGCTTGAATTGATTTTTCAGACACTACCCTCAATAGGAGGAGTGAACCTCAGCAAGCATTGGCATTTATTCATGGGCGGGGCAATAGTATTAGTTGCGTTGTTTCTGCCTGCTGGCGTAGCGGGGCTTATTCGCGGAAAATCTCAGACTCGTCAACCGATCGATGATTGAACCTATTTTAATTGCCCGGAAATTGGTACACAGCTTTGGGGGATTGACAGCTGTTAATAACGTGTCAATAGATTGTCGTGTGGGTGAAATTCATGCACTAATTGGCCCAAATGGAGCAGGCAAGACAACGCTGATCAATCTGCTCTCTGGAGATCTACAGGTTAATGCTGGAAATATTCTTTTTGAAGGCAATGAAATTACCGGTTTAAAGTCTTATCAAATATCACAACGTGGTATTGCCCGTAGCTACCAGAAAAGTAATATTTTTCTGATGTTCACAGCTTTTGAGAATTGCCGCCTCGCTGCACAATCTCGTTTGCCACATTCCATGCATTTTTTCCTCAATCCGGATACATGTTCTGCAGTAAACGAAGTGGCACATGCAGCACTTGCAACGGCAGGACTCTCGGGTCGAATAGATACTATTGCGGGGGCGTTGTCGCATGGAGAAAGACGACAATTGGAAGTTGCCATGACGCTTGCCACTGTCCCAAAGTTGCTGTTATTGGATGAGCCTTTGGCCGGCATGGGCGCTGACGAGTCGACACGGATGGTGGAGTTGCTGCGTAAGTTGTCGGCAAATCATTCCATCCTGGTAGTAGAACATGATGTGGATGCGATATTTGCCATGGCTGACGTACTCACCGTTATGGTTAATGGCATGGTGCTGGCATCTGGTTCACCAGATTCAATCCGCTCTGATCCAAAAGTCCAGTCTGCATATTTCGGAGTTTCTGGAGTTTGAAGTGAGTGACATCCTGCTTTCAGTTCAGAACCTTCATGCGTATTACGGAAAAAATCATGTTTTGCATGGAGTCGATATTTCCGTAAACAAAGGAGAAACGATTGGTCTGATGGGGAGGAATGGTATGGGAAAGTCCACGTTGTTGAAAAGCATAATGGGACTTGGTCCTCTCCGCACAGGAACGATCTCTTTTCTTGGCAGTAAGGTAACAGACTTACCGCCACATGAAATCATGCGTAACGGTATTGCTTATGTCCCTGAAGGACGCGGTATTTTTTCGACGCTTAGCACTTTGGAAAATCTCCTCATGTCCTCACGTATTGGATGTCGTGGACGCCATGATTGGACATTGGATGGTGTGCTGGAAATATTCCCGTCCCTAGTGAATCGATTAAGTCATGGGGGGGGGCAATTATCCGGAGGAGAGCAGCAGATGTTGAGCATAGGCCGTGCTCTAATGACCAATCCTGATCTCCTAATTCTGGATGAGGCCACTGAAGGGTTGGCGCCAAGAGTGGCAAGTGATATTTGGAAAACTATCGATATAGTCCGAGATGCAGGAGTCGCCGTCATTGTTGTCGACAAGAATTTATCAGCTCTTTCTGCAATCACAAATAAAATTGTCATTTTGGTGAAAGGAGAGTTGGTATTTAATGGCCTCGGAGAAAAATTAATCAATAGTCGGGACCTTCAGCTCAAACTCCTTGGGATTTGAGCTTCATCGTAGACTGTTGGGGAGGGAACTCCCTCCCCAGGTTTAACAAAGTCCCTATGCGACAGCTAAGACCAACTAAGAGTCACGCAGCCTTTGATAGTAAATCACGCAGTACATAAGGCATGATGCCGCCATGCACATAGTAATCAACTTCAATTGCTGTATCCACTCTCAATAGCAAACTGATTTGCTGGCTGGAACCATCCTTGCGTTTGATTACCATGGTAACGTCCTGTCGCGGCTTGAAGCTTTCCAAGCCGAGAATGTCAAATTCTTCATCGCCTTTTATTCCAAGTGATTGTGCAGAGTCTGATCCTTTAAACTGTAAAGGTACTACCCCCATACCTACAAGATTTGAGCGGTGAATTCGTTCAAAGCTTCGTGCAATCACGGCCTTTACACCAAGGAGTTGCGTCCCTTTAGCAGCCCAGTCTCTCGAAGAGCCTGTACCATATTCTTCCCCACCAAAAATTACTGTAGGTATGTTTCCGGAAATGTATTTCATGGCGGCATCATAAATTGGCATCTGCTCACCTGTAGGCAGATGAAGGGTCAATCCTCCCTCTATCCGGGTGTTATCCGACTTTATAGGGAGCATTAGATTTTTGATGCGTACATTACCAAAAGTACCTCGCATCATGACTTCGTGATTTCCTCGGCGAGCACCGTAGGTGTTGAAATCGATAACACCAACATCATGCTCAAGGAGATAGGTGCCGGCTGGCGAAGTGGGCTTTATTGATCCGGCTGGGCTGATATGATCAGTCGTCACAGAATCACCAAATAAACCTAATGCTCTTGCATTCAATATGTTTCCGGTTACTCCAGGTTGCATACTGAAACCGTCAAAGAAGGGGGGCTCAGCAATGTAAGTCGAAGCTGGCCAGCTATACGTTTCGCCTGGTGTTGCAGAGATTTCCTTCCATAATGGATTAGCTTCGCCGAGATTATTATAGAGCCGACGGAACGTTTTCGGATCCATCGCATATTTCATGCAATCATGAATTTCCTGGCTGGTAGGCCAGACATCGCCTATCCAAACATCTTCCCCCTTTGAGCCCTTGCCCAAAGGCTCGGTCATCAAATCCTTTAGTACAGTTCCCGCAATTGCGTAGGCAACGACCAATGGTGGTGAGGCAAGAAAGTTAGCACGAAGGTTGGCGTGAATACGCGCCTCAAAATTACGATTGCCGGAAAGAACCGCTGCGCAGACAAGATCATTCTGTACTATCGATTCCTCTAAAGGTTCTGCTAGAGGTCCTGCATTGCCTATGCACGTTGTGCATCCGTAGCCAGCAAGATAGAAACCTAGTTTTTCAAGGTAAGGCAGTAAACCAGCGCGGGTGAGATACTCCGTCACCACGCGCGATCCAGGGGCTAATGAAGTCTTGATATGCTTCTTGACCGTAAGTCCACGCTCAACAGCTTTCTTAGCTAACAGTCCCGCTGCAAGCAATACTCCTGGGTTTGAGGTGTTTGTACAGGACGTAATTGCTGCGATGATCACGTCTCCGGAACCTACATCAACTCCATCACGTGTTTTAAACCGTTGTTGAAGTTCTTCTGGTTTTTTGGAAAAACCATTCTCTGAAACTGGCTGAGCAAATAAATCGGTAAACTTAGATTTAACATGTCCAATTTCGATTCGATCCTGTGGTCGCTTTGGCCCAGCTAGTGATGGGGCAACAGTTCCAAGATCAAGTTCTAAAACTTCACTGTAGTCAATTTGTCCTTTTTTCGGTACGCCATACAATCCCTGTGCCTTAAAATAGGCAGCAAATGCAGCGATTTCCTCGTCGGTGCGTCCTGAACCCTTGAAATAATCTATTGTCACGTCATCGACCGGAAAGAATCCCATTGTTGCGCCATACTCCGGCGCCATATTTGCAATAGTGGCTCGGTCGGGAAGCGCTAGAGTTTCGACTCCATCACCAAAGAACTCGACAAATTTACCAACAACCTTGGCTCGGCGAAGCATTTCGGTAACGGTTAGCACCAGGTCCGTTGCTGTAACACCACCTCGTAGCGCACCTTTCAAATTAACGCCGACTACATCAGGCGTCAGGAAATAGACAGGTTGACCAAGCATGCCGGCTTCCGCTTCTATTCCACCGACCCCCCAACCGACTACGCCAATTCCATTGATCATTGTTGTATGACTGTCTGTTCCAACAAGCGTATCGGGATAGAACACGCCTTCCTTACTATGGACGCCGCGTGCCAAATATTCGAGATTTACTTGATGAACAATGCCTATTCCTGGTGGGACAACCTTAAAAGTATCGAAAGCCTGCATGCCCCATTTCATGAATTCGTATCGTTCATTATTGCGCTGAAATTCCAGTTTCATATTCAAGTCAAGCGCATTCTTTTCTCCATAGTGGTCAATCTGAATTGAATGATCAACCACTAAATCGACTGGAACCAACGGTTCAATTACCTTTGGATCCTTCCCCATTTTCTTTGCGACACCACGCATCGCCGCCAGATCCGCTAGAAGGGGGACGCCAGTGAAATCCTGTAAGACTATGCGCGATACAACAAATGGAATCTCATCTGTACGATCGGCGTTAGGTTTCCAACTTGAAAGTTGTTTAACATGATCTTCAGTTACCTTCTTGCCGTCGCAGTTACGTAAAACTGACTCAAGCACAATTCGGATTGAAACTGGAAGTCGGGAAATCTTTATACCCAGCTCTTTTTCCAATTTCGGAAGGGAATAGTAGCTCCCAGTTTTTCCCAGATATTTGAATTTTTGAAATGTGTTGTAAAGATTGTGTGGCACGATTAACTCCAAGTTTCGTGAACTGTATGTTCAATGGTTTCGGATTTGAATTCTCAAATTACGAATAAGTCGACAAAGTCGCAGACACTGGTACTTTCAAGACGCTTCTGATCAAGAGACAATTGCAGAATCAATTGTTGTTGCTTAGCTGGAAATCGGCGGGCTAAATTAATCTTGAATTTTTGTTCCAGCAGTGGAATGCCGTCCTTGCGACGACGTTTGTGACCGATCGGATATTCAACAACAGCTTCTTGCATCCGCTTGCCATCCTTGAATTCAACGGTCAAAGCATTCGCAATCGATCGTTTTCCAGGGTTGTGGTAGTCCTTAGTATATCTTTCGTCTTCTATGCAAACTATTTTTTCGCGCAATCTGTCGATTCGAGGATCGGCAGCAACTTTGTCTTCGTAATCAGATGCGATCAGCCGACCAAAAATTAATGGCACAGCGACCATATATTGGATGCAGTGATCACGATCCGCAGGATTATTTAATGGCCCCTTTTTGTCGATGATGCGAATGCAGGCTTCGTGTGTTCGAATTGTTACTTTTTTAATGTCTTCGACAGTTTTGCCAAGTGTGCGCAGTTGTTCATGCAGGGTCATGGCTGCTTCAACGGCTGTCTGGGAATGAAATTCAGCAGGAAAGGAGATTTTGAATAACACATTTTCCATTACATAGGCGCCATAAGGCCGCTGAAACTTGAACGCATTGCCTTTGAAGAGCACATCATAAAAACCCCAAGTCTTCGCGGTAAGAACAGAGGGATAACCCATTTCGCCAGTTCGCGCCATCAATGCAAGCCTAACAGCACGGGATGTTGCATCGCCGGCAGCCCAACTCTTGCGAGATCCGGTATTTGGTGCGTGCCTGTAAGTTCGCATTGATTGTCCATCTACCCAAGCAAGCGAGACAGCATTGAGAATTTCCTCGCGTGTTAAGCCAAGCATTTGAGCTACAACAGCGGTTGACGCAACCTTTACCAGTACCACATGATCCAATCCTACTTTGTTGAAACTGTTTTCAAGGGCAATACAGCCCTGAATTTCATGGGCCTTAATCATTCCCGTCAGTACATCTTTCATTAGAAGCGGCTTCCTACCGTTCGCTTGAGCGGTTCGCGACAACCAATCAGCTACTGCCAGAATTCCGCCAAGATTGTCAGAAGGATGTCCCCATTCGGCTGCAAGCCAAGTGTCATTAAAATCCAACCACCGGATCATCGTGCCTATGTTGAATGCTGCCTGAACCGGGTCAAGTTGAAATTGGGTACCGGGAACCTTTGCGCCATTGGGTACCACAGTGCCCTGAACTATTGGCCCTAGCAACTTGGTGCAGGCGGGATACTCCAGCGCTTCTAATCCACACCCTAGTGTATCGATCAGGCAGTTACGGGCCGTTTCATACGCAAGCTTCGATGTAATATTGTATTTTGTTACATAGTCAACAATATCAATCAGTACCTTGTCATGTTTGGGACGAATATTGGAAATATTGGCAGACATAACAACCTTTGTCGAAAGAGGTGACGAAATCAAATTATGATGCAAGATAATGCATCGAATACCATTTTTACATGATTTTGTGCATACGCTTATTTCCTGCGTTTCAACGGAATCCACTTTTGATTTTCCGGTCCAAAGTAATTTGCACCCGGTCGTATAATTTTTCCGTCAACGCGCTGTTCAATAATATGTGCAGCCCATCCCGATGTTCGTGATATTACGAAGAGCGGGGTAAACATGGCGGTAGGAACGTTCAACATGTGATAAGAAACTGCACTGAACCAGTCAAGATTGGCGAACATCTTCTTTTCACGCCACATGACTGTTTCTAGACATTCCGCAATATTGAACAACTTCATACTTCCAGCAGTCTTTGAAAGGCGCTGCGCAACCGCCTTTATAACCTTATTTCTAGGATCACCTGTTGTATAGACTGGATGTCCGAACCCGATTACAACTTCCTTATTTTGAACTCGCTTAATTACATCTTCCTCAGCATCTTTGGTGCTTTCATATCGAGACTGCACTTCAAAAGCGATTTCATTTGCACCGCCGTGCTTCGGGCCTCGCAGAGCTCCGATTGCGCCAGAAATTGCCGAGTAAATATCTGAACCTGTTCCCGCAATGACGCGCGCGGTGAAAGTGGAAGCATTGAATTCGTGCTCAGCGTAAAGCACCAGAGAAGTATGCATTGCGCGTACCCATTCCTCTGATGGCGTCTTGCCGTGCAATAGATGCAGAAAATGGCCGCCAATGGAGTCATCATCAGTATCTGTGTCAATACGTTTTCCATTGAAACTGTAGTGATACCAATACAGCAACATGGACCCAAAGCACGCCATTAATCGATCTGCGATATCTCTAGCACCAGGAATATTATGGTCCTCCTTTTCAGGAAGCAGGGTACCGAGAACTGAAGCACCAGTGCGCAGCACGTCCATGGGATGCGCAGATGGAGGGAGCCATTCAAGGGCTGCCTTTAGATTAGCAGGCAATCCACGAAGCGCTTTGAGACGGTTCTTGTATGCAGTCAATTCAGCTTGATTGGGGAGCTTCTCGTGAATCAACAGGTAAGCGACTTCTTCAAATTCCGCTTCATCCGCGAAGTCCAGAATATCGTAACCGCGATAGTGCAAGTCATTGCCAGAACGACCAACGGTGCATAAAGCGGTGTTCCCAGCGATTACGCCCGAGAGTGCAACAGACTTTTTCGGTTTTTGTCCTGATGAAGATTCGCTCATATTATGTCTCCAGTTAATTCGAATATATCGTTAGCTCATGTAGCAGCAGGATCAATGCTCGCGTGACATCTTCCCTTTCGCAAACAGGGCATCAAGTCGTTGCTCGTAGGAGTGGTAGTCCAAATGCTCATACAATTCCGTGCGTGTTTCCATTGTGGCCACGACATTTTTTTGAGTTCCTTCACGTCGGAGCGTCTGAAAGACGTTAAGAGCAGCCCTATTCATCGCCCGAAATGCGGACAATGGATATAAAGCAAGAGATACATTTGCCGATCGAAGTTCTTCCAAAGTGTAGAGTGGGGTCGATCCAAACTCGGTTATGTTGGCCAGTATTGGCGCTTTTACGGTTTCGGCGAAAGTTCTGTACATTTTCAGATCAGTCATCGCCTCGGGAAATATTCCATCGGCACCAGCTTCTATACATCGGCTTGCCCTGTCTAATGCAGCCTCCAAACCTTCGACTGCGAGAGCATCAGTGCGCGCCCAGATAAAAAAATCAGAATCAACTCTCGCGTCTACCGCAGCTTTGACCCGATCAACCATTTCTTCTGTAGAGACCAATTCCTTGTTAGGGCGGTGTCCACAGCGCTTTGCTCCCACTTGGTCTTCAATGTGAAGAGCCGCAGCTCCTGCCTTAATTAGTGACTTGACAGTTCTAGCAATATTGAACGCGCTTGAACCGAATCCGGTGTCAACATCAACGACAAGCGGTAATGAACAAACATCGGTGATTCTTCTGACATCAATGAGAATGTCATCAAGATTGGAAATTCCCAAATCGGGAAGTCCAAGAGATCCGGCAGCTACTCCTCCACCTGAAAGATAGATGGCTTTATATCCACTGTGTTCTGCAAGCCGGGCATGATAAGCATTGATAGTGCCAACGCATTGCAACGGCTTCTCTTCCATCAATGCGGTGCGAAATTTTTTACCTGGATTTATTACATTCATACTGCCTCCATCAAAAAGTTTTTCATCAGTCAAAGGCCTCCCTAAACCATACGACATTCAAAAGAATGCCATCTTGGCCTCGTCCGGTATTCTTACCCCGGAAATATGAGCCTTCTGCAGAACATCCCAGTAGTACCGAAATGTTGCACGATCATGCAATTCAGCCTTGTATTGAATGGGCCCCCAATTATTCTTTTGAGCCGCGACCAAGATATTTGCGCCATCTTCCACGTCTTCGTAGCTGGGTTTCATGGCATCGACTATTTGCTGAATCTGCAATGGGTAAATGGACCACATTCTAAGAAACCCAAATTCATATCTGGCACGCCAAGCATCTTGGTAAGTCGTGTAAGAGTTCTTAAGGTCCAATGTCACATTATGTGAGGGAATTACACCATTGGCGAGAGCCGCGGCAACCACTTCTGTTTTGGCCCGCGCAAGTAATCGATGTTCAAATTGATTCGGAGATCGCATTGCCGATGCCGGTATTGCGCCATGATGACCTGAAACGAAATCCATCTGACCGAAATCGAGCACCTTAACCCATGGGAGGCCAGCTATTTCGTATGCATCCCGCAATGCACCGTGCGTTTCTATCAATACGTGGATGGGAATCTCTCTTTTAATACCCTTGCCTAATGCGACCTTCTGAATATGATTAATCATATCTGCTACCTGCTTTGTAGCAGTTGCTTTAGGGATTGTTATATATGAGAGAACTTCTCCTGCGCCGCAGATTAGCGTTTCAACCTCTTTTTTCCAGTGTGACTGGAAGTAGTCATGAATCCGAACACCAGCCTGTTTGTATCTATTCGCACTGCTTTTCAGAGCGCGCACAACCATTTCGACGTGTTCTATTTCCATGCCAGCCTGCGCGCCATCCTCGCAATCGCATGTTATGTCGAAAATAGGGCCGAGTTTTTCTTGCAGCTCCATAGCCTTAGCGATCAATTTTTCACTTCCAGCATAATGTTCACAGGATGAGATGATCGGGATGGAGTTTTCCCCTGGAAACAAGGCATCGCGCGGGTGGACCGCTCTCGACATCAGACAGAACTCCTTGGGAGTCAGCGCAGTATGTTGATTACCGGGCTAAAAATGTTTATGAAATGGCACTTCAGGGCGTTTGATAAGGATAGATCCAGCATTGCTGGATCTATCTTGATGCCGATGCACAAAGACTATTAAAGAAGATGCTTAACGCCGTCTCGCTCTTCAAGTAACTCCTGAAGGGTAGAGTCCATTTTTGCACGACTGAAAGCGTCAATTTCTAGGCCGCCTACTCGGTTGTAGTTTCCACCGGCAGTAATGACTGGAACGCCATAAATGATGTCCTCTGGTATTCCATAAGAACCATCAGATGGGACACCCATAGTGACCCATTTACCATTCGAACCCAGTGTCCAGTCGCGCATGTGCCCAATAGCAGCGTTGGCTGCTGAAGCAGCGGAGGAAAGACCCCTAGCCTCAATAATGGCTGCGCCACGTTTTCCGACTGTAGAAATGAACGTTTCTTGATACCATTTTTCGTCATCTACTACTTTGACGGCTGGAACGCCGCCAATCGTAGCAAAGCGATAATCAGGATACATAGACGGCGAATGATTGCCCCATACAATCATTTTTTCTATCGAATCTACTGCTTTACCGGTCTTAATTGACAATTGTGACAATGCGCGATTGTGGTCAAGGCGCAGCATCGCAGTGAAGTTGTCGCGTGGTATTTCTGGCGCACTTTTCATCGCAATGTAGGCATTAGTATTGGCCGGGTTTCCTACTACCAGAACTTTGACTGAACGCTTGGCAACAGCGTTCAAGGCTTTGCCCTGAACGGTAAAAATTGCACCATTAGCCTCCAGCAGATCCTTGCGTTCCATTCCTTTTGTCCGTGGTCGCGCACCAACCAACATCGCAAAATCAACATCCTTAAACGCCACATTTGGATCGGCAGTTGGAATAACTCCCGCAAGTAGCGGGAACGCACAATCTTCCAACTCCATTATTACCCCCTTCAAAGCCGCTTGCGCTCTCTCATCGGGGATTTCAAGTAACTGGAGGATTACAGGCTGATCATTCCCAAGCATTTCGCCGGCGGCGATGCGAAACAATAAGCTGTATCCAATTTGTCCGGCGGCGCCGGTCACTGCGATTCGAACGGCTGGTTTCGTCATAAAAACTCCTTGGTTTCCTGTTCAAAAGAGATTTAGGTTTCGTGTTAGATGATAGTTCCCTAGCTAGAGATCACTTTCATCTTTCAAAAGTCTTGGCTTGGATGTTTAGTCTTGATTTTGAGTCCAACAATGCGCGTTAATTCTTATCGAGTGTCAGCGATTTTGCGACGTAACTCCCAATCGAGTTTAGGGACTCGTTTCTGAGGTGTCAATCGTTAACAGATATCATATATAAGATATAGGATAGACTGAATGGGAAGATCATCTTGCCGATCACGCTTATGAAACCACAAGCTAGGAACATCAGCAATAACGCATCTGCCACTTTTTCTCCCCTTTACCGACAGATAAAGGCTTTGTTGTTGACGAGCCTTGAGTTAGGGGAGTGGCGCCCTGGCGAGGCCATTCCAAGTGAACTCGGTCTGGCCTCACGATTCAAGGTTAGTCAGGGCACAGTCCGTAAGGCCATTGACGAACTTTCAGCAGAAAATCTGCTAGTGCGTCGCCAAGGCAAGGGAACCTTTGTTGCGACCCACAAAGAGCCACATGCGCATTTTCGCTTCTTGCGTCTGCGCCCAATGGAAGGGAAGCAAGACTACCCGCAAATGCACCTGCTTGACTGTAGGCGTGGGCGTGCGCCGGTGGAAATCGCGAGAATTCTAGAGCTTAAGCCAGGCGAGGGTGTAGTTCTATTGCGGCGAATTCTGTCATTTCATGGCGTGCCGACAGTTCTGGACGAAATATCGTTGCCTGGAAACATTTTCAAAGGTTTAACGGCAGCCAGGATAAGTGGATCACAAGGTTCTCTGTATAACTTGTTTGAAGCAGAGTTCGGAACCCGTATGATTCGAGCAGATGAACAAATTCGTGCAATTCCGGCAGATGCTATCGCCAGCGAATTGTTGAAGGTGGATATTGGGACACCCTTACTTTGCGTCGATCGTGTTACTTATACCTATGGGGATCGTGCCGTAGAGTTCCGTCGAGGACTGTACCGGACCGATCGACATTACTATTCGAATACCCTCGCATGAATTGTAGTGGCGTTGAATGCATATCAAATTATGCACACACTAGATGTGCGCGACATTTTCTGGACATCCGCGTCGGACAACTTGAATTAGAACGCTGATATAATCTTTCATAATCCGGTAAGCGTTAATTAAACCCATCCCGGTCATCGACCGGTCCCTTTAGACTTTCGCACGTTGGATATAGCCACATGCCCGAACTGACAGTACGAAAACCAAGGCCCATCTGGTACAACATTAATTTGTTAAACCTCCCGGTCCCCGGGATAGTTTCGATCTTTCATCGAATTAGTGGGTTGCTTCTTACCTTGGCAATAATTGGACTTCTCTATTGCCTGGATGGTAGTTTGAAATCTGAAGTCGATTTCGGCCAGATTAGAGGGGGGCTTTCCCATCCACTTGTCAAACTGGTTGCTCTTGGCTTCATGTGGTCTTTTCTGCACCATTTTTGCGCTGGTATTCGATTTTTGTTTCTGGATCTGGGCAAAGGAATTAATTTGTCTTCAGCGCGCGCCACGGCATATGCCGTATTCATTGTGAGTGGACTTTTGACGCTCATATTGGGAGTGAAAATATGGTGAATCGCGTAGTCGTTGGTGCCCATTATGGGCTGACAGCGTGGCTTGCACAGCGCGTGTCTGCGGTGGTCATGGCCGTCTATTCGTTGGTGTTTGTGGTTAAAGTCCTCATGCTCCCGCAATTGAATTACGAAACTTGGAGAGGCTTATTTACTCCGGGTTGGATGCGCTTTATGACGTTCTTATTTTTGTTGAGCATTATGGTTCATGCTTGGGTCGGGATGCGGGACATCTGGATGGATTACATCAAAAGTACGGGTCTGCGCCTTACTCTTCAGGTGGGAACTATCCTCTGGTTGGTGGGCTGCACTGGGTGGGCAATGCAGATACTTTGGAGAGTGTGACGTGAGAACTGCCGTAAGAAAATTCGACGCGATTGTTGTGGGAGCAGGGGGCGCGGGATTACGTGCAGCGCTACAGTTGTCCGAGGCGGGTTTGAGGTGTGCGGTGCTGTCGAAGGTGTTTCCGACGCGTTCACATACCGTGGCTGCGCAGGGGGGGGTAGGAGCGTCACTCGGAAATATGGGAGAGGATCACTGGTTATGGCACATGTACGACACAGTCAAAGGATCAGACTGGCTAGGTGATCAAGATGCGATTGAGTACATGGTAAGGGCAGCGCCGGAAGTGGTTGTTGAACTTGAACATTATGGAATGCCATTTGACCGTAATGATGACGGCACCATATACCAGCGCCCATTCGGCGGGCATTCAATGAATTTCGGCGAAAAGCCTGTACAGCGTTCATGTTGCGCGGCAGACCGTACCGGCCACGCCATGTTGCACACCTTGTATCAAAGGAATATCAGGGCCAATACGCAATTCTTCATTGAATGGATGGCCTTGGATTTGATCCGCGATCCCAGTGGCCAAGTACTTGGAGTAACTGCGCTTGAGATGGAGACTGGCGAAACAACGATATTTCATTCGCGTGCAACTTTGTTTGCAACCGGTGGTGCAGGGCGTATTTTTTCATCCACTACTAATGCATTTATCAATACAGGCGACGGCCTAGGTATGGCTGCACGTGCCGGGATTCCCCTTGAAGACATGGAGTTCTGGCAGTTTCATCCCACAGGAGTAGCTGGCGCCGGCGTCTTGATTACCGAGGGTGTGCGTGGTGAAGGTGGTTACCTGTTAAACAAGAACGGCGAGCGGTTTATGGAGCGTTACGCTCCAAATCTAAAGGATCTGGCAAGCCGTGATGTGGTTTCCAGGGCCATGGCCACGGAAATTAAGGAAGGACGCGGTGCTGGTAAGGATGGCGATTGCGTGCTTCTGAAATTGGATCATCTTGGACCGGAAGTTATCGATAAGAGACTGCCTGGAATCAGGGAAATCGCCAAAAAATTTGCGAATGTCGATCCGATCAAGGACCCTATCCCTGTGGTTCCGACTGTGCATTATCAAATGGGCGGAATTCCTACAAATTATCATGGTGAGGTTATTGCGCCTGAGGGCGGAAATTCAAATGCACTAGTACCCGGTTTTTATGCCGCTGGGGAATGCGGATGCGCATCTGTGCATGGAGCAAACCGCTTGGGAACCAATTCGCTTACTGATCTGCTGGTTTTTGGTAAGGCGTCCGGGAATTCAATCTTGAAGTTTCTCAAGGAAAATCCTGGGCACAAGGATCTGCCAAAGGACGCGGAGGATATTACGATGTCTCGGCTTGCGCGTATTGAAAATCAAAAAGGTGGTGAAGGCTATGCTGAGGTAGCCAAAGATATGCGCCGAGTAATGCAACTGCACTGCGGAGTTTTTCGATTTCCTGATACGCTTGCAGATGGGGTCAAGAAGATTCGCGAAGTGGCAGATCGCGTTACAAGGACGGAGATCAAAGACAAATCTAAGGTCTTCAATACTGCGCGAATTGAAGCGCTTGAACTTGATAACCAGATTGAGGTCGCACGCTCAACTATGGTGTCAGCGGATGCTCGTAAGGAGTCACGCGGAGCACATGATCGTTCTGATTATCCTGGTCGTGATGATGTAAATTGGCTAAAGCACACGTTGTGGTACAAGGAGGATGATCGACTGGAGTACAAACCGGTTAATCTAAAACCACTTAGTGCCGAAAGTATCGAACCAAAGGTGCGAACCTATTAGTCACGGTGTTTGCCGTGCTTAAACTGCGGAGTAAATATGCATTTTAGAGTTTATCGTTATGATCCTGACAAGGACGCAAAGCCCTACATGCAGGACTATGACGTCGAGTTGGAGCCGACTGATCAGATGCTTCTTGACGCACTGGTGCGGATAAAGGAGCAGGATGACACTCTTTCGCTGCGCCGTTCCTGCCGTGAAGGAGTATGCGGCTCGGATGCGATGAATATCAATGGCAAGAATGGGTTGGCCTGTGTAACGAAGGTCGCTGACCTGAAACAGCCCATTGAACTCCGCCCACTTCCAGGACTGCCGGTTATCCGTGATCTGATTGTGGATATGACTCAGTTTTTCAAGCAATACCATTCAATAAAGCCTTATCTGATCAACAATGATCGACCGCCCGAGCGAGAACGACTTCAAAGTCCGGAAGACCGTGAGGAGTTGAATGGGTTGTACGAATGCATACTATGTGCATGCTGCTCTACGTCGTGTCCCTCTTTCTGGTGGAATCCAGACAAATTTGTGGGGCCGGCTGGCTTATTGCAGGCGTATCGGTTTATCGCAGACAGTCGCGATCAGGCCATCAACGAACGCTTGGACAATCTTGAAGACCCTTATCGCTTATTTCGCTGTCATTCAATCATGAATTGTGTCGATGTTTGTCCTAAAGGTCTCAATCCAACCGAAGCCATCGGTAAGATTAAGGACTTGATGGTGAAGCGTACAGTTTGAACTACAGTTGCTTCTGAGTATGAGTCTGACTTCTCTTGAGATGAGTCGCTTGCGTTGGCAATGTCGCCGGGGCTTGTTGGAAAATGATCTAATCCTTGAGCGTTTCCTTGATAGGCACGTAAATAGTTTGTCGTCGGAAGGGTTAGAGACGTTCAAAAGTTTGTTGTCCATGGACGACAATGAGTTGTGGGATATTTTGAGTGGGCGGGTGGAATGTCTGCCGGACGCGAATCCGGTGGTAAGGGAAATTGTGACGTTGCTACGGACGTGCTGATTGGCAAAATGACGGCAATTTTTAGGAGAGAAACATGAGTTCCAGCAAGAAGGCAGTTCTGAACTGGGGAGAAGGGAAGTCGGCAGAGTTCCCCATCATGTCTGGCACCATTGGATCAGATGTTATTGATATCCGATCCCTATATGGCAAGACGGGGATGTTTACTTATGATCCGGGATTCATGTCCACAGCGCATTGCCGGTCAGGAATTACTTATATTGACGGGGACGTCGGAGAACTGTTTTATCGCGGATACCCCATTGAGCAAATTGCAAATAACTGTGATTTTCTTGAAGTCTGCTATTTGTTGCTTAATGCCGAATTGCCAAATTCTAAGCAGAAGGACGAATTCGTCAATATCGTCATGCGGCATACGATGGTTCATGATCAACTGAACCGATTCTTTACTGGTTTCAGACGTGATGCACACCCGATGGCCGTTATTTGTGGTGTCGTTGGAGCGCTGGCAGCTTTTTACCATGATTCCTTGGATATCCAGAATCCGGAACACCGCACAATATCCGCGTTCCGGTTGATAGCCAAGTTACCGACTATCGTTGCGATGGCGTACAAATATTCAATTGGTCAACCGTTCATTTACCCTCGCAATGACTTGTCATATACGCAAAATTTCATGCGTATGATGTTTGCAGTTCCTGCAGAAGAGTACAAACTCAATGATGTACTTGTGAGGGCGATGGATCGCATCTTCATTCTGCATGCAGATCACGAACAAAATGCCTCAACAGCAACCGTCCGCTCCGCTGGTTCTTCGGGTGCGAACCCGTTTGCCTGTATCGCTGCCGGAATTGCAAGCCTCTGGGGGCCTGCACATGGTGGTGCGAATGAAGCGTGTCTTAACATGCTGGAAAGCATTGGTGATGCCTCTAAGGTTGGTGAGTTCATCAAGAAGGTCAAGGATAAAAAAGACCATGCAATGTTGATGGGCTTTGGTCATCGCGTTTACAAAAACTACGATCCGCGTGCAAAACTCATGCATGAAACCTGCCATGAGGTTTTGAATGAATTGGGCCTTCACGACGATCGCCTCTTCAAACTCGCAATGGCGTTGGAAAAGATTGCGTTGGAGGATGATTACTTTGTATCTCGCAAACTTTATCCAAACGTTGATTTCTACTCGGGTATAGTGCAACGAGCGTTAGGAATTCCAACGGCCATGTTTACTTGCATCTTTACATTGGCAAGAACCGTAGGATGGATAGCCCAATGGAGCGAAATGATTGCCGACCCTGATAGCAAAATTGCGCGTCCCCGCCAACTGTACTCAGGGGCAACCAGGCGCGATCTGGTCCCTATTGATCAGCGAAATTAATCTCGCAGATTTGGGTTCGTCTAATGAGCGGCCGCAGGTAGGGTTATTACGGGATTTGAAATGAGTGCAATGAAGCAGTTTCAGGCGAACTCCCACTTGTTTGGGGCTAATGCGCCCTTTGTTGAGGAGCTCTACGAGTCCTATCTGGATAATCCACAGTCAATTCCCGAACAGTGGCGAGAGTATTTCGACAAGATCCAGCTGCTTCCCGGGAATAGCGCAGTCGGCGGTCCCGATGTAGCTCATGCTCCGATCGTCGCGTCATTTGCGCAGCGAGCCAAACATGGCATGCTGCGCTCATCGGTCCCCCCCACTGAACTCGGCGTGGAGCGAAAGCAGGTATATGTTCTACTGCTGATTGCAGCCTATCGCACCATGGGGTGTCGATGGGCAGAATTGGATCCTCTCAAAAGGCAACAACGTCCCAACATTCCAGAACTGGAACCTGCATTCTATGATCTAACCGAGTCAGACATGGATCTGGTCTTCAATACAGGTACTCTGGTTGGCCCGGAGCGCGCCACTCTTCGGGGAATTCTGCAATCGCTTCGTGAGACGTACTGTGGCTCCATCGGTGCTGAGTACATGTACATCAGTGATATGAGTCAAAAGCGCTGGATTCAACAGAGATTGGAGTCCGTACGTTCACGGCCTAATTTCTCGCCGGAGGTAAAACGACGTATTCTGGAGCGACTTACTGCTGCCGAAACACTCGAGAAATATCTGCATACGCGCTATGTAGGACAGAAGCGTTTTTCCCTAGAAGGAGGGGAAACGTTAATACCGTGCATGGACGATATCGTTCAGCGCGCTGGAAGCCAAGGCGTAGAAGAACTAGTGGTTGGTATGGCTCATCGAGGACGCCTGAACGTGCTCGTGAATACAGTGGGGAAATCACCAAAAGAATTGTTTTCAGAGTTTGAGGGCAAGAAAACCGGGGAAGCACTGGTATCAACCGGAGATGTGAAATACCACAATGGCTTCTCATCTGATATATCCACCGCTGGTGGCCCAATCCACCTGTCGCTTGCATTCAACCCATCGCATCTAGAGATAGTAAACCCGGTTGTAGAGGGCATGGCGCGCGCCCGTCAGCATCGTCGCAAGGACAAAGCTGGCGAAAAAGTCGTGTCACTTCTATTGCATGGCGATGCTTCCTTCGCCGGACAGGGTGTCGTGATGGAGACCCTGAATTTATCCCAAACACGAGGTTATTCCACAGGCGGTACTGTACATATAGTCGTCAATAATCAGATTGGATTTACAACTTCTGACCCACGAGATTCGCGATCGACGATGTATTGCACAGATGTCGCAAAAATGGTGGAAGCTCCAATTCTTCATGTGAATGCTGACGATCCCGAAGCGTCGCTTTTTGTATGCCAACTCGCAATGGATTTCCGCAGGGAATTTAAAGTCGACATCATTGTTGACTTGGTATGTTTTCGCAAGCTTGGCCACAATGAACAGGATGAGCCATTCGTTACACAGCCGCTCATGTACAAGAAGATCGCTCAACACCCAGGCACACGAAAGCTGTATGCAGATAAGTTGCTGGCACAAGGACTGATCACAGAGGATGAGCCCAATCAACTGATCAAGAGTTATCGTCAAGCACTTGATGAAGGACGCTCCACTTCAAGTCCTGTATTGTCCAGTTTCCAGCGCCAACACGCCATTGACTGGTCTCTATTCACAAATGCGAAATGGACCGATCAAGCAGACACTTCGGTGCCGCTTTCAGATTTGCAGAGATTGGGAGAACGGCTGACCACAATCCCAGCTGGATTTAAGCTTCATCCAACAGTCGAGCGCGTGAATCAAGCCAGACGCGAGATGGCTCAAGGAAAGAAGATGCTTGACTGGGGTATGGCAGAGAATCTTGCCTACGCGACATTGTTGGTCGGTGGATATGGTGTTCGCCTATCCGGACAGGATTCCGGACGGGGGACTTTTGCTCATAGACACTCGGTGTTCCATGATCAAAACCGCGAGAAATGGGACGCAGGAATTCATATCCCGCTGCAGAACCTTGCGGAAAAGCAAAGCGACTTTGTTGTTATCGACTCCGTTCTGTCTGAGGAGGCGGTACTGGGCTTTGAGTATGGATATTCCTGTGCAGAACCTAACGAGTTAACTGTCTGGGAAGCGCAGTTTGGCGATTTTGCAAATGGCGCCCAGGTGGTGATAGACCAGTTTATTTCTTCCGGGGAAGCCAAATGGGGGCGCGTGTGTGGCTTGGTCATGTTGCTACCGCATGGCTATGAAGGACAAGGACCAGAACATAGTTCGGCAAGACTGGAGCGCTACCTTCAGCTATGCGCGGAACACAATATTCAGGTTTGCGTCCCCTCGACACCGGCACAGATATATCATCTTCTGCGAAGGCAAATGGTTCGTCACTTCCGCAAGCCACTTGTGGTGATGACTCCCAAGTCGTTGTTGCGAAAGCCCGAAGCAGTTTCGTCACTCAAGGAACTGGCAAAAGGGGAATTCAAGACGGTCATCGGAGAAATTGACAATCTAGAACCCAAGGAGGTAACGCGAGTTGTTGCATGTTCAGGGAAAATTTTCTATGACTTGCTGGTCGCCAGACGTGAAAGACGGCTCGACAATGTTGCAATCATCAGAGTAGAGCAGCTCTATCCGTTCCCGCATAAGCAGTTTGCTGCGGAGATGAAGCGTTTTTCCAATGCTAGGGAAGTTGTCTGGTGTCAGGAGGAACCGCTGAATCAGGGCGCTTGGTATCAAACTCGCCACTATCTCGTTGAGAATATGCGTGCTGACCAGAAGCTTTTTGTGTCAAGTCGCCCTTCAGCGGCCGCACCAGCAGGGGGATCACTTGCAAAGCACAACGAGCGCCAGAAACTGGTGGTCGATACAGCGCTTGGGAAATTGAAATAGCCAGTCCACTCGACCTACGTGGCCGAGCTGCAGTCACCAGTTTGAGAAGGTGTATCTGCAGAAAAAGTAGGTTCCGGCGCGATACGCGCTGAGTTTTTGTAGTACGTGTCGACGAGGGCCAAGTCCTGTCCCACGAAAAACCGAACGGAGCACATATGTTAGTAGAAGTAAAAGTACCGCAATTGTCGGAGTCAGTCTCAGAGGCAACCCTGCTTACCTGGCGAAAACAGGTGGGTGATAGTGTGGCCAGAGATGAAAATCTGATTGACATTGAAACCGACAAAGTAGTCCTTGAGTTACCCTCGCCGGTAGATGGTGTACTCGTCAATATTGCCAAGCCAGATGGTAGTACGGTTGCTTCACTTGAAGTAATTGCTACCATTGACACCGAGGCTAAGGCGACAGCGGGAGCTTCAAATGTAGCCCCGTCTACTATCACACCAGGCGCAGCCAGTGTGGCACCAACGAAAATCCCTACTCCTGACCAAGCACGCAAAGATGCACGACTAATGCCGTCGGCACGAAAAATGGTGGAAGAGCAGGGTGTAGATCCAACAAAACTTGCAGGCTCGGGACGGGATGGTCGTATTACAAAAGCAGATGTAATTGACGCGGTACAGAAATCTGCCGCTGACTCGAAAGCAACCGCCTCAACGGCACACCAGCAATCCGCGGCTAATACCTTGCCGGTCGCACCATCAGCAGTCGATGTCGAACAATTATTGAATGGCCGGCCTGAGCAACGTGTACCAATGTCCAGACTCCGCGCCCGCATTGCAGAGCGCTTGGTACAGTCACAATCAACGGCTGCGATTTTAACGACATTCAATGAAGTAAATATGCAGCCCGTCATCGACTTGCGCAGGAAGTATCAGGATCGTTTTGAAAAAGAACATGGCATCAAATTGGGATTCATGTCTTTCTTTGTTAAGGCTGCAGTACATTCCTTGAAAAAATATCCGCTCGTCAACTCATCCGTTGACGGGAATGATATTGTCTATCACGGTTATTTTGATATCGGTGTGGCGGTTGGCTCTCCACGTGGCCTTGTAGTACCAATAGTTCGAGACGCAGATCAGCTTACGCTTGCCGATATCGAAAAGAAGATTGCTGATTTTGGAAAGCGCGCCCTCGACGGGAAGTTATCAATCGAGGATTTGACTGGAGGCACTTTCTCAATCTCGAATGGCGGGATTTTCGGCTCAATGCTGTCTACTCCTATCATTAATCCACCACAAAGTGCAATTCTAGGTGTACATGCCACCAAAGAACGTCCAGTGGTTGAAAATGGACAGATTGTTATCCGACCCATGAATTATCTGGCTTTGTCCTACGATCACCGTATTATCGATGGCCGCGAAGCAGTCTTGGCATTGGTGGCCATGAAAGATGCATTGGAAGATCCGGCACGGCTACTGCTTGATATCTGAAATATTTGCATTGATATGCAGAAACCGTGGATACAAGTCGGTAGTGGTAACTGAAACCGGTTAATTCAATATTGTGGTGATCGCGCAGACGAAGGACGTAAAGAATGCTCCAGAAATTTGATCTAGTGGTAATCGGATCCGGTCCGGCTGGCTATATCGGAGCCATACGCGCTGCGCAGCTCGGATTAAAAACCGCATGCATAGAGGAATGGAAGACATCCGATGGAAAAAATGCATTGGGAGGTACTTGCCTCAATGTGGGTTGCATTCCGTCCAAGGCTCTACTTGAGTCGTCCGAACAATATGAACATACGCTGAAGGGTTTGGCGACTCACGGGATATCCGTTTCTGGTACCAAGGTTGACTTGGCAAAAATGCTTGCCCGCAAGGATGGCATCGTCTCAAAAATGACCGGCGGAATCGAATATTTGTTCCGCAAGAACAAGATTACTTGGTTGAAAGGCCACGGCCGTTTTGCGGCCAAGAATGGCTCAGCATGGACCTTGCAGGTAATCAATGGTAGCGATGTCGAAACAGTCGAAGCCAAGGCGGTAATGATAGCAACGGGTTCAACGGCTCGTCATTTGCCTGGAATACCTATTGATAATGAGTATATTTGTGACAATATCGGCGCTCTGTCATTTAGCGATATCCCCAGGAGTCTTGGGGTAATTGGTGCTGGTGTAATTGGACTGGAACTGGGAAGCGTTTGGCGTCGTCTTGGTTCAAAGGTCACCGTGCTGGAAGCGTTGCCTACCTTTCTTGCAGCCGCTGATGAGTCAGTCTCGCAAGAGGCCTGGAAGATATTTACCGGTGAGCAAGGCCTGGATATTCAGCTCAGCGCGAACATCAGGAAAGTGGTTATTGAGAAGAAAAAAGTCGTTGTGGAGTACCAGCATGATGGTGCTGTCAAAATGCTGGAATGTGATCGGTTGATTGTCTCTGTCGGTCGTACTCCAAATACTGACAATCTTGGCACCGAGGTAGTTGGACTAAAAGTAGATAACCGGGGATTCATTGAAGTTGATGATCATTGCCGAACCAATCTCCCCAATGTATTTGCCGTTGGCGACGTCGTGCGGGGTCCGATGCTGGCACACAAGGGCGAAGAAGAAGGCGTTATGGTTGCTGAGTTGATTGTCGGACAGAAAAGTCACGTGGAATATAACGCCATTCCATGGGTCATCTATACATCACCTGAAATTGCGTGGGTTGGAAAAACAGAGCAGACGCTGAAGTCGGAAGGCACCCCCTACAGAATCGGTCAATTTCCTTTTGCCATCAATGGACGTGCGCTAGGGCATGGTGATGCGAAAGGCTTTGTAAAAATGCTTGCACACGCCAGAACTGATGAAATTCTTGGCGTGCATATTATCAACACTCATGCTTCAGAGCTCATTGCAGAAGCCGTCGTTGCCATGGAATTCCGGGCTTCTTCAGAAGATATAGCCCGTATTGTCCATGCTCATCCGTCACTTTCCGAAGTCATGCATGAGGCAGCATTGGCTGTGGACAAACGGGCATTGAATATGTAGTAGCTTTCACGGAGGCCAGTCTGTTTCAGACCACACCGCGCAAATCCAATGCAAGAAAAACCAGTAGACCTTTCCCATCAGTTTGATATGGCCCCAGGCGAGCAGCTTTCCGTGATCGACTTCTATCGTCGCACGTTGCAGGAGCGCGGCTATCTTGCGGATGCTTCTCAGTTGGCTGCCGTAGAACGACTGCAGCAATTGCACGATGACTGGACTGGATACAAACAGCGCCGGCGTACGGCGTTTCATCGACTACTGGTGAGACCCACTTTACCCCGAGGGGGGTACTTGTGGGGCTCCGTTGGTCGGGGCAAAAGTTTTCTGATGGACAGCTTTTATCTGTCATTGCCGTTGAAGAGGAAGTATCGTGTTCACTTTCATCATTTCATGCGCGATGTGCACCGAGAGCTACAGGAACTCAAGGGTAAGCCCGATCCTCTGGCGGCGCTTGCCATGCGTATATCGCGTCGTTACCGGTTGATTTGTTTTGACGAAATGCACGTTAATGATATTGCAGATGCAATGATTCTGGGGCGATTGTTGCGCCGGACGCTTGAATTGGGAGTCGTGTATTGCATGACATCCAATTATCACCCAGACGATTTATACAAGGATGGCCTCAAACGGGAAAACTTTCTTCCTACTATCGCATTGTTGAAGGAGCATCTGGATATCATCAATGTAGACGGCGGCATTGATTATCGACGCCGCGCACTGGAACAGGTTCAAGTCTATTTGACTCCACTAGGAGAGCAGACCGACGCGCTCTTGCTGCAGTCGTTTGGGAAACTTGCCGAAGTTAGCGAAGAGGCGGAGGCGCTGGACGTTGAAGGGCGCGCAATTCCGTTCCTGCACCGGGCCGGGGGAGTCATTTGGTTTGATTTCATGGTGATATGCGGCTGGGGACGATCGCAGCATGATTATCTTGAACTGGCGCGGCAATTTCATACTGTGATGATCTCCAATGTGCCGCGTATCGGCTTGTCTCTAGTCGATGAGGGACGCCGCTTTACCTTGATGGTCGACGTGTTTTACGACAACCGCGTTAAATTAATCTTGTCAGCCGAATCCGAGCCTGAGCACTTACTGAAAGTCGAAGAAGCAGCTGGCGATGCACGCATCCGTGCCATGGCTTTCGAGTTTGAACGAACCGCCAGCAGACTAATCGAAATGCAGTCGCGCGTTTATCTTGAGCAGGAAAAACTGGCTGCCTGAATGGAAGGACTTCATTCCGTGAATATTGCCTGCGGATCATGCTTGATATTAAATATCGATTATCGTAGCTATATGAAAAGATAGTTTTCCATAATTGACAATAATATTGTTTCAGAAAACAGATTCCACGCGGGGCTGATGATGGATAAATTCAAGGTATTTCGTATTCGAGAAGATGGCAAGAAAATCGTTTGTGGTTTCGAACTGGCCTCGGTTAAAGAACTTGATCCCGGTGAAGTCGTTATCAAGGTGGCGTATTCGAGCATCAACTACAAGGATGCACTTGCTGCAACTGGTGCTGGGAAGATAATACGTCGGTTTCCCTGCATTGGCGGAATCGATCTTTCGGGCACTGTGGTTGAATCTTCAGATCCGCGATTCAAGGCGGACGATGAAGTTATTTGCACCAGCTTTGACCTAGGCGTGGCGCATGATGGTGGTTACGCCGAATACGCCCGCGTTCGGGCGGCGTGGGTCGTGCCGCTACCCAAAGGGTTGACGCTTTTTGATGCAATGGCGCTGGGAACGGCAGGATTTACCGCCGGGCTTGGAATCATGCAGTTGGAGCATAATGGCTTGCGCATTGACAACGGCCCGGTTGTCGTTACTGGAGCCTCTGGCGGCGTCGGTTCGCTGGCTGTAGATATACTTTCCGGTTTGGGTTATCAGGTCGTTGCCGTAACTGGCAAAGAAGCGGAAACCGCATTCTTGAGGGAACTTGGCGCAGCGGAAGTGAAACTACGCCAAAGCATCAATCTGGAAAAAATTCGCCCTCTGGACAAAGCGCTTTGGGCAGGTGCCCTTGACAATCTTGGAGGCAACATGCTTGCCTGGCTGGCCAGTACGATGATGGAGAATGGATCTATTGCCAGTATAGGATTGGCTGCAGGAATGGACTTGAATACAACAGTTGCCCCTTTCATATTGCGGGGCGTCAATCTCCTGGGTATCAATTCAGTCGCTACAGCGATGCCGCTTCGGCAACAAGTGTGGGAACAACTGGCAAGCAGATTGCGTCCGCGTCACCTGAGTTATCTGACTCGAAACCTGCCGTTTGCCGATTTGCCAAGCGTATTTAATGCGTTCATTGAATCCAAAGTCAAGGGCCGAATTGTCGTGTCGATGTAGTCGCGGTGCCGGACTTTTTCTAAATTCAAATTCAGGAGTAGTGTTACATGGCAGGAGCTCTATCCCATATTCGTGTGCTGGACCTCAGTCGAATACTTGCCGGGCCATGGTGCGGGCAGAATCTTGCCGATCTAGGGGCCGATGTTATCAAGGTAGAGCGCCCTAGGATTGGGGATGATTCACGGACCTGGGGCCCGCCGTGGGTCAAGGACAGCAGCGGTGCTGATACAACGGACTCAGCGTATTACACCTCAGCGAATCGAAATAAGCGCTCGATCACTATCGATATATCCAAAGCTGAAGGACAGGTGTTGATCCGGGAACTGGCTGCTGGATCAGATGTCCTGATAGAGAATTACAAGGTTGGTGATCTAAAGCGCTATGGATTGGGCTACGACGATATTCGCGCGATCAATCCTGGAATCATTTACTGTTCGGTAACCGGATTCGGTCAGAATGGTCCGAGCGCCGCGCGTCCCGGCTATGATTTCATATTCCAGGGTGAGGGCGGATTGATGAGCATTACGGGGGAGCGCGATGACCTTCCAGGGGGCGGCCCCGCAAAGGTAGGAATCGCAGTCACCGATATTCTGACCGGCTTGAACGCAAGCATTGCAATTCTAGCGGCGCTTGAACATCGCCATATAAGCAAGAAAGGACAATATATTGATATGGCGCTGATGGACACTATTGTCAGCTTCGGAGCCAATCAGATTGTCAGCTACTTCGCCACTGGCAATATACCCAAGCGTTTGGGCAATGCGCATGCCAATGTGACTCCCTATGGTGTTTTTCGCACCGGGGACAGTCATATGATCATTGCGTGCGGAAATCAGGGGCAATGGGAACGATTGTGCCGAGCAATTTGCAGGGAAGACCTTCTTGGTGATAGCCGCTACTCCGATATGGCCGCCCGCAATGTGCGTCGTTTGGAACTGACAGCAGAAATTGAGAAAGCGCTGGCAAGTCAAACATCTGCATATTGGCTTGAAAAGTTTCAATCAATGGAAATCCCGACAGGGCCAATCAATGACTACAAGCAGGTGTTTGAACATCCACAAGTCGAGCATCGCAAATTGCGAGTTGATATGCCACACGCCAGAGGCGGGGTTACATCAACCGTGGCAAGCCCGTTGCGCCTTTCAGACACCCCGGTTGAGTATCGCCTCGCGCCACCGGTGCTTGGTGAGCATACGGAAGAAATACTCTCATCGGTATTAGGCAAAAACAGGACGGAAATTGACGCCCTTTCCAAGAAAGAAGTCATTTAGGCTGCGAACTATTGGAGCAAAGCCAGCCTTTTTGCCAGATTGCCATCGAGTGTATGAAGTGTCTGCATGACTTTGGCCAGTTCCTCTTTCCGTCCAGTGCGAATCAATACCGTACCCATTCCATACCAGGCGGGAGCCTGGGTCGGTTCCAATCGAACCGCTTCTGCATAGGCTGCAAGTGCAAGCACAAAATTCCCCAGATCGCGATAGGCCTCACCAAGAAGAAAGTGCACAATCGGCGAGCTGGGATCTATGCTGATTGCGTGCTGAAGCGTCCGCACAGCCTGTTCCGGACGTCCGAGGATACGCTGCGCTTCCCCGAGCAGATTCCAGGCATCGATCTCCTCTGGATTGAGAATGCTCGCACGCGACAGAGCCGCAACTGCCTCTGCGAGACTCCCTTCCTGCATTCGCGCATAGCCATGAAGGAGCAATGCATCCGCATTCTCGGGATTGTTCTTGATTTGTCCGAGCGCCAGTAGTGACAGTCCGGCCCAGTCATTGTTGCGTTGCAGATTAGCAATGCGTTGTGCCAGCTCGGAATTCCCTCCACGAGAAGCGAGCGACGCACTGAGCAGGGGAGTTACAGGTATGAGTGCAAGCGGACCTGCGCATCCAGTACAGAACAGGAACGCGAAAAAAATCGCGACCCCATGCGAGACCTGATCAAACCTTGTTTTGATAAACGTAAGCCTGTTGCCTGACCCTGGATTCCTCAGTGCGCCTCAGATTGTCCGCATCGGGGTTCTTATCCCACCATAGCGCACGTCCCTTGCGCTGTTCTTCAGCAATATGCGGCTTTTTGATTAGCAGATCCTGAAGCATCTTGGTTATGTCAGATTCGTAGTACTTGGCCATGAGATTTCTGGAATGTAATTATATATAGCGAACATTATAGCCCTTGCACAGTGCCATTTGCTTGTTTGATGATGGATGGGGACTTTGCCAGTATTGGCCTTGCAATTGCGGAGGAACTGTATAAAAATACAGATAAATACCAAGGCAAATATAGCCTCTAAAGGAGTGTCTGATGGAAGAACTGACGCCTTCGCAGAGTCGCATACTCCAATTTATCAGGTTGACGCTTGAGGAAACAGGCATGCCCCCGACCCGTGCTGAGATTGCCAGGGCAATGCAGTATCGATCGCCCAATGCTGCCGAAGAGCATTTGCGCACACTGGAACGAAAAGGGGCGATCGAGATATTGAAAGGATCGGCACGCGGAATTCGATTGGCTGATGGTGGTGGATTACCGCTGATTGGCAGAGTCGCTGCTGGTTCCCCCATTCTGGCCGAGGCCCATATTCAGGGACATTATCAGGTAGATCCCAACCTGTTCAAGCCACGCGCCGATTACCTTCTTAAGGTTCGTGGAATGAGCATGCGCGATGCTGGCATTCATGATGGTGATTTACTGGCAGTGCACAAGACGAGCGAGGCGCGTTCGGGCCAGGTTGTTGTGGCACGTGTTGGCGACGAAGTCACGGTCAAGCGTTTTCGGCGTCGTGGTACGGTTATCGAACTGTTACCTGAGAACCCGGAGTTCAATCCAATCGTTATTGACTCTCGAAGTGATGCCCTTGCGATTGAGGGCCTTGGGGTTGGTGTGATTCGAAGCGGCAGGGCTTTGTAGATCAATCAAGCTTCGCGTGAGATGTCTTTGCTGCCTAGACTCGTAACCAATCCAGCGACGGCATCCTCAATCAGGTCCAGGACCTGTTCAAATCCAGCAGTATTGCCAAAGTAAGGGTCAGGCACATCAATCTCGCCAAATCGTGACGAGTACTTCATAAGCAGCTGAATATTGGGATTATTCGGACACGGTGACGACTTCCTCAGATACTCCAGATGACCGCGATCCATGGCTAGAATAAGTTTGAATCGATCAAAGTCATTGCGCTCCAATTTTCTGGCACGCAGCGCAGTCAGGTCATAGCAACGACGCGCTGCGGCCTTGATAGATCTTGGGTCAGGTGCTTCACCTATGTGGTAGCCGTGAGTTCCAGCAGAGTCCGCAACAACCGCTAATCGGGCTCTTTTCGCCATGCTTGCCAATACCCCTTCGGCGGTGGGTGAGCGGCAGATATTCCCGGTACAGACAAAACATATTGCATGATTTTTCATTAGAAAATTACTCGATCACCTGAAAAACGATGGCGGTTACGCCAATTTGACCGAAGCAGGCTTGGCTAGTTCGTTTTCGGGCGCGGCACCGAACAGGTTTCTCTTCAATGCCGTCAACTGGTCTCTGACCTGGGCTGCTTTCTCGAACTCCAGATTGCGAGCCAATTCCTGCATCTGCTTTTCGAGTTGTTTGATTTCTCGTGACACCTGTTTTTCCGATAGCCCTTCATAGCGCGCCTGCTCCTGCGCTGCCTTGAGCATCAATTGCGCTTGTTGCGGGTCATACACCCCTTCAATCATATCCTTGACGCGTTTGATAACACCCCTCGGCGTTATACCGTTGGAAGTATTAAAACTGATTTGTTTCTGCCTGCGTCGATCAGTTTCACCGATGGCACGCTGCATCGAATCTGTAACTCTATCCGCATAAAGAATCGCTTTGCCGTGAATATGGCGTGCCGCCCTCCCTATGGTCTGAATCAACGAACGCTCCGAACGGAGAAAACCTTCCTTGTCAGCATCCAGGATTGCGACCAGAGATACTTCCGGAATATCCAGTCCTTCGCGAAGAAGATTGATTCCAACAAGAACATCAAATTTTCCCAACCGCAGATCGCGTATGATCTCGACGCGTTCTACAGTTTCGACCTCGGAATGAAGGTAACGAACTCGCGCTCCGTGTTCTCCAAGGTAATCGGTCAGTTCTTCTGACATTCGCTTGGTTAGCGTAGTGACCAGTACGCGCTCGTCCAGTGCCACACGCAGATTGATTTCCGACATCAGGTCATCGACCTGATTTGTCGCCGGACGTACTTCTATTTCGGGGTCAATCAATCCGGTAGGACGAACCACTTGCTCGACGATCTGCCCGGAGCATCGGCGTTCATAGTCGGCAGGTGTCGCCGACACAAATACCGTCTGCCGCATGATTTTCTCGAATTCCTCGAACTTTAAAGGACGGTTGTCCAGCGCCGAAGGCAGACGAAAGCCATATTCAACGAGGTTTTCCTTGCGGGATCGGTCGCCTTTGTACATGCCGCCCAACTGTCCAATGGTGACGTGACTCTCGTCAATGAACATGAGTGCATTGGGTGGAAGATAATCGATCAGGGTCGGTGGAGGTGCGCCTGGCTTGCGGCCAGACAGGTGCCTAGAATAATTCTCGATGCCTTTGCAGAATCCCAGTTCCGCCAGCATTTCCAGGTCAAAGCGGGTGCGTTGTTCGATTCGCTGCGCCTCCACCAGTTTCCCGGTGGTGCTGAATGTCTCAATGCGCTCGCGAAGTTCCTGCTTGATCGCCTCGACCGCACGTAGCGTGGTTTCGCGCGGCGTCACATAGTGACTGGACGGATAGACGGTGAATCTGGGAACCCGCTGATGGGTCTGGCCAGTGAGTGGATCAAAGAGCGTGAGGGTTTCTATCTCATCGTCAAACAACTCGATCCGAACGGCTGTCTCGGAATTTTCCGCTGGGAATACATCAAGGACATCCCCGCGCACCCGAAAGGTGCCACGACGAAAATCAATTTCGTTTCGGTCATATTGCATGGCAGCCAGTCGTGCAATGATGTCTCGCTGACTATAGCGTTCCTTTTCCCGCAAATGAAGAATCATGCCATGGTAGTCGACGGGGTCACCGATGCCATAGATACATGACACCGTCGCGACAATGATGACGTCCTGGCGCTCCAGCAGGGATTTCGTCGTGGAAAGACGCATCTGTTCTATGTGCTCATTGATTGACGAGTCTTTTTCGATGAACATGTCACGGGATGGAACATATGCCTCAGGCTGATAGTAGTCGTAATAGGAGACAAAGTACTCCACTGCATTGTCGGGGAAAAACTCCCTCATTTCCGAGTAGAGTTGGGCCGCCAATGTCTTGTTTGGAGCGAGCACCAGCGCAGGGCGGCCTATCCGGGCAATAACATTGGCCACGGTAAAGGTCTTTCCAGATCCAGTGACGCCAAGCAGCGTCTGATAGGACAATCCATCGTTGATGCCTTCGGTCAGCTTGTCGATAGCTTCAGGCTGATCACCCGCAGGCAAGAAGGACTGGTTTAGCCGGAAAGGACTATTGGGAAATGTGAGACGCAAGGTACAATTATGACCTTCAATGACCTTCAGAGAACCTTTGATTTTATCATCATGAACGCACCTTCTTCCCTATCTCTGCTTGCACGCGTCGAAATGGCGCCTCGCGATCCCATTCTTGGCCTTACGGAGGCCTTTAACAGCGACAAAAATCCCGCCAAAGTCAATCTTGGGGTCGGGATTTATTATGATGACAATGGCAAGGTTCCGCTGCTGGATTGTGTATTACAGGCAGAGCGTCAGATTGCTGATAATCCTCCGACGCGATCCTATCTGCCCATAGAGGGGTTGCCAGTTTATGACAAGTCGGTCCAGTCACTGGTGTTTGGTTCCGACCACCTTGCATTGCGTGAAAATCGAATTGTCACGGTACAAGCACTGGGTGGTACCGGGGGGCTCAAACTGGGAGCAGATTTCTTGCGTCGTGCGGCCCCTGATGCGCAAGTCTGGATCAGCGATCCGAGCTGGGAAAATCACCGCGCCCTGTTCGAGGCAGCCGGTTTTACCGTCAATGCCTATCCTTACTATGATGCCCCCACGAGGGATCTCAATTTTTCCGCAATGATTTCGGCATTGGATACGCTGCCTTCGGGATCCATCGTTGTATTGCATGCGTGCTGCCATAATCCGACAGGAGTGGATTTGTCCGCAGAACAGTGGACGCAGGTGATTCGCGTTGTCGCCGAGCGGGGGCTGATCCCATTTCTTGACATTGCCTACCAGGGTTTCGGGGATGGGCTCGATGACGACGCCGACGCCGTTCGGCGCTTTGCACAGTCGGGGGGGCCGGTGTTTGTGTCGAATTCATTCTCCAAGTCATTTTCGCTTTATGGTGAACGCGTCGGTGCTTTGTCTGTCGTGACGGCCAGTGCTGACGAAGCTGCCAGGGTCCTGTCTCAGCTTAAAAGAACCATTAGAACGAACTATTCGAATCCGCCGACACACGGCGGACAGGTTGTCGCCGCAGTATTGACGAATCCGCAACTGCGGGCTCTTTGGGAAAAAGAACTGGTAGGTATGCGTGATCGTATTCGTACAATGCGGTTGCAGCTTGCGGGGAAACTGTCTTCACGCATACCCGGGGAGGATTTCAGCTATGTCACGCAGCAACGTGGCATGTTTTCCTATTCTGGATTGTCCCGCGATGCCGTAACTGCTCTTCGAGAAAAATTTGGCGTATACGCAGTCGATACGGGCCGCATTTGTGTCGCAGCACTGAACTCACGGAATATTGACTATACGGCTGACGCTATTGCAAGCGTTATGAAATAGCTTGCTGTTAACGGCATTTGCGTCCTTTCTGCTCGGCTTAGCGCTGTTGTTGAAAAAGTCGATGCAGACCATTGGAATCCGGTTTATGCAAAACACCGTACTCAGTAATCAGGGCAGATAGGTATCTGGCTGGCGTGACATCAAATGCCGGATTTATGATGTCTATTCCAGTGGGCGCCCAGCGTGTATTGCCATATCCAGTGACTTCTTCCGGCGAGCGCTGTTCAATAGGGATGGCGCTCCCGTCGGAAATGGCCATATCGATGGTGGACAGTGGCGCCGCTACATAAAATGGAATTCCGTGATGCTGCGCCAGAACTGCCATTGTATAGGTTCCGATTTTGTTCGCAGTATCGCCGTTGGAGGCAATTCGATCAGCGCCGACAATGACAAGATCTATCTTTCCGGCACGCATGAGATAGCCCGCCATGCTGTCGGTCGCCAGTGATACCGGAATCTTCTCTTCAGCCAATTCCCAGGCAGTGAGTCTTGCACCTTGCAACAAAGGGCGCGTTTCGTTGGCTATAACTGATATACGCTTGCCCTGGTCGCGTGCTGAGCGTATGACACCCAGCGCCGTGCCATGTCCGGCTGTAGCCAATGCCCCTGCATTGCAGTGCGTTAGTATTCGTGCACCATCTGGAATCAGCTCCGCACCAAAATTTCCCATGGCATGATTACCTGCCAGGTCATCATTGAAAATGGCGAGAGCTGCTAAGGCAAGTTGATCGGCTGCATGTGCCGGGTCCTGCTGGACAGGCAGTTCAGCCAGTGTCTTGCGCATTCGGTCCAGTGCCCAGAAAAGATTGACTGCGGTGGGACGACTTGCCGCGAGCTGAGTAAACGCCAGACCGAGTGCTGCATGAAAGACTTCCAAAGTTGCCTTCGCATGCAAGCGAGCTTCCAGGGCAATTCCAAAAGCAGCGGAGCAACCAATGGCAGGCGCGCCCCTCACCACCATATCGCGAATTGCAGTTGCAACTTCCACTGCTGTCGTGCAATGCACTGTTTCAAAGTAGATTGGCAACTTGCGCTGATCAATCAGATCCAGCTGATTCCCGCGCCATTGCACGGCAAGGACAGGTGAGGACATAGGTAGTTGGGGCGTGCACCTGCTCCTGGTGTCAGGCCAGAGTTCTCCGTTTATTAGATTCTTCATTATACTTTGCGCAAATGGCACCAAATTACGCAATTCAGTTGTTGTCCTGGCACAAGGCTCAGATGTTGGCTCGTGCAATCCGTCATTGCGTATTCGTGGAAGAGCAGTGCATACCAGAAGAATTGGAATGGGACGAGTGGGACGCTCTTTCCATTCATGCCGTTGCTGTGCTGTTGCCGGGTTCTGCCATTGCTACTGGTCGCCTTCTTCCCGTTGATGCTGCGGGTGTGATCCGGTTGGGAAGAATGGCGGTACTCAAACCATGGAGAAACTGCGGAGTTGGCTCGGCGATTCTGTGCACCCTGCTGGCTGATGCTCGAAAGTCAAACGTGCATGAAATCGTTCTACATGCACAGATAACCGCGGCTTCGCTTTATCGCAAGCATGGTTTCAGCGAATGCGGCGGGACTTTTCTGGAAGCCGGGATTCCGCACGTGGAGATGAGATTAGTTTGTCACGACTTTGACCATGGCTAAGCCTGAATCGGTAATTGACTTCACCGGCAATATCACCTTTGATGTCATAGGTTCGCTCAGAGAATTCAGTTTCTCCATTATTCATTACCCTTAATACCGTGGAGCAGCGAGTACCATAATTCCCCTTCATGATGCGCATGGAGGAAAGACTCCGCTCCCATTCCGGATTTGCGTCCGATCCCGGCATGGCTTGTTCCTGGACAGGAACACTGTCATCCATCAGGTCAAGGTAGGCGCCGACGCGAAATGGCTTATCTAGCAATGCCTTAAGTCCTGCACATCCCTTAACCACTTTTGGCCAGGGAGTATCCAGCAGATGATTGGATAGGCCATGTACCCCTGGCATTACCTCAATCAGTCTCGGGTCCTGATTGGAATAACAATAGAGCCTGGATGTATCGCCGGTCAGTAGACTGAAGCCGTTATAACTGGCAGCATGTTTAGAAAGACATTCCAGGTAACTGCGAGGGGAGTCCTTGCCGGTCAGGAATGAACGTACCAAATCCCCGCGCGACGGCGCATCGTCTCGCTTATCGCTCGGGTTTCGAAAATTGGTCAATGCAGAAAATCGTCCGCCAGTCGTGATGCCGAGCCAGGTGCCTCCGGCCTGAATGTCGCGACCTGCCAGTACTCTTGAATCATCGTCCCAAAAACCAGCCGGCTTCGCAGGTCGCAAAAACCATTCATCGCGATTTGCCGCTACGATCAGAGACACACCGGGAACGGCCTTATAGGCGAACAGGATCAGGCACATAGAACGCCCTCTAATCCACCGGGTATCAGTACGTCTTCGACAAAAATTTCAACCACACGAGCTGATCCTTCTGACAGCAATGAATTATTGAATCCGCAACGAATGACAGCTTCACGCAATTCTTGTTTAAAGTGTTCAGTGTCGACTACATTCTCGTAGACCTCCATCCATGTCATCGGATCGTCACAACGCCGAAGAAGGCGGCCCAGTATGTTCGTCTTGCCCTGAATCTCTGAAAGAATGCGCATGACAGCCTGACGTGCCAGCGTCATGTGAACATCTGAGACCGTGTAGTAGACGTAGATATTTGCGGTCATGGTCAAATAATTCAGTTCACGAAACGGGGTAGGAGAGTGGCAGGAATTGCAGTAGGGCACCGTTGGCAGAGCGCAAATGTACCCGCGAATGAATTGCACTGTCTTCCTGAACAACAGCAAGCACGTCGCAGCCGCCTCCAGGGGCAGGTGCCGCGTTGACCACCATGCCATTCGATTGGCCCTGCACATCATCACTATGAAGTTCATCTCCCGCCATTGCGTCGTCATCCACGTGTGCAAGATAGAGTCGGCGCTTCAACTTGCCGAGATATTGGGTCCGCGCAACAATCTCCTGGCCCGGATAGCACCCTTTCTTAAAACTCACTCCCCCGATCAATTCGAGGCTTGCCATCTGCGGAATGAATTGTTCTTGAGTTTTGGCCGTGATCAGCGGAATTCCTTTTCGAATATCAGTCAATTCCCATGCCGCGACACCCACGGTTTTCAAACTTGTTGAAATTGCGCGAAAAATGTTATTGGTGCTTGCAGTCGGAGAAATCATCAACCAGCGTTGTCCAGGCAGGCAAATAATTGTCAATTCCGGGTCTTCCGTGGTCTTCCCGGTACTTACCTGATGTGGTTCCAGGGGCACTTCAGTGAACCATTCTCCAAGCCGAGTCACTGCATCAGAGCCGCCAACCCCGATTAGTGAGTAGGTCTGTGCGCCGGAAATAATTTTGACCTTGGATCTCAGCACAAACATGCCAAGACGCTTCTGAATGGAAGCTGCAATGGAGCTTGACAACACCATATACCAGCCGGCAGCACTGGGTATTAGTAAAAAGCTTGCCAGCATGCGGCCCTTCGGGGTGCAATAGCTTCCATAGGTACTGACGCCATTGCGGGCTGCAAGTTCGACATCGCAGCTAAACTGGCCCTGTAGAAAAGGCGTGGCATCGGCTCCGGAGAATTCCAGTACGGAAAGTTGCGATAATTGCGCGACATAACTGCCCGAAATGACCGCTGAAATTTCAGCGATCGGATCCCCAGTTTTAACATCATTTCCCTCCGGATTCGGAGTACTTGATTCATTTGCAATGGGTGGCGGAGCGATTTGCATGGGATTTTCACTACGATTGGAAAGCCTCGACGCGTTATTATATCGACCGATTCAGTTAGACAGCCGCCAGAAGGATGAAATGGTACGACCACCAGTCGAATTTCGATTAAGTTACAGCACAAATTGGGTCTCTGCGGCGGCGGGGAAGATTGGTTCTGATTGACGGCTATGTGGAGAAGTTTCACGCGGCTACTAGCTCTGCTACTGTTTGCTGTAGTGATTTTGTCTGCCTGGACGGCGTGGGGTGCGTTCTCTCCCACGCCCATGGCGGCATCGCCACAGGCCTTCTCGATTGCACCAGGCAGCTCCTTGCGCTCTGCAACGCGCCAAATGATTCAGGCAGGGGTGCATTTGTCGGCATGGCAATTCAATTTGCTGGCCCGAGTGACTGCTCATGTTACGGATATCAAGGCGGGAAGTTATGAAGTCTCTGAAGGGGCAACGCCTTGGGATATCCTCGGCAAGATCACGCGCGGAGATTTCAGCCAATCAGAAATTGTTCTGATTGAGGGTTGGAACTTCCGGCAGATCCGATCAGCGTTACATGAGCACCCTGATCTGCGTCATGAGAGTGATGCTCTCGGTGATGAGGAAATCATGTCCCGCCTGGGGTCGCCAGGGGTAAGACCGGAAGGCTGGTTTTTTCCGGACACTTACCTCTTTGCCAAAGGCGAAAGTGATATGAGTGTGTTGGCGCGAGCACATCAGGCGATGCAAAGGCAGCTACAAACTGCGTGGGCGCAGCGTTCCCCTGGACTGCCATTGCGTTCGCCGTTTGAAGCCTTGATTCTGGCGTCCATCGTCGAAAAAGAGACGGGACGCAGCGAGGATAGGAGCATGATTGCTGGCGTATTTGTGAACCGATTGCGCGCTGGAATGCGGCTTCAGACGGACCCCACGGTTATTTATGGGTTAGGCAGCAAGTTTGACGGAAATCTGCGAAAACGCGATTTGCTGGCGGATCATCCGTTCAATACTTATATGCGGGATGGCCTTCCTCCATGGCCCATTGCCATGCCTGGACAGGCTGCATTGAAAGCGGCATTGGTGCCGGCAAATACGGACGCATTTTATTTTGTGGCCCGGGGAGACGGTTCAAGTGCATTTTCCCGTACCCTACAGGAGCATAATCGGGCTGTGGCCAAATTTCAGTTGAAACATCAATGAGTTGATACCCATATGGCACGCGGAAAATTTATCACGTTGGATGGAATCGATGGCGCCGGCAAAAGTACCCACCTCAACTGGTTGGCGGAGCGCCTGCGCACGCGTGGTCTTGACGTAGTTTTGACCCGAGAACCTGGTGGAACAGCCCTTGGTGAGGCTTTGCGAGCGCTGGTATTGGCTGAGTCCATGCATATCGACACGGAAACTTTGCTGATGTTTGCGGCACGCCGGGAACATCTTGTCCAGGTCATACTGCCCGCCCTTGAAGCAGGAAAGTGGGTCATATCAGACCGGTTTACCGATGCCACTTTTGCCTATCAAGGAGGAGGGCGGCAAATGCCCATGGAACGGATTGCCATACTGGAACGCTGGGTACAAGGCGATTTTCAGCCTGATCTGACCTTGGTATTCCACGTACCATTGGAGGTGGCAGTCTCACGGCGCGCAGATCGGACGCAAGGTGACCGATTCGAGCAACAGGACCGCGCGTTTTTTGAGCGCGTAAGCAATAGCTATCTGGCCCGGGTCTCGGAACACCCAAAACGGATGCGGCTAATTGATGCAAATAGGTCGCTTTCCAATATTCAAGTAGAACTTGAAAATATCTTGTCATCAATCTGATTAAAAATGTTATTTGATTGGCAAATGACAGCTTGGCAACCACTTCTCTCAAGGCGGGAGCAGTTGCCTCATGCGCTGCTGCTTTCCGGGCGCCCCGGATTGGGTATTTCGCTACTCGCTGAAACATTCGCACAGTCGTTGCTTTGTCAGGCTCCAGGAGGAAATGGCTTGCCCTGTATGGAGTGTCAGTCCTGCAACTGGTTTGCACAGGGAAATCATCCGGATTACCGCCTGATTCAACCGGACAGCATGGCCCCGGAGCTTGAAAGTGAGTCTCCAGCAAAAAAGGAAAAGAAAAGAAGCGATCAGATTCGAATAGAACAGATTCGTGCACTTGAAGGCTTCCTTGCAATTGGAACGCATCGAGGCGGATTGCGGATTATTGTGCTTGATCCCGCAGATGCCATGAATCTGGCATCACAAAGCGCGCTACTTAAGAGTCTCGAAGAGCCGCCGCCGGCAACCTTGTTTTTGCTGGTAAGCAGCCGTACAAGACGACTCTTGCCAACGGTTCGTAGCCGCTGCCAGATTCTCGCGACACCACTTCCCCCCTTGGATTTGTCATTGAAATGGCTTGAAGAACAAGGAATTACTAACTCAGAAGCGGCTTTGGCGATGGCTGCCGGAGCCCCGATTGCAGCGCTTGAGGCTGCCCAGGTACAAGCGCCGCAGTCTGGATTCATTGACAGGCTTAAGAACCCCGGATTTGATCCGATTGCTTTGGCGCAACTTTGTGACGGCATGGAGATTTCCCTGGTACTAGGTTGGCTGCAACGATGGGCTTACGATCTTCTTAGCGTTAACTGTATCGGGAAAGTTCGCTATCACCCGCATGAGGTGGATGCCATCACTGAACTGGCCAATCGGATGGATTCAATTGCGCTGACACATTTGCTCCATCGACTGTCAAAAGCCATGAGCTTGTCGCAGCATCCGCTCAATGCAAAATTGTTTTTTGAGGATATTTTCCTGGAATATCGGCGCACGATTAATAAAACGGGTTAGCCAATAATGCTGATTGATTCACATTGTCACCTTGATTTTCCTGAACTTTCAGCTCAACTTCCGCAGTTGCGCCATGCCATGCTTGCTAATGGAGTGACCCACGCACTCTGCATTAGTGTGAATCTGACTGACTTCCCGAATGTTCTGGTGCTCGCAGAGCAGTATGAAAACTTCTATGCCACGGTGGGCATTCATCCCGACCGTGAACCCGGCGCCCCAGGGACGGAAACTTCAGTCGAAGAACTGGTGAAGTTGTCTGATCATCCCAAGATTCTGGGAATTGGTGAAACTGGCCTGGATTACCACTGGCAGAAGGATGCGCCTGAATGGCAACGTGAACGGTTTCGAATTCATATCCGAGCAGCGCGCGCAGCACGAAAGCCGCTGATAGTGCATACCCGTGATGCAGCGGCCGATACCCTCAGAATCATGCGGGAAGAGGGGGCTTCAGAAGTCGGGGGAGTCATGCATTGCTTCACTGAGTCGTTGGAAGTGGCTCAGACAGCCTTGGCTCTTAATTTCTATATTTCGTTTTCCGGCATTGTTACGTTCAAGAATGCCACTGCATTGCAGCAAGTCGCCAGAGAAATTCCACTGGAACGAATGATGGTGGAAACGGATGCGCCGTTTCTGGCCCCGGTACCGCATCGAGGAAAAACCAATCAACCGGCTTATGTACGTCATGTAGCAAATGAGATTGCAAGAATTAAAGGTATTTCAATAGAGTCGGTTATGAAGGAAACCTCAGCTAATTTCTGCTCTTTGTTCAAGATAAACCTAGAATCGATCTGAATAATGCGTTTTAAGCATCTGTTAATTAGTCTTTTTGTGGCATTTTCACTGGGCTTAGGTTCGATATCTCCGGCCATTGGAGAGGATTTGCTCAGGAGTCTGCTTGAGGCGGTTCTGGCAAATGATATCAAGACCGTTAGTGAGAAGCTCAATCAAGGGATGAGTCCGGATACATCGGATCCGCAAGGAAACACTTTGCTAATGATTGCGGCTCGTGAAGGTCTAACTGATATGGTTAGGCTGCTTCTGAGCAGGAAGTCTTCGGTTCTATACAGAAATTCGGCTGGTGACACACCTTTAATGTTTGCTGCCCTCGGAGGGTCTACAGATATAGCTAACTTGTTGATTTCGCGAGGTGCCGAACTCAATCCGTCAGGATGGTCGCCTTTGCATTATTGTGCATGGGCTGGAAAACTCGAAATGTGCAAATTTCTTCTTGATAAAGGGGCTGAAATTGACACCAAATCGCCCAATGGCACGACATCGCTGATGATGGCCGTACGCGGCGGACATCTTGATGTTGTGAAGCTATTGGTATGGGAAGTTGCGGATTTAACTATCAAGAACAGCGATAACGCAACTGCCTTGCAGTGGGCAGTTCGAAGCGGACGCATTGATATTGCTGATCACTTGAGGCTAGCTGGCGCGAAGGAGTAATGAGTGAGTTACGCTTAAGTTTTTGATATTAAATAATTTCGCCTAATTCATTACTTAACATAATATACATTATGCGCGTTAAATTGAGATCGGTGAGAGTGAACGCTTAAAGCGTTAAATATATTTTCAGCAACACGAATACCTGACGGCCGGTATTGACCCCGGACGGCTTATTCTTCCAGTTTTATGCCAGCCTTTTTGACAACGCCATCCCAGCGCTCAATATCCGAAAGCAATATTTTCCGTAACTCCTCGGGCGAGCGCGGAGGCGCTGCCGTAGCAAAATCCGCCGCAAATTTGGCTTTCAGTTCAGGGGCACTCAGTAAATCAATGACTTCCCGATTCAGCCCCGCAATGATGCTGGTCGCAGTTCTTATGGGTGCATAGAGGCTATACGTATTGGACAATTCGTAATTTAGGAGACCGGACTCAGAAACCGTTGGCACGTCAGGATAATCAGACAGCCTCTGTGGCGTTGCGACACCAATCAGCCTGGCTTTACCCGTTCGGACGAGCTGAATACCTGAAATTGATCCCATAAGTATATCCAGCCGCCCTGCCGCGAGATCCAGGTTGGCGGGACCATTTCCTTTATAGGCTACATGGACCATGTCTATACCGGCATTGGCTTCAATGACTTCCATCCCCATATGAATTACCGAACCCACACCAGAAGAGCCGTAATTCAATTTACCCGGGTTGCTTTTTGCGTATGCAATCATGTCTTTGACAGAATTGAGGCTCGATGCAACAGGGACAAATATCAGGTAAGGCTGGGAACACATCTGCGCAACCGGTGCCAGCCCCTGACGAACATCCTGCTCGAATTTCCTGAAAACCGTATTGATGGGTAATGAACCGCCTGTGCTGAGCAGCGTATAGCCATCCGGCAAGGCTGACATCGCCATATTCACAGCAATGACTCCGTTGGCGCCGCTCACATTGTCGACAACAAGCGGAAAGGCCAGCCTCTCCCCAAGTTTGTTGGCGACCGCGCGCGTGATGATGTCCAGCCCCCCGCCAGGCGCGACGGTTACAAGCACGCGAATGGGTTTGGATGGGTAGCCCGGTAACAGCGTACGTTTTTGTTGGGCAAATCCAGTGCTGGCTTGGATGCAAAGCAATAGGGCGAACACAAATCGAATCATCATGGCCTCTTAGTCTCCATTTCCACGAAAGCCAGAACCCTACCCCGTTGAAGCATGAATTCAATTACCCAACCCATGTGGGCAACAGTCCAGCCGGGGGCATGAGAATGTCATTCTAACGGAACAAAAATCTGGTAGCGTTTGTACGATGTGGGATGCGAGCGCATTAATTTCATTAGCTGCGGTAATCTGGTTCTGGTTTGACAGCTTGCGCGCGCGCGAACATGCGCTTGATGAAGGTCGACGGAGTTGTCAGCACAACTCGCTTCAGTTCCTGGACGAAACGGTGGAATGTATTTCCTTGCGCCTGACACGCAATGAGTACGGGCACGTGACATTACGCAGAGTGTATCGATTTGAGTTTTCCGATGATGGCAACAGTCGAAGAACCGGCCGCATCGTAATGTTGGGTTGTGTCGTCAATGCGGTGACAATGGACCCATTCCTGCTCCGATAACCGCCATTCGGTTCATCGAACCTTCTTTTGTCATTCATTATCTGAAGATAAGGTTCGACTCTGTCCACTCATGCGCGTACCCTGAGTTACGGAGGGCTTTCCCCTCTTCTTGAAGGAGTCCACCATGGCCTTATTGTACGATGGAGAAAAACCGTTTTTCCTGGGGGCAGTCACCGGTGCTGTTTTGTTTGCCTGGCTGGGGTTCAGTGCGTTTGGATGGAAGACCGATGGCAAATCCGAGATGCTAGGCAAGCAGCAGGCGGAACGCGCAGTAGTCACCGCCTATGCGCAAATATGCTCTGCCCAGTTCAATGCCGCAAAGGATTTTCCGGACAGACTTGCCACGCTTCAAAAATCGGAGCGTTGGTCGCGCGGTGATGTTGTCGCCAAGGGTGGCTGGGCAACAATGTATGGCACCAAGGAACCCATGCAAGGTGTATCGCAAGCTTGTGCGGATCTGCTGATTCCGGAAAAGATTTAAACGCATCAATAAGATATTTACTGCCGGATGGAGCAGCTATTCCGGCTTGATGCCCGCAACGCTGATGACTTTTGTCCATTTTTTAATTTCATCGCGGATATGTTTGGCAAACTGCTCGGGCGTGTTTCCCATGGGTTCGGCTCCATCAGCTGCCAGCATGTCACGCACATCTGATGACTTGAGTACCTGAACGATATCGCGATTGAGTTTTGCAATGATCGCTGGCGAGGTCCCGGCTGGGACCATCACGCCATTCCATGAAGCCGCTTCGAAGCCGGGCAATGCGGCTTCGGCGACCGTGGGAACATCAGGCAGCGCGGAGGAGCGCTTGGAACTGGTTACGGCCAGGCTGCGCATGCCTCCCGTTTTAATATGCGGTACCACTGTCAGTATGGTCGGGAACATCATTTGTATCTGTCCTCCCAGCAAATCCGTCAGGGCCAGCGCCCCTCCTCTGTACGGCACATGAACCATTTCCGTCTGTGTGACCATTCGGAATAGTTCGGCGGCAAGATGACCACCACTGCCTGAACCGGGTGATCCATAGTTCAACTTGCCAGGATTGGCACGAGCGTAAGTAATCAAATCCTTCACCGAGCGCACAGGTATGCCGGGATAGACGACGATGACATAGGGTTGGAATGCTGTTTGCGTGACGGCCACGAGATCCTTCAGTGGGTCGTACGGAAGCTTTTTTTGAAAAGCAGCGTTGATTGCATAGCTGCTGGAAGCAAGCAACATCGTATAGCCATCTGCAGGTGCGCGGGCAGCCAACTCAGTGCCGACTATCGTCGCAGCCCCAGGACGATTGTCGACAGCGACTTGCTGTTTCCACATTTCTGTCAGTTTGTTGGCGACACCGCGCGCCACCACATCGGTTCCCCCTCCAGGCGCAAATCCGACGATGAATCGCACTGGCTTGGCTGGAAAGGAAGCGCCTTCCTGCGCCCAACTAACTGCAGTCATCAAAATCATCACGACCAACAGAATTGTGCGTCTCATGCCTGTACCCTACCTTCTGTGTTTCTCAGTGTATGGAGACTGCTGGATTCAAATGCGATGTTCTAGTACTTCTAGTACTTGCGGCGTCCAATTGCGGTGCGTGCAATCAGGTTCTTCTGTATCTGCGAGGTTCCGCCGGCAATGCCAAAGGCGCGAATGTCGCGATAGATTCGTTCCATTGGAAATGACGTCGATAATCCGTTGGCCCCAAACAGTTGCATGGCATCGGAGGCGACAGACAGCGCCGCTTCATTGACATAGGCCTTGGCGATGGCAGCCTCCATCGCAGAAGGAAAGCCTTCGGTCGCATTGGTTGCCGCCCGATAGATCAACAGGCGCGCTGCTTCCAGTTTGATCTGCATTTCCGCGACCATCCAGCGCAAGCCCTGGAAATCCGACAGATGTTTGCCAAAAGCCTCTCGCTGCTGCACATATTCCACGGCCTCGTCATAAGCGCGCTGCGCAGCACCGAGCGCCATCGCCGCATTGGCGCAGCGCGACAGGCTCATCGCGGTCAAAGCCGCCTGCATGTTGCCACCAGCCATGCGGTTCTCCTGTGGCACCCGGCAATCCGTGAAAATCAATTCAGTGGAGGGGCTGCCGCGGTGCCCCATCAAGGGCTCAACCTTTCCTGTCTTGAAACCGGGGGTGTCCCGCTCGATGAGCAGCATGCCATGCTCGCGCTGCTCGCCATCCTTGAACACAACGTCAATCAGAAACAATTGCGCCACGGCGCCGCGAGAGATCCAGCACTTTCCGCCATTGACCAAATACGATCCGCCACTGAGCGTGGCGCTGGTACGCATGCGCTTGGCATCCGATCCGGCCTGCGGTTCGCTCATGCCATGTGCAGGCAATACCTTGCCGCTGGCGATTCCGGGCAGATACTGTGTTCGCTGGCGCTCATCGCCAAGTTGCGCAATACGGTTAGCATGCACATTCGAGCTGAACACATACAAGGCAGTGCTGCAGCAGGACCACGCAAACTGCTCCAGCACCAGCACAAGATCCATGATGGACCCGCCAGTGCCGCCATATTGTTCCGGAATCAGCAAGCCGAAATAACCTTGCTTAGCTAATATCTTGATATTGTCCCACGGCACTTCTGATCCGGCATCCCAGCGCGCGGCACGGTCCTTGAATACTTCCACAGAAAGCTTGCGCGCTTCATCGCACAACAGTTGCTGTTCCTGACTCAGTTTGAAATCCATGATTACGCCTATGCAAAACCGCTATTCGAATAAATACAATTGATTCGCGAAAACCACTTTTGATCGTCTAGGCAAAAACACCCTCCTCGGCTAGAGCCTGATACTCCTCCTGCTATATCTCCCGGCTTGATCGCCGACAAATGGCTCTTCGTTGCGTGTCGTCGCGCCATTGGGAGGTTCTACAAGGATGACATCAGCGCCCAATTCCGCAAACATCTTGCCGCAATACTGGCTGGTGCTGCCCGCAACTTCAATAACCCGGATACCGGAGAGTGCTGACGGCGGCAAGTCTGCGATTGATAGATTCATATTCCATTCACAACATTGATATCAATTATATTAATAATGCTTATTAAATCTGGTAATTAGTTCAAATACGATAACATTAATGTTGACATAGAATGGATTGCAATGACGCACGCAGTCAGCCGTCTATCTGTTCAATTGTCCTGGGAACAGGGTTGTTAGCGCAAGTCGGAATTTCAAATACTGTTCTTGATCCCTAGACTATCCCGTCTGCATGCAGTTACGCGAATTCAGCCTTCGATAATCCGCTCTCCGCCAATAGTATGTTGTCCCATTTTTGCTGCATGGATTTGATCTTCATCAGATTTAAATGGCCATATACCGTTCGCATCCGCTTCCAAGTCAAAACCCATATAATGAAAATTATATAGGTTGAAAGTCGTCAATAATAAAAATGGCATCTGTGCAATCGTGAGGAGGATTACATCATGAAGAATGTGCTGGTAATCGGAGCTACGGGGGACGTCGGACAAGGCATCTGTGCAGCACTACTGGACTCTGGCTATCGCGTCATTGGTGCGGGACGCAGCCTGGAGAAACTCGATGCACTGAAGAAGCGGTTATTGTCGCACGGCAGCATGGCCATCCTGCCCGGGAGCGTCTCCACTGAAGCCGATGCGAAATTGTTATGCAATGCCGCAAAGCAAATGATTGAAACACTTGATTGCGTCATCACATCAGTCAATCTTAAATTGGGCAGGATGCCTCTTCTGCAACGCAATCCCGAGGACCTTTCGACCCATTTGCAGGGAAACCTCATCCCGCATTTCATTGCCGCAAAGACCTTTATCCCTTCGATAACTGATGGTGGCACGTATCTGGCCATTGGCGGGGGAATGGCTGACATGATTGTGCCCGGTAATGGGCTCGCGACCATTGCGCAAGCTGGACAGCGCAACATGCTGCGCATGATTGCGCGCGAAGCTCGCGGAGGTCCGGTTCAAATCCGTGAGCTTCTGCTTTATTCCCCTATCACAGGTGAAAGCAACCGTGTCGGAGCGGATCCTGCATGGTTTACTGATGACGAATGCGGCCGTCACGTTGTGGCGGTACTCAGCCAGCCTGATCTTTACCCGGGACCGATACTTGCCTTGAAATCCAAGGATCAGGTCGGTAAGCCGGAACCACAAGCACAAACGGCAATCAAACAAGCCTAAGGCGTTCGCTCAGGGCATCTCAAAGACAGCGCCAATCAGGCGCGCATCATGAAAGGATGGACTCATGCTTACCGAACGTCTGGCCAAATTGGTTCTGGAAACTCGGGAAATCCCGGATGCCGCAGTCAGCGCGGCCAAGGATGCATTTGTCGATACCCTTGGAGTTGCCTTGGCGGGGTCCCTCGAGGAGTGTGCTGAAATTGCACAGCGCTGGGTGCAGCAACAGGGAAGCGCGTCCGTGGCTCCCATATGGGGAACCCATGTAAAGAGTTCGGCACTGGACGCTGCGTTTGCCAATGGCATCGCAAGCCATGCGCTGGATTTTGACGACAGTCTGCCGACACTGCGCGGACATCCCAGCGCAACCCTGGTACCGGCGATATTGGCAACCGGTGAAATGTCCGCCATTTCAGGCAAAGCCGCGCTGGAGGCATTTGTAATTGGTGTTGAGGTCGCCGGTATATTGGGCAAGGCTGTGGGTACCGGACATTACCTGAGAGGATGGCATACCACGGCCACCATTGGCCTGATGGCTGCCACTGCCGCAGTTGCGCGGTTGCTGAACTTGAACAGCCTTCAGTTGCAATGTGCCTGGGGAATCGCTGCTTCGGAAACCTCCGGTCTGGTTGGCAATTTCGGAACCATGACCAAGCCATTTCATGCTGGTCACGCCGCGCGCTCGGCGCTGGTTGCCGCTACGCTGGCGCGTTCCGGATTTACCGCCAATAGCGCAATTTTCGAGGGCAAACACAGCTTCTTTGACACCTATGCCGGCGATGACGGGGAAAAACTCGAAAGCCTGCTCCCTCACTTTGCATCGTCCTGGCAGATTCTTTCACCCAGTATCTATGTCAAGCGCTGGCCATGTTGCTATTGCAATCATCGTCCGGTGGGGGGCTTGTTCAGGCTTGTTTCCAAACATCAGATCAAAGTGGATGAAATCAAACTGATCCGGATTGGTTTCCTGCCCGGAAGCGATGAAGCCCTGGTGAGCGAAGATCCCCACACGGGTCTGGAGGGAAAATTCAGTATCGAGTACTGCGCTGCGGCCACGCTGCTGGATGGAAAGCTTGGCCTGGACAGCTTCACCGATGCCATGGTGCAGCGTCCGGAAATTCGCGTACTGATGAAGAAGGTCCGACGAGAACGAATCGAGGCCGAAGGCGTGTACTCCGGGGTCGTTGGTTACTCGGATGTGTCAGTCGAAACCACCAGGGGAAATTTTGACATGCGTGTGGAGGAGACTCCAGGCTCTCCAAAGTGGCCGATGACCGCAACTGACCGCTCGGAGAAATTCCTGGATTGCGCGGCGCGGGTACTGGGATCTCCCGCGGCGAAATCCTTGCTTGGCATTCTGGATGCCATGGCCGCACAGTCCGATTTGCGTGCAGTGTCAAGGCTAACCTCTCCCGACGCGGCAACGTCAGCACGAAAAACGGGAACTCAGGCGTTGGAGGAGGCAGGTCAGCCATGAGCCTGTTTCATCGCGATACGCCTGAAGAAACGGCATTCCGGACCGAGGTGCGCACCTGGCTGGAAGCCAATGTTCCCGCGGAGACGCTGCATGAGCTCGATGTGACCAACCCGGAAGTCAGCCGCGAATGGCACAGAAAGCTGTGGCAGCGGGGATGGATCGCACCGCACTGGCCGCGCGAATTTGGCGGCATGGGCGCAACCCTTGAGCAGCAGGTCATCCTCATGGAAGAACTGGCCCGTGTTGGCGGCCCTTATGTACAACCATCTGGACTGAATTTTCTTGGCTTCGCCATCATGGAGTTCGGCACGGAAGAACAAAAACGCGACCTGCTCCCAGACATTCTTTCTGGTGATACCACCTGGTGCCAGGGCTATTCGGAACCCGAAGCCGGCTCCGACCTTGCCAGTCTGAGAACGCGAGCCGTGGAAGACGGCGATGATTTTGTGGTGAACGGCCAGAAAATCTGGTCAAGCGGCGCCCCGCATTGCGATCGCATGTTCGCCCTGGTAAGGACCGAGCCTGACCCGAAGGCGCGGCATGCCGGCATCAGCATGCTGCTGATTGATCTGGCCACGCCCGGGATTACTGTGACGCCGATACAGACGTTGACCGGGCATGTGCATTTTTCCATCGTGACCTTCATCGATGTCCGGGTGCCAAAGACAAGCATTCTGGGCAAACTGCATGGCGGCTGGAAAGTCGCCAATCACGTGCTGACCTTCGAGCGGTTAAGCGGCAGCAGTCCAAGGCATGATCTCATTGCAATCGACACATTGCGGCGTTTGTCGGAGGCAACCGGTCGGGTGTCTGACCCCGCTTTTCGTGACCGCATGGCAAGTGCCGGCATTGATGTAGTTGCGCACATGGCGATGCACCGTCGTGCGGTTGAGCGCGTCAAGGCCGGCCAATCGCTCGGCTTCATGGCATCGGTAATGAAAATTGCCGGAGCAAATGCGCTGCACAATGTCACAGATCTATTACTGGATGCCGCCGGCAGTGACGCCGCGTCCAGTTTCAAACATACCGACAATGGCCAGGAACTCGATCCATTAGGCTTGTTTCTACTGTCGCGTAGAGCAACGATCTGGGGCGGGTCAGCCGAAATTCAGCGAAATATCATTGCCGAACGTATTCTTGGATTTCCGAGGTCATGGCGATGATGGACGCATTCACGGATTTTGACAGCGGCGATGAAGAACGCCTGATTCGGGACAGCGTGCGACGGATGGTGCAGGAACGCCGCAAACCGATCGTGAGGCAGGGTTCCATTGTGGCGCCAGGCACTCATGCGCGTGGCTATTTGCAGGAACTGGAAGCGCTCGGTCTTTCAGAACTCATGCTGTCGGATGGGAATATCGACATCTCCATGGTACGGCGCATCGCCATTCTTTCCGAAGAAGCCGGCGCAGGTTTGTTCATCACGCCAGTGATCGAAAGCATAGGCTTGCCCTTGCTTGCTTGCACAGGACTGGTGCCGCCGGGGGCGGGCATAGCATCGCCTGGTATGGTACTCACCGCCATTGCTGAGCCTTTTGCTGCAGCACGCACATTGCCAAGCGTAACTTCGACTAGCAACGGGCAATTGTGTTTATCAGGGACTGCCGGACGGATACCGTTTGCCCCCATGGCGGATGGTTTTCTCCTTGCCGCAAATAATCAAGGTACCCCGCAATTACTGCTTGTTCCCGCCAAAGGAACAGACTTCGAGCTAACGCCTGAACCCATGGCCGACGGTTCCGAGCGTGGAAAACTGGTCTTTGACGGTTTTAGGCTCTCCCCTGCCTGCCTGCTGGCGCAAGGTTCTGATGCGACCAAAGCGACGGACATTCTGCTGGATGTTCTAATGCTTTCAACTGCAGCCCAGTTGGCGGGTATAGCGGCACGAGTTCATGACATGGCCTGTGACCACATTCGCACCCGCCATCAATTTGGCCGTGTCCTGGCCGCGTTCCAGGCATTGCAGCATAGAGCGGCCAACGATTATGTTGCGGTCGAAGTGACTCGTGCATTCCTTTATCAGGTCTGTGACATCTGGAATGAGGGAGAAACGCGGCGGGCACTCCTGCATGCGCTGCTGGTCAAATCGGCGCAGACGGCAATTGACGTGGCGAAATCAACCATTCAAATGCATGGTGCAATGGGTTTTACCCTGGAGCACGAGGTGGGGTGGTATCTGAAGGCAGCAATCGTCGCGTCGACACGTTATGGAGACCTGGCTGCCCATCGACGTCTTTTTGCGGATAGCAATCTCGCGTACTGGTAAGTCGAGCGTTTCTGTTCAACTAGGAGAAAGACATGCCTGATTCACGTGTATCCGTACTGCCCTTGTATGTACTGGCAGCCGTCACTCTTGCCACTGTGTTGCCCGGTTTGAGTTTTGCTCAACCGTCCATCAAAGATTATCCGAACAAACCGATCACGGTCATTATTCCCTTTGCGCCAGGGGCGACTGATGTGATGTCGCGTTTTTATACAACAGAAGTCAGTCGCGCAACGGGATGGATATTTACGTATGACTACAAACCCGGCGCGGCAGGCCGGATCGGAACTGCACTCGCTGCAAAGGCAGCGCCGGATGGCTATTCGATGCATGGTAATTCCGCAACAATTACCTACGGTCACCTGATGAAAACCAAACTGTCCTATGACTGGCGCAAGGATTTCCTGCCGTTATTTCAAATGAACAGGACGCCGAGCATATTGATGGTTAATTCGGCCTTTCCTGTCAAGTCGGTCGCAGAATATATTGCGTACGGCAAGGCCAACCCCGGCAAGATCAACTATGCAACCGTCGGGGCCGGAGGCATTGTGCACATCATTGCTGAGTTCATGCACAGCCAGATGGGAGTCAAAGTCACTTATATTCCTTACAAGGGCTTTGGCGCCACCGTGAGCGGGCTTCTCAGTGGCGAAGTGCAGGCAACCCATGCCTCGTATTTGACGCATCAGGCCAATATCGTTGCCGGAAAAATCAGGCCGCTGGCCCTGACCGCACGTAACTCCCGCTTGAGGCAGTTGCCTGAATTGAAGTCGCTGGCGGAAGAAGGCATACCCGAGTTCGAGCATGTATTGTGGCTGGGACTCTTCCTCCCCACGGGCGTACCGGCAGCCATAGTCAACCGATTGAGCGTTGAATTCAACAAGGCCAGCAAGTCCGAAGAGATAGCCAAGAAACTGGATGCCATTGGTGAAATGGTTGGCGGAGGCTCGCCGGAAGAGTTCCGCCAGTTCTTGCTCATCGCAAGCGAGCGACTCACCAAGGTTATTCAGGATAACAATATCGAACTCGAGGATTAGTGAGCGTGAGCGGCCAGTTCAACTGGCCTCCAATGGACATTTAGCGCTCATAGCTTGTCCACACGTGAATGGCGGGTTGAAGGATAGTCACCGCATATTCAAAATCAAATGGCCATTTCAGAATTCCTGAAATGGCCATTTTTGTTGAATCTCATCCGGGGAGTTTCCCCTGACTTTGAAGAGAACTCTAACGACCTTTCAAGGTCGGCTTGCGCTTTTCCTTGAATGCACGCGAAGCTTCCCTGTGATCCTCGGTGGACTGCGACATGTGCTCCATTGACAAGGACACATCCATATTGACACCAACCATTGCACGCAGTTGGGAGTTGGTGGCCGCTTTGGTCCACTGCAATGCAAGCGGGGGCTGATTCGCCAGTTTTTCAGCAAACTCCTGGACCTTGGCGTCAAGTTGGTCCTTGGGGTATGCGTAGTTCACCAGGCCAATGCGCGCGGCTTCGGTTCCGAGCATCAAATCGCAGCCAAACAGATACTCCTTGGCACGATGAAATCCCACCAGCCAGGGCCATAGTGCGGATCCGCCATCGCCAGCAACCAGCCCTACCTTGACATGCGTATCACCAATTTTTGCATCATCTGCAATGAATACAATGTCACACGCCAATGCCAGTGAGGCACCCAGACCCACGGCAGGTCCATTGACCTTGGCGATGATGGGCTTGTTGCATTCAAGCTGACGCATGATATTAAGGCGATTCGTATTGATGCTGTGTACCCAACGATCAACCAGCGTGTTTTCTTCGGACTTGGCCATACGGCCCACATCACCGCCGGCACAAAAAGCCCTTCCGGCTCCGGTCAGGATGACTACGCGTACTTCATTGTCGCGATGAACTTCATCCCATATACGACCGAACTCCTCGTTCATCACCAGATTGGCGGCATTCAGTTGCTCCGGGCGATTCATGGTGATGGTCAGAATATGACCATTCTTTTCGCATTTCAGAGTCTCGTAATCGTATGGCTTGGAATTCCTCGGCATGGCTCTCTCCCTTGATGGCTGTATTGGCGCGCGGCTTGAGGGGAAAACTGTATCGATTTCCCAAAGCTCATCCGGCATCTTAACCCCCAATTTCTTCGGCGAATCCGTTGCCTCTACACTGAAAGGGGTATGTTGAAAAGCATAGCACACAGATTAATTCATCACTCGACTCGAGTCGCGCAAACACAATTCGGATATGCAGGTCCCCGACAAAATGGATGATGCTCACGTAATCACACAGGCGTCAGGTGACACTGCGCCAAATGCACGAGTTTGTCGTGATCAGGACCAGTCCGAAAGGCGAATGACAAGTTTGCCGGTGTTCTCGCCACGAAACAGCATGCCAAGGCCGACGGGCGCCTGCTCCAGTCCATCCAGCACATGCAGTTTCTGCTGCAGACTTCCATCACGAAGCCGCGCTGCCAGCCAGGTGCGCGCCTCGTCATAACGTTCATGATAATTGAACACAAGAAACGCCTGCATGCGTCCGTGAACCGAAGACAGGCGTGCCAGATTGCGTATGCCATAGGGTTGGGCAGAGTGTGTCTGCGAGATGCGACCGCACAACACCACACGGGCTTCCTTGCGCAGATGCTCAAGTGACGCATCTAAAGTCGGCCCTCCAACATTGTCAAAATAAAGATCCACTCCGTCCGGGCAGGCACGGCCAATAGCGGCAGAAAGGTCCGACTCTGCTTTGTAATCAATGACAGCCTCAGCACCCAATTCATTCAAGACAAAGGCGCATTTTTCCTGTCCGCCTGCAATCGCAGCAACGCGGCACCCTTCTATACGGGCGATTTGCACTGCCATCTGTCCCACGCCACCGGCCGCGGCCGAGACGAGCACTCGGTCATTCGGTCGCATGGCGCCAATATGGCGTAGACCGAAATAGGCAGTGACCGCACTGAGCCCAAGCGGGCCAATCCAGTCCTGAACAGCGCCAATGTTCAGATCTAGTTTATGTAGAAACCGCGCGGCAAGAGTCGGATGCGTTTGCCACCCCAAACGAGCCTGCACCAGATCGCCAACTGAGAAGCCCTCTGCCCTGCTGGACAATATTCGAGCAATGCCGCCACCGCGCATGACTTCCCCGAGTGGTATTCCTTGCTGATAGCCGGTCCCATCGCGCATCCAGGAGCGCATGGCAGGATCGATCGAAAGGCAAATCGTTTCCAACAAGACTTCGCCTGAGTCGGGAAGAAGAGCTTCCCTGACATCGATGTTGAAATTTTCCGGCCCCGGGATCCCGGTCGGCCGTGATGCAAGTATCAGTCGTCGATTAGTTTGCATTAGGGATATTTGCATTTAAGTAATGGCCATTGACCATTGTTTTTACGATTAAGGCCATCAATGACGATTGAATTGACTATTGCCGGCGTGGAAATCACTGCAATGAACTGACGGGACAGCACGGTCAGGATTTCGGCGCAACCTGAAAATACTGCAACTGTCGATCATATCAATTCCAGTAAAAGAATTGCGTTATTCAAACCGGCTGTCATTATCGCAAACCCAGCGAAACTCATGCGCTTTGAGGTAGACTCTTTGGCAATGGTCCTGAGGGAGGCGATATGAGACACGCAATTGCGATAATAGTTGCAGGAAGTGTTCTTGGAATAGCTGCGACGGCGGTAGCTGCGGCAGATCTGAATCAATTGCAGCGGCTCGGAACACAGTCCAGCTTTCGCTCGCTCACAGAGGACCTGGGGGCTGGACTCTCCTACAAATCAATGTCTCCTGCCGCCCCGCTGGGCGTCACCGGATTTGAGCTTGGCCTGGACGCCAGCTTCACTCATATGAATAGCAACGCATTCGGAACCGCAAGCAATAGCTCGATTTCGACCCTTCCCCTGGCTCGCCTACGAGCACAAAAGGGGTTGCCATTTGATATCGACATTGGCGCTTCATATACACAGGTCCCGGGAACCAATATCAAACTGTGGGGTGCTGAACTGCGTTATGCGATCCTCGCTGGAGGTGTGGCAGCTCCAGCGGTCGCCATCCGAGGCAGCTATTCCAAGTTGAGCGGTGTAGATCAACTGGGCTTCGACACAAAAGGGCTCGATCTCGTTATTTCGAAAGGCTTCATCGGTCTGACACCCTACGGCGGCATTGGTCGTGTCTGGGCCAATGGAACGCCACGCAACCTGGTGGGCTTTTCTTCCGAAAGCGTTGGCCTGAACAAGGTGTTTGCCGGAGTCAATTTCGGCCTGGGATTGTTTGCTGTCGGTGGCGAGTTTGATCGTACCGGTAGCTCGAACACCTATAGTGTCAAGGCTGGAGTTCGCTGGTAAGCTGATTCTGCTCAAAGTAGTGCCAGCCTGCGAATTAACCCTGAGTCCCTTGGTTCTGTTTGGCCCCGATCGGTGCGCCAAACGGTACAAATTTAATTCTCGGCACAACTGCAAACAACGATGAATATCGTTATCTCGTAACCGGAGGTGTTATGCGCATTGCAAGTATCTTTCTAGCGGTGTGGCTTTTCATGCTACCCACTGCGACGGTCTGGGCCGCCTTTCCCGACAAGCCCATACGGGTTCTGGTCGGATTCACCCCCGGTGGCGGAACGGATGCGCTGGCGCGGTTAGTCAGCGCGAAATTGTCGGAAAGATGGGGGCATTCGATGCTGGTCGAAAACCGTCCCGGTGCCGACGGAGATATCGCCCTGGAAGCACTGATGCGGGCAGCACCGGACGGCTATACGCTGGTTTTTGCGACCAATGCGCTGACGATCGCGCCGGCACAGCGGAAAGTGAGCTATGACCCGGTGAAAACATTTACCCCGATATCCCTGGCGGCTTACTCACCGGGGCTCTTGGTGATCAGGCAGTCCTTGCCCGTCAATAATGTCAAGGAATTGATCGCATATGCCAAGGCCAAACCAGGCCAGTTGAATTTCGGGTCTACCGGAGTCGGCACGACTCCTTACCTTCAGATGGCCCTGCTAATGAAGCTGACCGACACCAGTATGGTCAGTGTCCCGTTCAAAGGAACGCCGATCGCAGCTATGGTGGCGGGCGACATTGATCTGGGATTCTCAGCGGTACCGGCCAGCCTTCCCATGGTAAAAGCGGGTAAGCTCAAAGCGCTGGGTGTCGCTGCCCGGGCGAGATCTACGCAACTGCCTGATGTCCCGACGATGACAGAAGCAGGATTTCCAGGAAATGAGGCGAGTACCTGGTATGCCTGGCTTGCGCCGGGTGGCACGGCCAAGGATATCGTTTCCAAGCTTTACACCGATTTCACCTGGTCAATGAAGGATCCGGTTCTTGCGCCAAGAATTGCCGATCTGGGTTTCGTTCCATTCCTCAGTACGCCTGAAGAACTCCTCGATATACTGAAAAGTGATACTGCGCGGTGGGCCGATTTGATGAAGACAATCGTTGTTCAGTAAACCTGAACAACGATCGTTAATCTGTTTGTAATGATTGATGCAGAGGTACGTTGCTGAAAAAAAGGGGGGGGCTGGCATGCGACTGTTATTGTTTATGCTGTTGATCCTCGTCAGTTTTAAGGCAGCAGCCGAATGGGTTGCAGTGGCAAAAACAGACGTCACTGCGACCTATATCGACCCTGCTACGATAAGCAGAAATGGAGCCCTGCGCAGGGTCTGGCAAATTGCCGACCTGACGCAAAGCGAAGCGGATGGAACGAAGTCACGGCGGACGCTCTATGAATATGATTGCAAAGAGCGGCGCTTTCGATTCCTTTCCATTTCCACCCACTCCGGACCGATGGCGAGTGGGCGTGTCCTGTGGTCTGACAGCACTGCACGCGAATGGAATTCCACTGCTCCAGATACTCGCTTCGAAGGCATTCTCAATATTGTTTGCGCGCTTTGAGTGGTAGTGATTGCCAGCCCAGACAAAAGACCGATCAGTGCCCCTTGCTACCTTTCGATTTGAGTACCTGCTGCCGAAGCGGTTCGGCAAACGCCACCAGTTCTCTGTAGTTCATTTCCGCTGACTTGTAGAGCGCCTGCTTGGATACGCGCATCGCGTCAAGGTCCATGCTGGCCAATCGCTGGGCCATTGTCTCCGCGACGGCCAACTCTGAACCGGGCTCCACCACCTTGTGAACCAGACCTGTTTGAAGAGCCCAGGCAGCATCCTTCTTCTCCCCCATCAGAGAGAATTCAAGCGCGGCCTGGAGACCAATGGTGCGCACGACCAAGGCTCCCAGCCCCGTCAGGACCATGCCATGCGGAATTTCAGGCAGGGAAAACACCGCATCCGAAGAGGCTACTCGCATGTCGCAGCTGACCGCCACGCCAAGCCCCTGTCCGATGCAATATCCACGAATCGCCGCAATCATCGGTTTGTCACAATACTCAGCATCGGCAATATTGATACTTGGTCTTGGCAAGGTCTTGTCCTTAAGGTCCCGGCCTGTTGAAAAGGCGCGCCCCCCCTCACCGCAAATAATGGCGACATGCAATTGGTCAGACTGCCGGAATTCTTCCACCGCAGCGTTGAACTCGTTGAGCATCTGCACATTGAAGGCATTCATGACATCCGGACGGTTAAGCCGGATATAGGCAATTTTTCCATTCTGTTCAAATTTGACGCATTCCATGCTTGAGGCCTTTGCTTGTTGTCTATTTAAATTGCCGTCATTTCGAGTCAACGGGCTGTCTCACAAAGTTCGGCTGATCTTTCATGTTCTCTTATCAATATTCCTTATTTTTGGCGAAAGGTCAAAGTGAATGTTCAATCGACGGCAGCGCCAACAGCGAATAAACTATGCAATATCGAAGTTGGAACAACCAGGTCCCAATTGAATGACAGTCTGATTACTTGAGCATGATGGCTCCGGAGTCATGGTCGTTCAGTTCCAAGTGCGTGAAAACTCAATCAGTTGCATCATCAAACTCATTAACGGGTACGCGATAGGTAAATGATGTCGAACACTCAAGAAAATTCGTATGACGCCATTGTCATTGGAGCCGGTTTTACCGGAATGTATCAGCTGTACAAATTGAGGGAGATGGGGCTTGCGGTCAAGGGTTATGACATCGCCGGAGATATCGGAGGGACCTGGTACTGGAACCGCTATCCCGGGTGCCGCGTGGACACGGAAAGCTATGTGTACTGCTATGCTTTTTCAGATGAAATCCTGAAGAAATGGAGTTGGAGCGAGCAGTTTGCCGGGCAACCTGAGGTGTTGCGTTACCTGAATTTTGCGGCCGAGAAGATGGATATCCGCAGGAGCTACCAGTTCAACACACGGGTGATGAAGGCGAACTATGACGAGGCTGGCAATCGCTGGACGGTAGTGCTTGAAGACGGCAGTACGGCAATAACGAAATACCTGATCTCTGCGACAGGCCCCTTATCGGCTCCGACCATGCCCTCTTACAAGGGACTGGAATCCTTCAAGGGTGAGTCCTATCACTCCTACTACTGGCCCCGTGACCCCGATGGCAGCACGGCAGGCAAGAAAGTCGATTATCGTGGAAAGCGAGTTGGGGTTATCGGCACGGGAGCGACAGGTGTTCAGATCATTACCGAGGTCGCCAAAACGGCGGGGGAACTCTATGTTTTCCAACGAACGCCAAATTGGTGTACGCCGCTGCGCAACAGCCCGCTCAGCGCCGACCAGACCATTGAAATCAAGGGTAAGTACAAGGAAATTCTGGACTACTGCAAGTCTACCCTGACCTCTTTTCCATACAATTTCCGGTCGGATTCGGCACTTGATGTAAGCGCTGAAGAACGTGAACAGTTCTTCGAGAAACTATACAACGCACCTGGCTATGGCATCTGGTTCGGCAATTTCCACGACATTATTACCAACAAGAAGTCCAATGAACTGATATCGGATTTCATTGCCGGAAAGATCCGCCAGCGCGTGAAGGATCAGGCTGTCGCCGAAAAGCTGATTCCAAAAAATCACGGCTTTGGCACCAAACGCGTACCAATGGACTCTGGCTACTACGAGGTCTACAACCAGCCGAATGTGCATTTGGTCGATATCCGTGAAGCGCCAATCGAGGAAATTACGCCCAAGGGTGTAATGACCACAGACAAGGAATACGAGCTTGACATCCTGATTTACGCCACCGGATTTGATGCGGTCACGGGTGCGCTGGATCGGATGGAGATTACTGGCAAAGGAGGCAAGACTCTCAAGAGCATGTGGGCAGAAGGTCCGCTCACCTACCTGGGCGTGCAGATCGTCGGCTTCCCGAACTTCTTTACACTGGTTGCTGCCCATAATGGTGCCAGCTTTTGCAACATCCCGATCTGCGGTCAGTTGCAGGTCGAATGGCTCAATGGCATGTTTGAGTACATGGCAAAGAAGAAGCTGGAATATGTCGAACCAACCCAGGAGGCCGAGGACAAATGGACCGATGAAGTCCATGCGCTCATCCACAAAACCCTGTTCGCCGAAGTGGACTCCTGGTTCCTTGGAGTCAATCGGAATGTGGCAGGCAAGGACAAGCGGCGAGTCCTCGTGTATGCGGGCGGTGGCGTGCGCTATCGCGAGACATGCAATCGTATTGCGGCTAATGATTATGAGGGATTTGCATTTCGATGATCAGGCGTGACTTGGCCGGTTTGTGCCTGGCCAAATCCATGCCAATGACGGAACGGATGCGACCAGTGCCGTTTGAATGTGGCGTCTCAGCGTGGTTATCTTCATCAATGGATCAGAAACTTCACCTTAATCTGGCTTGATGTTGTTTTCGCGGATCACCGGGGCCCAGATCTCCACTTCCTTTTTCATGAAAGCGGCGAACTGCGCCGGCGTGTCGCCCACCGGGAAAGCACCGTTTTCCGCCAGGCGCTTGATCTCGTCTGGCGATCTGAGGATCTTCACGATCTCATCATGCAGCTTCGCGATGATAGGCTGCGGCGTCCTGGTCGGTGCCACCAGACCGTAGAAAGAAGCTGTTTCGACCGGATAGCCCTGCTCGTTGAATGTGGGCGCATCGGGAATGATATCGAGCCGTTTGGAGGCAGATACACCCAGTGCTTTCAGCTTACCGGCCTTGATGTTCGCCGTAAATACGATGGTGTTGGCGAGGATCATGTCGGTTTGCCCAGCCAGTACCGTGATCGATGCAGGGCCGGCTCCTTTGAAGGGCACATGTACGAACTTGATGCCAGCGTGCCTGGAGAACAGCATCAGCCCCAGGTGCCCGCCCGTACCATTGCCCGATGAGGCCCAGTTGATCTGGTCCGGATTGGCCTTGGCATAGGCAACCAGTTCCTTGAGATTGTTCGCCGGTACCTTCGGGTTCGCGACCAGTGTGTTGGGAATGATGGCGAAATTGGTGATTGGCGAAAAGTCCTTCACCGGATCAAAGCCAGGATTGTCATAAAGCAGGTTGGCAAAGGTATGCGTAACGCCCGCCGCAATCAGAAAGGTATAACCATCGGGAGCCGCCTTGGCCACGGCTTGCGCGGCCACGAAGCCACCTGCACTGCCGCGATTGTCATACAGGATGGTCTGGCCCAGGGCCTGCCCTACTTTGATCGACAATGGCCGGACTATCGCATCGGCGCCGCCTCCCTGCGCATAAGGAATGATCCAGAGCAACGGTTTGCTGGGAAAAACCTGTGCCCAGGCCTGGGAAAAGGAAGCAAGCGCCAGTAATGACGCGATAAGTACACATATCCACTTCATAACATCTTCCTTTTAGAATCTGCTTGTCTCAAATTCAACAAAATTCCGCAACCGCGTAAAACTGACAATATCGGGAATTGATATTGCACTGCAGGCATATCTAGCTCGAGCGGACGACATAATCACACGAAAATATCAGCCGCCGACAAACCAGGCCGCCCGCTCATGTTTTGGCGGTTGCACCGAGATCAATCGAACTGGATCTTTGCGTCTCGGACAATATTTCCCCATTTGATGTATTCGTCGGCAACGAATTTCGTGACCGATGGGTTGGAAACGTCTGAGCAATGGATGGGGATGGCAAAGCCGCAATGCCCACGGCCGCGGTCAATGCAGCAAGTAGCGTCCCCTTTACACCACGCGTGCCCTTATTCGATACGACAAGAACTGGCGATTCCTCAAGAATAGACATGCATATCCCTCGACTTTTAATAGCATCAAATCCTAACATCACTAGGTCATCCCCGGTTTCCAGAAGACTATCCCGCTGTGGGGTACTTTAAAATAGGTCCATAGCGCTACCCTGGCCCTTCGGGCATTGCAATTTCACCACTGCGAGGGAATGTAGGAGTAGACGGCTGAAGTCATCAACACGTTGATTCTCACTACTCGTACTTGCCGACTGCGAGAACTATCGAAGGCTCTCATTCCGCTTGCAGGAGCGCCCCCTGAATGTTTGTCGGCTCGACGTTGCCGGCATCACCACGAAAATGAAATTGGTATCGTCGAAGTCAAGTTGGTGAAGAGAAGAAACATCAGCTTTCGCACTGATCATGGTGTGGTTTGACTCGGCATTACTCCCGAGTCTGGAGTAAGCTAGAAACTGTTTCGCAATAACGTAAATAACAAAAGGAGAAAGCCGTGAAGTATGCGTTCCTGCAAATCCCGCTCGTCCTCACCCTATTGCACGGAAGCATGACCTTCGCCCTCGCCCAGGGTTCAGCGCCACCTTATCCCGTACGCCCCATCACCATGGTGGTGCCTTTTGCACCCGGCGGCGCGGTGGACCTGGAGGCACGCATGTACACGCCCAAGCTCACGAACCTGCTTGGCCAGTCGGTGGTGATCGACTACAAGCCCGGCGCAGGCAATACGACGGGGGCGGGCTTTGTCGCCAGGTCCCGGCCTGATGGCTACAACATCCTGATCATCTCGACCGGCCTTACTGTTTTTCCGGCCTTCTACAATTCCCTCAATTTCGACGTACAGAAGGACCTCGCCCCCATCACGCTGATGAGCAATCAGCAGTCGGTGATCACCGCGCGCCCCGACTTCCCTGCCAAGAATCTGGTGGAGTATCTGGCCTATGCGCGGGCCAATCCGGGCAAGATCAATTACGGAACGGCCGGTGCCGGGGCCATCAGCCATCTGGCAGGTGCCTGGCTGCATTCCTTGAACAACACCCAGGTTACCTTCGTGCACCACAAGGGCACCGGGCCACTTCTTCTGGAAGTACAGGCTGGACGCGTGGATGTTGGTACAGGACTGCTGGTTGCGACATTGCCGCTCATTAAGGCGGGCAAGGTAAAACCGCTTGCCATCATGAGCGATCCGCGGAGCAAGCAGTTGCCGGACCTTCCCAGTGTGTCTGAACAGGGCGTGCCCGGATATAACTACGCGAGCTGGATTGGCGTTCTCGGCGCTGGCGGCACGCCTGCGCCAATTATTGCCCGGCTGAACGACGCTTTCGTGAAGACCGTCAAATCGCCGGAAATCGTGGCTGGGCTGGATAAACAGGGCAGCATTGCCGTTGGCAGCACAACCGAGCAATTCCGGCAGCACATCGCCACGGAACTCGGTAGCTGGAAGAAAGTAGTCGCTGATGCTGCCCTGAAGCTGGAAGAATAGGTTACTAACTCTTGCGGACATCAAACTGAAGCCCTCGGAGGGTTCCCCTGATCTGCAGACACTGATCTAACGCGCGCTACCCGGATTCAACTGCATTGCTTGGGGCCGAGTGCGCGTTAGTCGCCAGCGAATCACTCCGCCGCGCGTTACAAATTTTAAATTTTCAAGTTCCACCTGGACACAGAGTTAGGTTGTCCAGCACTGGATGTAATTTGTCAGCGGTTCATAATGATCTATCGCTGTACCGCCTCCAGATTGTCTGGACACGCTTTTGCAACTCAGGCCTTCATTAGTTCAGGATAAGCCTGACGGACTTCAAGGGGTGTCATGAAGCAGTTGAGATCGCCGCAGGAATGCCGGTTACCCGTCCCCCCCGCAAGGATCCGAGCGGGCGCAATTCACGAATTCGTCTCCCCGAGTGAGTAGACCATTGGAATTTCACCACTGGCCTCTCGCAAAACCTGAACACGATCCGTTTCGAAGAAAAAATGACCTCGAAATCTTCTATCAGTGCCGGTGCTGCACTAAAATTCTTCGCAAACAGTGATTTGACATGAATAGAGAATCCCCAAAAAAAAGCGTCGTTATCCTCGAAGACTCTGCTGATGTGTGCAAGCTTCTTCGCTTCATTCTTGAGAAAGAATTTGAGGTCGTATTTGCAAGCAACGGTGCACAATTGTGCCGAATGGTAGACAAGGCAGAAGTCGATGTTATTGTGCTCGATATCGGGCTGCCCGAAGAGGATGGCATATCCATTGCCCAGCAGATTCGTAACAGATCCAGTCTTCCGCTGATATTTCTATCCGGAAACTTGTCGGAAGAAATGATTGTCAAAGGCCTCAATGTAGGTGGGGACGACTATGTGACCAAGCCCTTTCAGCCGGAGGTGCTGCGTGCACGAATAAGAAACGCTTTGCGCCACGGAGCATCAAAGACTCAGCAGTCGCGCCTATGCAAAATTCAATTGGGAAATGTAAAGTTCGAAGTGCATGAGAAGCGACTCCTTAACTCCGAAGGGAGCCTAGTCCATTTAACCGAGATGGAGGTGACAATCCTTTGCGCCCTGGTGAACGCCGACAACCAAACCCTGGCTCGTGAAGAATTGTTCAGGCGTATCTATGGACGGGATTGGGATCTATTGAGCCGCACACTGGAAGTGCATATCTCTCATCTTCGCAAAAAACTGACCGAAGCGAGTGGAGAAGAAAACGCCATCATCGGACTTCGAGGTATAGGATTTCGTCTGACCCTGGAGCAGGTGAAAATATCGCAGTCAGGTTGACCACTGCAACAGCCTAGCTTGAAGCGTCATCGCATTGCTGTGGCAGTCGCCGTCTGATCTGGTGCCGGCGCCAATCATCTTGGCTGGTTGAACGACAATCATGATGACCGGTGGTGAGGAGTCGGAGGCGGCGTATAGGTGATGCGTGACATCGCTTCCCCTCGATTTTTCAGTAGGTGACTGAGTGAACCTGCTTTGCCATCCCAGATGACGGCGATATGTCATTTTCGGCAGGCAGGCATGAAGTGGTAATGTGTATTCCTCCAATGGAGGAGCAAATGAAAAAATCGGTTTTTACAACTATCGGCCCGGCCTGGATATTCGCAATGTCCCTCATTGCATCCGGCAATGGGCAGGCGCAGCAGAATTACCCGAGCAAACCCATACGGATGATAGTTCCCTATGGTCCTGGCGGAAGCACGGACAATGTGATCCGCATCTATGCGCAAAGAATGCAGGAGTCCTGGGGACAGCCCCTCATCAACGACTACAAGCCCGGGGGCAACACCATCATCGGCTCCGAGGCGCTCACCAAGGCACCACCCGATGGCTATACCATGCTTCTGGTGGCCAACACGCACGCCATCAATCCACAATTGAGCAAGCTACCCTACGATCCGGTCAACGACTTCGCCCCGGTTACCACCATCTGTACCAGCGACTTCATGCTGGTCGTGCATCCTTCGGTGCGGGCGGCCACTCTCAAGGACTTTATCGCTTATGCCAAATCCCATCCAGGCCAATTGAACTACGCCTCGCCAGGTGCCGGCGGCCTGGGGCACCTTTCCGGGGAGTTGTTCAATTCCCTCGCCGGGGTGAAATCTACCCATATTCCTTTCAAGGGCGGCGCCCCGGCTGCCACGGCCCTGGTGGCAGGAGATGTGCAGTTTGCGTTCGCGCAACCCATCAATGTCCTGGCGCAGATCAAGGCCGGCAAGCTGAAGCCGATTGCCATATCAGGCAAAAACCGCCTCGATGCGCTGCCCGATATGCCCACCTTCGCCGAGGCCGGAATGCCCAATTTCGAATCGACCAACTGGTTTGGCATATTGATGCCGGCGGCCACTCCCAAGGATCTGATCCGCAAAGTCTCCGATGAACTCAATCGCATCCAGGCGCTGGCCGATGTGAAGGAAAAGCTGGGTGCCCAAGGCCTCGATCCTCTGCCGGGCACCCCTGAAAAATTCGCGGCGCTGATCAAGTCAGACATGGAGAAGTTTGCCCGCATTGTCAGGAACGCCAATATCAGGCTCGAGAACTGAGGAACCTTATGTCCGTGCGGGATCGTCTCACGGGGAGGAGCATCATTGTCGACGACGACATGGATGCGGCGTTTAGCGACATGTATGAGCGCGGCTGGACCGACGGCCTGCCTGTGATAGCCCCGACCCGTGAACGGGTCGCGCGCATGATTGATCATGTGCAGTTGCCACCAGACTTGAAAATCGCCCGCATGGCGCCCGGTGGTGGCCTTGCTACCGTTGAGAATATCGCCATCAATGCCGTAATGGCGGGCTGCCTTCCAGAATATCTCCCGGTGGTCATCGCCGCCGTCGAAGCACTGGCACAACCGGCGTTTCTTCTGCTTGGGGTGCAGACCACTACCAATCCGGTGGCGCCATTTGTGCTTATCAATGGACCGATCCGGCGCCTGATTGGTGTGAATGGCGGACGCGGTGCGCTGGGGCCAGGCTGGCGGGCCAATGCCACGATAGGGCGCGCCGTGAGGCTAGCCATGCTCAATCTGGGTGGTGCAATACCGGGCGAGATTGACAAGGCAACGCATGGTTTTCCCGGCAAGTACACGTTCTGCACGGGCGAACTGGAGGAGGAGAGCCCCTGGGAGGCCTTCCATGTGGAGCGGGGGTTTCGTCCGGAGGACAGCACGGTCACGGTAATCGCCTGCCAGGGGACCCAAAGCGTGGTTGCTGCCTACCTGAAGCCGGAGAGCATTCTCGGAATGCTAGTCAATGCCATGGCGGTGTGGGGCACCAACAGCTACTTTAAGGGTGATGGTAATCCCACTGTCATTCTGACGCCCCGGCATGCCGACATATTCCATGAGGCGGGCTGGTCCAAGGCGCGCATCAGGGAATGGCTGTTCGAGCACACCAAGGTGCCGCTGGCTGACTTTCCGGCTGAGCCCCGCATAATGGCCGTATCGAGCGAGCAGAAGTTCGATGGGGACAGGGTTTGCATCTGCAAGCGCGCAGAAGATATTGCCATCATCGTGGCCGGTGGGCCGGAGGCATATCACCTCTCCTATCTGGCCAGTTATGGCAATCCGCTGACCATGGCGAAGGTCAGGATGCCGGGCGAACACTGATTTATCCTGCGCACCGCGCCATTGCTTCGCAGTGGCGCAGTGCGCGCGACGCGGGAATGCCACACGCTCGGTCGCCGGCCTGGCGCCCGACAGGTCATGGACGGCAAGACACCAGTCCTGCTCCTGTTTCATCCAGCCGCAGAACAACCGCTCCAGCCCGAACCCGCACACCGCCGGCCGCCTAGATATTTCTACTCACGTTCACGCTCTTCGGCCTACTATCCATCAACTCCAAAAGGCCGCATAATCATACTGCCGCCTGATCAAATCCTCCCCTACGAACGGGACACCTCCTGGAGCCGTTGCGCTTCAGCGCCGAGTCCGCCGAATAATTTTTATCCAGTTCTTGATATTGCCGTGCAAAAATCATTATTTGGAAATGCCCCTGAGCCGCAGGGTTTGGTCCCCATTGGGGTGCACGGTTGCAGTCGGACATTAAGCCGCGAGCAAAAGAAGTTCAACCAGCTGATCGCACAGATTGGCACCACGCGTGTTGAGCTTGAGGTATGGCGCGAATTTATTCCACAAATGCGCCAGGTTTACCTAACAAAGGTCGAGCCTGCGCTGGCCATTTTCCGCGAAAAACGCCTGGCGATGGTGGCACTCTTGGATACGGCAATGTTGGGTAAAGGACTCAACAAAACTGAACGGCGCAAGGTTGCTGCGATTTTGCGTGGGACTTTACGCGAACTGCTGACAACAGCACAGACACCTGAGCTTGTGCAGCTTTATAACAAATACAATGGAGTCTCTTTCGAAAAAGAGCAGCAAGATAGTACAGATTTACTGAAGACTATGGCGAGCGATACGTTTGGCGTCAATCTCAGCGATGACGAACTCACCGGCACACCCGACGAAATTGCTGCGCACATCGCCACCAAAGTACGCGCTGCGGAAGATGCACGTCAAGCGCGGCGCGCTGACAAGGCAGCCAAGCGCGCACAAAAGAGCAAAGATAATCCCAAAAATATAAAAAAAGCTGCCGCGAAAGCGGCACTTGAGACGCAACGCACTCAGGCGACGCAAAACGCAACCAAATCCGTGCGCGAGGTTTATCGTAAACTCGCCTCGGATCTGCATCCCGATCGAGAGCCTGATCCGGCTGAGCGTGAGCGTAAAACTGCGTTGATGCAAAAAGTGAATCAGGCTTACAACAAAGGCGATCTGCTCGAGTTGCTTGAATTGCAATTACAGATCGAGCAAATCAATTCCTCAGCCCTCGCCGGCATGGAGCACGAACGCATTGTCCATTACAACACTGTGCTTACCGACCAACTGGCGCGATTGCGTGATGAGATGGAGGAGTTGCTCGCGCCGTTCATGGAGAACTTGGGCGTCTATTCAGTGAGTGAGTTATCGCCGCAGCAAGTGCGTGCCTCACATGATAACGAGATAACCGAACTGCAAAGCAAGCTAGGTGCGCTCGATAAAGACCTGCAGGATTTCACGGATATGGTCAAACTTAAGCAAAACCTTAGGTACTATTGTCTGGACGATTCTGGTGCGGATTTGATGGATGAACTTGACGCATTGTTGATGGCAGGCCTGGTGCCTGTACCCCGGCGTTCGCGACGGCGGTAATGGATGGCGGGTAAGTGGGACAGTAGAATTTCACTACTGGCCTGCACACCCGGGTGTTGCAAGGATGCGCCTTGGCAAACGATCAGGACAGTCGGGCCGAGGGTGTCTCGGCTTGTGGTTAGCCTTTGCCGGGAGGGAGGCAAACCCTCTGGAGTGCGTCAAAAGGTTTCCGATCTTCTCCTTCTTGCTTCCCCCTTTCCCAGGCTTATCCTGGCGCAACTACTCCGGCTTGATGCCCGCGATCTTCGCCGCCTGGGCCCAGGTCCTCGACTGCGTCTCCAGCATCTTCTGCATTTCCTCGGGCTTGTTTGCCAGCACCAGGAAACCCGCCTTGGTGCTTGCCTCCCTGACTTCCAGGGCATTCATGGCTGCCCATGAGTACCTGTAAAGACGGTTGATCAATGGCTTCGTCAACCTGCCCGGCCCCATCAGGGAGAAATAGGAATTGTCCATGTTCCTGATCCCGAGTTCGGAGAAGGCAGGCACATCCGGCAGTTCTGGCGCCCTCTTGTCGCCGGTCACGCCGAGAACCTTCATTCTTCCTGACTTCGCGTAGGAAATGGCATTGCCCAGATTGGGCCAGGACAATTGGACCTCGTTCCTCAGGGTGGCCAGGATGTAGTCTGCGCCGCTCTTGTAGGCCACCGGCAGGATGTCCAGCTTCAACTGGTTCTTGAACATTTCCGTGTACAGGTAGCCCAGTCCGCTGCCCAGATGTCCGTAGGAGAGCTTGCCCGGATTGGCCCTCGCATGGGCTACCATTTCCCCGAAGTTTTTCCAGGGCGCGTCCACGGGCGAGCCCAAGGCGGCTCCGTATTCGACCAGGGCGGAAATGGATGACAGGTCGGTCAGCGGATCGAAGGGCACGCTACGGTTGAACAACCTGACGCTGGCGAGATTGGACGCGCCCATCAACAGGATATAGCCGTCTGGTTCTGCCTTCGCGACGAAATCCATGCCTGACAGCCCTCCCCCTCCCGGTCGGTTGTCCACCAGCACGGGTTGATTTACTTCCTTGGCCAGCCCGGGGGAGAAAATCCGCGCGAGTACATCAGAGCCGCCTCCAGGAGAAGTCGGAACGATGATGCGAATCGGTTTTGAGGGAAATTCCTGTGCCTGCACGGGCTGTATCAGGACACCTGCAATAACCAAGGAAAACATGAACTTCATATCCCGCTCCTCTTATCTGAAATCCGGTTCGTCGCTCGATAAAACCCCGCCTGCTACCTTTCCATCAGTGCAGGGCATGCATGAAATTATTTTATGATCAATTTCGTGATATACCCATCGTCATTGTGGAATAACGATAGGCATTGTAATTACTCCTACTCCGGCTTGATCCCCACCGCATTGGCTACGCGCTTCAGGTTTTCCAGGTCGTCGATGTGGTACTTGCGCATGGCGGCCGGCCCAAGCGGCAGCACTTCGGCCCAGACCTTGGATGCGTAGTCCTTGCTTTCAGGTGTAAGCAGCACCTTCTGCATGGCATCGGCAAGGCGGTTGGTGACGTCGTTGGGGGTTTCCGCGCGCACGAAGAAGCCGTTCCACAGGAAGTTCACGTACTGCGGATAGCCGCTCTCCACCACGGTCGGGATATTTGGGAAATCCGGATGGCGCTTGTCGCTCGACACCGCGATGCCGCGCAGCTTGCCCGAGGGAAACTGCGGGGCCGCGCTGGCGATGTCGAGGATGGTGAAGTCCAGGCGCCCGCCCATCAGGTTGGTGATCACGTCGCCCGCCCCCTTGAAGGGCACATTGAGGAATTCGGTGCCCGCGACATTGCCCAGCCACTTCTGCCCCAGCTCGTAGCTCGCGGTGAAGGTGCCCACGGTGAGCTTGTCCTTGTTCGCCTTGGCCGCCTTCACCAGGTCGGCCACGTTCTTGAAAGGCGATTCCGGCGCCACGGCAAACACCGTCACTAAACGCGTGAGGCCTGACACGGGCCTGAAGTCCTTGACCGGGTCATAGGGCAGATCTTTCACCAGGATGGGGTTCATCACCATGGAAGCGCTGCTGCCCAGGAACATCGTGGCGCCATTGGCCGGTGCGTTCTTCACCGCCGCCACGGCGATGAGGGCATTGGCCCCGACCCGATTGTCGAACACGATGGGCGTCCCCAGCACAGCAGACAGTTGCGCGCCATAGAAGCGCCCGGAACTGTCCGCACCGCTGCCGGGCGGGAAGGGCAGCACGAGGCGGATGGCATTGGGCAGCTCGCGAACCTGGGCTTGCGCAGGCGGGCCAGCCAGCAGCAGGGCTGACAACGACAGCAGCACGTGGATTGTGCACAAGGTTTTTTTCATTTTCCCCTCCGTTGAATAAATTTAGCTCATCGGGGCTACGCAAGGATGCGCTCCCCTGAGTTCAATACATGGTTATCGAATGTCACGTGATTGCATGACACCCTCCGAGGCTAGTTGCGCAGGCCTTACCTTACTGCCCCACCACCCGCGTCACCGCACGGATCATGCCGAAGCTCGGCGCGTAGGTGGAATGTGTACCCGGACCACCGGCAACGACGATGCAGATGTCCTCGGGGCGCGGTGAAATCGTCAGCATGGCCTCGGCGCCGAACTCACCCAACTCCGGGCGGCGCGCATTGCGTACGCGCTCCAGGTCCTTGGGCGGCAGGATGCTCGCGGGCATACGGCTCAGCTCCCACAGCGTTGCCTTGATGTCGGCCTTACTGTAGCCCGCGCGCGCCAGCGTTGCGGCATGCTCTGGGCCGAGGATGAGCCAGGGCTCGCCCCCGAAGATGTACTCGTTGCTGGGCGGATGGATCATGGTCTGGGCAAACATGTTCAGCACCTCGTCACCCTTGTCGGTGTGGGTGTTCATGTTGATCGTGCCCTCCACGCCCACCACTGTCACCGTGCTCTGGTCGGCACGGTAGCCGCGCTCCACATGCAGCGGCTCCCAGGGGTTTTCCGCCTCGTTCTCGGCGCAGCAGAAGGTGTACTTGCCCGGCTGCCCCTGCGTGGCGCGGTCCATGTCCCCGGGCAGCGCACCGCCGATATTGCGCAGCACGAGTCGCAATGCGCGGCCGAGCGTCGCATTGGCCCAGTAGCCCTCACCCAGGCAGTTGAAGGTGCTGTTCACCTCCAGCGTGCGCGCGAGTGGCCCGTTGAGGATGATCATCACCGCCACCGGATTGGTGGTGGCCTGCACCGCCTGCAGGTTGAATTCGGGCGCGCTTACCGCCTCCACCGCCGCGATTAGCACCGGCAGGTATTCCGGATCGCAGCCGGCCATCACCGCATTGATGGCGATGCCCTCCACCGTGGCCGGACCGAAGGCCGGCGCCACGCGAGCCACCAGCGCATCGCGCGGCCTGCCAGCGAACCGGAGCATGGCCTCCACGCGCTCCCGCGTGGGCGGCACGATGGGCAGGCCATCGCTCCAGCGGTTCTTGCGATAGAGGCGGTTGATCGCATCCCAGTCATCAGCCGTCTCGAAAAGCACGGCCGGGCGCACGGCTGGATTGTCAGCAGAGCTCATTTCGCCCCTCCGCCGCTCATCACCCTGGCCACTTCATCCACTGCTTTTTCGGCCATCGCGCTGACTTCCTCACGCGATAGAACGCCGAAGGGATGTTCGATGGCTACAATGGGCAGGGCCGGCACGCCCAGTGCCTTGGCCTGCGCATGCCCCAGCGGCACGAACACCCGGGAACAGATGGTCAAGGCGGCGCGACCGCGCTTCGAAATCTGGACACTGTCGTGGATACTCCACGACGTGCAGGAGCCTCAGTCACCCGAGCCGGTAATGACCAGATCGCACTGGCCCACCAGTTCGGCCAGCACCGCATCCGTCGCAGGCTCCGTGGCCGCCGGCTTCTGGCGCTTGATCACCGACTTCACCCCGTACTTCGAGACCAGCAGCGCCGCAAGATCATCGACCAGGTGATTGAAATTGGGCTTCGCATTGTCGATGAAGCCCACCACCTTGCCCGCAAGGTCATCGAGCGTCTGCATCAGCTGCACTGCGGATTCCGACGCCGCGGGACGCGGGTCGTACAGAAAGACGGTACCTGCCATGTTCACTCCTCATTGTTCCGCTCGCCGCGCCGCCGCCATCCGGATAAGGGATGCGCGGACAGAGGGAGACGCCGGCTGCGGGATTGTGCTCGGTAATGTATCCCGTATGGGAGGGGAAGACAAATGACAGCCATTGCATGTGTTGCGAGTTCGTGATCTGTCCGGTTGTCATATTGCAGCCAAGGGGGAAGATGACGCCGACGCGAGTGCGACAGGAGATACGGAGGATGAGGTTCGAGCAAACGTATGAGGGGCGGAGCGAAGGGCGGCTACCGGCATCGCGATGCCCGCGCTCGATACCGCCTACCGCCCTGTCGCCTCCATAGGCGCCAGGGGGCCGACGACGATACTCGCAGGCGAAAAGCCAAAGGACACGGTTAGGCTGCTCAATGAAAGCGCACAGCGTATCAGCGGTGAGAAAAAAAGCTGCTGGAAGCACTTCATTTCTGAACACGCCACTCGTTGCCGCATTGCAGCTAATCCTATGGTGAGTACCTGCACCGATACCGGATCGAAACTCAGTCTAGATGAACACCGGTTTTCTTCACGATATCTGCCCAGTGCGCGAACTCGCGCCGCATGCGTTGCGCCAGCTCGTCGGGCGTGCTCGTGACCGGATCGAGCCCGACCAGTTGGGCTTTCATCACGGGCAGCGCCATGATTTTTCGCAACTCTGCCGCAAGCCGATTGATGATTTCGGGTGGCGCGCCGGCCGGAGCAAGATAGCCCCACCAGCCCTGGAATTCGAAGCCCGGAACCGTCTCCGCGATGGTCGGCAGATCCGGCATATCGGCATGGCGCATCCTGCCAGTCGTGGCCAAGGCACGCACCCGGCCGGCCCGATGATTCTGCAGGGCACTGGGCGGACTGGTCATAAGGAAGCTGATCTGGCCGCCGATCACATCTGCGAGTGCCGGCGCATCGCCCTTGTAGGGGACATGCACCATCCGCGTACCGGTCATCAGCGCAAGAATCTCGCTTTCCATGTGATTCGCAGAGCCGTAGCCAGAGGAGCCGTAACTGATCGTTCCCGGCTTGGCCTTCGCGAGCACAAGCAAATCGGCCATCGACTTCGCTTGCAGTGCCGGATTGGCCACCAGCACAAATATGTAGTCGGCGATGGTCGAAATCGGCGCGAAATCCTTGAGTGCGTCATATGGAATGTTGCTGTACAGGTGCGGATTTATTGCCAGGGTCGGCGTGGCGCCGAAGAGCAGGGTGTAGCCGTCGGGCGCTGACTTTGCGACGTACGCCGTGCCAATGCCGCCAGCCGCGCCGGCGCGATTGTCGACAAGAATCTGCTGGCCAAGCAATTCAGTAAGATGTCCACCGACAGCGCGCGACATGACGTCGGTCGGGCCGCCCGCTGCGTATGGCACGACAAGCTTGATCGGCTTGGCCGGCCACGCCTGCGCGAACGCGCCGGGAATAAATGCCATGGCCATTAGTGCAGTAAGAAGCTGGCGGTAATAGCGGCACATCATTTGATCCTCCTCAATCTGATGACAGACAGTTTATCCTGCAATCCCTGCCCGGGTTGCTGTCTCCTCTGCACGAGAATCCTGGACGCGGGGCTTACAGTACATTGACCGATTTGGAACATCCGGTGTACCGTCACAGCCGGTTGGCTCAACGACAATCAAGGCTTTGGATCTGGGCCGGTATGAAGTGGCCCGCGCGCACCTCAATACGTAATGGAGATGGACATGCCGAGTGTTTTGCTCATTCTGGTGACCCTGGCTATTTTTGTATCCCCGCCGGCCATTGCACAATCAATGTATCCCTCCAAGCCCATTCGAATTGTTATCGGATTTGGCGGTGGCTCTGCCGCCGATATCGTTGGTCGCAATCTGACAATTAAGCTGCAAGAAATCTGGACCAGCGGATTAATCATCGATTCCAAAGTAGGAGCCGCAGGCTTGATAGCGACGCAAGAAGTCGCTCGCGCGGTGCCAGACGGTTATACGCTCCTTCTTGCAGTGCAATCCCAAATCAGCCTCCCACCCAGTACCAACCGCAATTTCCCCCCTGATTTGCTCAAGGAATTGGCACCGGTCGCCGAGGTAGCGAAGGCAGACCTGTCATTCGTCGTCAGCCCTCAGCATGCCGCAGCCAAATCCATTGCGGAATTTCTGGCTTGGGCCAAACAAAGGAAAGTCACTTTTATCGGCGATTTCGGTGCCGGATCAGTCACCGACCTGACGGGGGCCTATTTTGCTCATTTGTATGGATTACCCTATGAGCCAGTGCACTACAAATCCCAAGCGGACTCCGCTCCGGCTCTTTTTGCCGGAGATATTCAGGCTATGGTCTATTCCACCGGTACCATCTCGTCGGCTGTCAAGTCAGGAAGGATGCGGGTCTTGGCTACAACCGGAGCTGCTCGCTCTGACATCTTTCCTGATGCACCGACATTCAAGGGACTTGGCACTACGGATCTCGAAGTCGTCGTATGGTATGGAGTCATGGCGCCCGCCAAAACACCGCCCGACCTTCTCGACAAGATAAGTGCTGCTTTCGTATCAGCCGCCCAGGCCCCTGCAGTTCGCGCCAAACTGGCTGAAATCGGTTTTAGCGGATCGGGTACGGGACGAGCGGAGTTTGGCCGTATGATCCAAGAAGACACGGCCCGTTGGGCGAGAGTTGTCGCCGCCATTGGCTTCAAGGCTATCGATTGAATTGACAGACTCACAGCAAACCCGTCGCTGCTCCAACGCGCCAACTTAGAAGACCACCTCGTTTGGTAAAAATATCCATCGATGCTGATTTCCGTAAAAAAACAGCATCTTCATTGCCGCGATCTTATTTACACAACAGGCTTACCAACAAAAACATTGGAATTGCGGCGCGCAGTTCATGCGTCAACACCGCCGAACTGACAAGAGGCCCACGAAGAGTTCCGTCGCCACTTACCGTGACAACTACCGTTTTTCAACCGCCTGTTAAGGCGGAACTACCAAAATGCGGGTCACTTTAGCTTGAACAGCCATCCTATAATCCGGAGTCCGATCCGGAATTCTCAATTTATAGCTCTATAGTGGGCTACAGGGCCATAACAACATTTCTGCTCTCATCCTCGCACTTCTATCTACTATCCTTCAATTCCCAAAGGCCGCATAATCATTTCCGCAACAGCACAAGCCCATCATCGGATCGGCCATGAAAGCGCGTGCGCTGCCGCGACAAAAGACCGAAGCCTGGGTCAGTGCGTCTCCACTAAACAGGATATAAATCTTGATATGCCGATGTCGGTGAAAGACTAGAATGAAGCCAGAAATGGGTCAGCTTTGACCAAATTCGCTTTATGCAACAACACCGTTCTGAACCGCCATGCTGCGACTCACTGAAATCAAGCTGCCACTCAATCACGCCGAACCAGCGTTACGTGCCAAAGTACTAACGCGCCTGGGCATTGGTGACGCTGACCTGATCAGGTTCACGATTTTTCGCCGCGCCCATGATGCGCGCAAGCGTTCCGCGATCTACCTGATCTACAGTGTGGATGCGGAGGTCAGGAACGAAGTAGCAGTGCTGAAACGTCTATCAGACAAATCGCACGTCGTACCAACGCCTGATATGGAATACAAGTTTGTGGCCCATTCGCCGGTAGATATGGCCGAACGGCACAATACAAAAGAGGCACCGAGGCCCTCAGCGCGCTCTTCATTGCGTCCCGTTATTGTCGGCACCGGTCCCTGCGGCCTTTTTGCCGGGCTGATCCTGGCGCAGATGGGTTTTCGCCCAATCATCCTAGAACGAGGCAAGGCGGTGCGCGAGCGCACCAAGGACACCTGGGCACTGTGGCGCGAAGGCAAGCTCAACCCGGAATCCAACGTTCAGTTCGGCGAAGGCGGTGCGGGCACTTTTTCCGATGGCAAGCTCTACAGCCAGATCAAGGATCGAAAGCACTACGGCCGCAAGGTGCTGACCGAGTTAGTCAAGGCCGGTGCGCCCGACGAAATTCTCTACGTCAGCAAGCCGCACATCGGCACCTTCCGCTTGGTCGGCATCGTCGAGAAAATGCGCGCCAGCATTGAGATGCTTGGCGGCGAGATCCGCTTCCAAAGCCGGGTGGTGGATTTCGATATCGAACGCAATCCTGCCAATTCAAAACTGAGACAGATTCGCGGCGTGAAGATCGCCAGCGGCGAGACCATCGCCACCGACCATGTCGTGCTGGCTCCTGGCCACAGTTCACGCGACACCTTCGAGGTACTGCGCGAGCGAGGCGTGTACATGGAAGCCAAGCCACTCTCCATCGGCTTTCGCATAGAGCACCCGCAATCGCTGATCGACTCCAGTCGCTTCGGGCAGTTCGCCGGCAACCGGATACTCGGTGCAGCCGACTACAAGCTAGTGCATCACTGCAAGAATGGCCGCACCGTTTACAGTTTCTGTATGTGCCCGGGCGGAACGGTGGTGGCTGCGACGTCGGAAGAAGGTCGAGTCGTGACCAACGGCATGAGCCAGTATTCACGCAACCAACGCAACGCCAACGCCGGCATCGTGGTGGGAATTACTCCCGCCGATTTTCCGAATAACGACGCAGGCGACGTTCTGGCCGGCGTGGCCTTCCAGCGCCAATGGGAAGAGCGCGCATTTCAACTGGGTGGGGGAAACTACAACGCACCAGTGCAATTGGTTGGCGATTTTCTGGCGCGCCGGCCTTCGACCAAACTGGGCTCTGTAATCCCGTCCTATATGCCAGGCGTGACGTTGACCGATCTGTCGTCTGCGTTGCCGGACTACGCCATCGAAGCCATACGCGAGGCGCTGCCGACTATAGGCAAGCAGATACCCGATTTCGCCATGGCTGATGCCACGCTCACCGCCGTGGAAACTCGCACCTCGTCGCCAATCTGCATCAAGCGTGGGGCAGACCACCAGAGCATCAACACTACCGGTCTCTACCCGGCAGGCGAAGGGGCAGGCTACGCGGGGGGGATCTTTTCGGCCGGCGTGGATGGCATTGAAGTGGCAGAGGCTGTGGCAATCAGCATCATGGGGGCATTGGGCAAGCAGACGGCCTGACGCGGCTTTGGCCCTTGGCACTTGGCACGGTCAATTCCTAGAATTCATCTTAAACCCAGATTATCCATTAGCCGCTTTCACGGCAGAGACATGGATGATGGGCGGATGATCAGAATTTCTCCAAAGGCCCATGAATCACGCACGTCGTTTTCGCGGCAGAGACAGGATTAATGTGTTGTGATCGGCGTCTCGATGCCAACTGGCGCCAATGGCCAAGACTTGTCTATGCAAGGTAGCATCGGCATAGGAGCGGCGTCGAGCGCCGGCCCCTCCCACACCACCTGGGATGCGAGTCAGCACTAAATTATGAAGCGAATCAATGGCGATTGACCGCGCTTTCATGCACCCTGAATCTGCCTCGCCCACCTTTCTTGGCGGCGTACATTGCTTCGTCGGCACGTTTTAATAGCAGTTCACTCGAAGTGAAGAAATTCGGCGTCGAAGTTGCAATGCCAACACTAGCCCCAACCCGCATTCGCCAGCCTTTGACTTCGATGGGGGCTGCTACTTTCTCAATACACCGACCGGCCACGATTCGCACATCGTCAAGAGAATTAACGTCCTTTAACAACATGACGAACTCATCACCGCCTATTCTCGCGAGAACGTCCCCACTGCGTGCGCAGTCTTTGAGCCGATGGGCAGCAATTTTCAATATTTCGTCGCCAATTGCGTGCCCGTGTTGATCATTTACTTGTTTGAATCCGTCAAGGTCGATGAAAAGGACTGCAATCATGTGCTCAGATGCTCTCCGGTCAGTTCCGACTTCATCAACAAGTTGCATAAACATCCTCCGGTTCGGCAGCCCAGTTAAAGCATCAATGAGCGAGTCACGCATTGCGTCGTTGAGAAGTTGTCTTTGGCTGGTTATATCGGTGAAGATGCAGATGTGATCGCCAATAAAGTGATGGTTATGACGAATGGCGGTTATTTCCATTCGCAAGACGCGATCATCCTTCGGTGAACACTCAAAAGAAAACTCTCCAGTCCATTGACCCGTTTCTGCTATTGACTGGACCATGGATGCAGATTTCTCAACGGCGCCCATGCCAAATGCGAAGGCTTCGAGCGGTTTGCCAACTGCCCTGCCCGATGAAATACTTGCAAGATTCTCCCAGGCCCGGTTTGCCGCTATCACCTTGAATACCGAATTCACAACCATCATAGGCTGCGGGGACTGGAAAAATACTGCCTCAGAAAGTCTGCTTGCTGCCTGCCTGCTTCCAATGAGACGATATAAGAGCATGGTCGGCACGACGAGGGACATTGCCGAGAATAAGCAACTGAATATGACAAACTCGCAACACTCAGCGAACGAGTCAATGTCATGGTCTCCTGGCATGTACGGGTCTGCCAACTCCTCCAGGCCGAACTTCCAGATAGCCGACAGCACGGCCACGATGACAACCGAAACCAGCACGAACTTGAAGAACAATAAGGGAGAAAAATTGTCCACAAGCAATTTGTCGACAAGTTTCTCCCATGCTCTTGGTATGCTCAGCATCTCCTGTATCAACTTGGACGCCTCTCGAATTCTGAACGACTGATTTGGAAGCACGATCAAGGCCTTGCCCCCGCGCCTGCGAAAAGTCATGGGGATTTCAGTTGTGAATCGCCGCTGAAAAGAGCCCGCTTGCCACAGGCCCGAAAGGGTGGGACCGACCGCTCCCGGTCCGGTTAGTTCCAGTCGCTGCGACTGAACAAATATCCCTTGCCGCGCACAGTCTTGATGCGCACCGGGTTTTCCGCATTGTCCCCGAGTGCCTTGCGCAGTCGCGAAATTCGCATGTCGATCGAACGGTTCAGGCCGTCGTGTTCCAAGCCGCGCAAGTCACTGTTGATGTCGTCGCGCGAGAGCACGACGCCAGCCCTACTCGCGAGCAGCCAGAGCAGATCGAATTCCGCAGTACTGAAAGGCACCTCGACGTCGTCGAGCCTGACGACGCGGGTGGTGCGACTGATGAAAAAACGCCCGAAGCCATACTCGTCCTGACTGCCTCCGGGCGCCTGGCCAACGCGGCGCATGCACGCGACGAGGTGCGCGAGGACCACGTGCGGCGTGACGGGTTTGATCATGTAGTCGTCGGCGCCACAGTCCATCCCCTGCACATGATCGATATCGTCATCGCGCGAGGTGAACATAATGATCGGACCGAGGTAGCCTGAGCGCACTTCGCGGCACACGTCGAAACCGTCCTTGCCCGGCAGGTTGCAATCGAGCACCACAGCATCGGGCTGCATGGCGAGGATGCGTTTCACGGCACGATCGCCGTGAGTCTCCACTTCAACGAGGTAGCCTCGCTTTGTCAGGAATTTGAGCAGCGTATTCGCTGAGACTTCGTCGTCTTCGACAACCAGTACCGACTTTTGCTCTGATGGGCTCATGGGAACCTCACATTAATCGTCGTTTGATATTTAAGGGGGCATCTAAAAATTGTCATTCTGAGGCCACAGGCCGAAGAATCTGCATCTTGCGCACTAAGAAAAGCGGATTTCTCGCGTCGCTCGAAATGACAATATTGGAATTATTAGGGTCTGTTGACATTCAGGTTAGCCAAACGAATGCTGCGACCAAAGCGATAAAAGAGGCAAACCGTTGGGCCAGTTTGTCATAACGCGTTGCGATTCGACGGAAATGTTTAATCCGGCAAAAGTAACGCTCAATGAGATTGCGGTTCTT